>JAWUXY010000014.1:0-56488 GCA_034111105.1 Bermanella sp. | reverse complement strand
TGAGGCTGTTCAAAATTCTGTGTCAGTTAAATTTTCTACAGGTCGATGTGTTCATCCAGTCGACCTTCAAAATGAATCGCCAGCTGCGACAGCGTAAGATTCCAATTTTGCACGGGATGCGTCCAGCGCTCCGAGACTTTTAAAATACCCGCGTACAATAATTTCAGCAAGCTGTTTTCGTTGGCAAAACCGCCTTTGGTTTTTGTCAGTTTTCTAAATTGCCGATGTACCGCTTCAACGGCATTGGTGGTATAGATGGCTTTGCGCACGTAATCAGGGTATTTAAAATACGGTGTAAGGGTATCCCACTTGGTTCGCCAAGACTTAATCACCATAGGGTATCGATCGCCCCACTTAGCTTCTAGCTCGTCGAGAGCGCTTTCTGCAGCATTCAGGTTAGTCGCCTTATAAACGCACTTTAAATCCGCCATGAACGCTTTCTGGTTTTTACTGGCAACGTATTTAATTGAGTTGCGGATTTGATGAATAATACAGTGCTGGATTTCAGTGTTGGGGTAGATGGTCGCAATCGCTTCAGGGAAGCCTTTTAAGCCATCAATACAGCAGATTAAAATATCTTTAACACCGCGATTGTTTAAATCGGTTAACACACTTAGCCAGTGATGAGCGCCTTCAGAGTCCGATAAATACAGGCCAAGCAGCTCTTTTTTGCCTTCAATATTCACCGCCAAAATGGTGTAAATGGCTTTACTCACGTAACGGCCATTGTCTTTGATTTTATAGTGAATAGCGTCAAGCCAAACAATGGGGTAAACCGCATCTAACTCACGCGTACGCCATGCCTGAAGCTCTGGCAGGAGTTTATCGGTAACGGCATTGAGGGTGCCATTGGAGAGGTTTACGCCGTACAAATCTTCAATGTGTGAGCGGATATCTTGATAGCTATTACCCAGTGCAAACAAAGCCAATACTTTACGCTCGAGCTCATCCGTAAGCTGTGTCTGATTTTTCTTAACGATTTGAGGCTCAAAGGTTCCGGCGCGGTCACGAGGGGTTTCTAGCTCGAATTTGCCTGCGGGAGATTTCATGGTTTTTTGGGTTTTGCCATTTTTACGATTATGATTGGGATCATTAGCAAGGTGATCTTCGAGCTCAGCTTGCAAGGCGGCTTCAGTGAGTTGCTTGATTAGAGGGGTAAGAATACCGTCTTTTCCAGTGAGGTCTTGACCTTCACGTAGGGCTTTAAGGACGGCTTCCATATCGAATGTTGGTTTGGTCATATGTCATCTCTTTTTTAGTGATTTTAAAGAAATGACACAGAATTTTGAACACTACCTTTTTAATTGCTCTCGGCCTTTTGGATCCATTCTGATAATTTTAGCTAGGTCGCCCATCAATGCTTTCATATTTATTCTCCTTTGCTGTCCAAATACTAGAATAAATGAATATCTATAGCTATAAAAACGTCTATTAAATAGGAGTTTGTTTATTATTATAGTACTTTTTAATTAAATGCTTGGATAATGAAATACAAATGCCTTAGTTTTATGGTTGGCCTTCTTAATGTTCCATTTGGTTATAAGAAGTTCTCAAGCAGCTCATTCAAAAACAACTGCCCTTGTGCGGTGGTTTTTAATTTGTCGCCGGACTCAAGCAAACCTTGGATAACCAAGTTTTCTACCTTGCTTTCGATTTGGCTTAAGGCCAAACCCGTGCGTTCACTAAACAAGGTTTTATCAACACCATGAAACAGTCGTAAACCGTTCATTAAAAACTCTAAATCACGATCGTCTACTTCAATGTTGTCTTGCACGACTAAAAAGCGTTTAGCGAGATTCAAATAATCTTTTGGCAAACGGGTTTTGGCGGTGCGGTAAATTTTACTTTGGTTTATATCAACGTGAGGTACGGTTAACTTGCCGTGAGCGCCTGCACCAATGCCCAGGTAATCCCCAAACTGCCAATAATTTAAATTGTGTTTTGCTTGCTTGCCTTGCTGTGCATAGGCTGAAATTTCGTATTGATCAAAACCATTTTTCGCCAGTAGAGTTTGTCCTGCTTCTTGTATAGCCCATAAGGTTTCATCTTGAGGTAAAACAGGTGGTCGTTTAAAGAATTCGGTATTGGGTTCAATGGTCAGTTGATACCAACTTAAATGGGTAGGACCAAGGTCGATGCCTTGTTGCAAATCAGCAAGTGCGTGCTCGAGTGTTTGATCCGGTAGGCCATGCATAAAGTCTAAATTAAAGTTATCGAAGCCAGCCGCCTTGGCCATGTTGACGGCGTTGATAGCCTCTTGACCTGAGTGTATGCGCCCTAAATGTTTTAGCTGATGGTCTTGAAAACTTTGTATACCGATCGATAAACGATTAATGCCAAGTTCGCGGTACCCTTTAAATTTATCAGCTTCAAAAGTACCAGGGTTTGCTTCCATGGTGATTTCAATATCATCCATAAAAACGAAGCGTTGTTTTAAGCCAGTAAACAATTGCTCAAAAGCAGCAACACTTAATAATGATGGCGTACCACCGCCGATAAAAATACTGTGCAGCGGACGTTCTTTAATGCCTTGGTCTTTCAACCAAGCAAGGTCTGTGTCTAAATCATCAAGCAGTGCTCTTACATAATCTTTTTCAGGTAATCTGCTGTCGGCTTTGTGACTGTTGAAATCACAATACGGGCATTTACGCACACACCAAGGCACATGAATATAAAGTGATAGTGGCGGCAGCTGTAAGGTACTCATGATAAGCGGCGCATCATAAACGGAAAATGCTTTTTAATTGCTGGATGGCTTTACCGCGATGGCTAATTTTGTTTTTTTCTTCTTTTGTAAGTTGAGCCGATGTGCAGTTAAGTGTTTCTACAAAGAATAACGGGTCATAACCAAACCCCCCTTCACCGTCTAATTCTGTTTTAATGCGACCTTCCCAAGCACCTTGGCAAATAAGAGGATTAGGGTCCTTAGCGTGGCGCACAAATGCCAGCACACAATGAAAACGAGCGTTGCGGTTTTCAGGCTGCACGCCTTTTAGTGCGGTTAATAACTTTTGATTGTTTTTTTCATCGCTAGAAGGCCCAGTTTCTCCGTCCATAATGCTGTAACGAGCACTATAAATCCCAGGAGCGCCATCTAATGCATCCACCTCTAAACCACTGTCGTCAGCAAGGGCGGGTAAGCCCGTGGCCAAGCTGGCATGACGGGCTTTCAGTATGGCATTTTCAATGAAGCTTAAACCGGTTTCATCTGCATCAGTGACGTTAAATTCACTTTGTGCAATGAGCTCAACGTCAAAGCCTTCTAATGCATTTTGCAGTTCGGCTAATTTGCCTTTGTTGCCACTGGCGAGAACAATTTGTTGCTGAGACATAATCAATTTCGATCTGTAAATAAAAGAAAAGCCGCTCAAAGAGCGGCCAAACAATGTGTTTAAAATGTTCGATTATTCGCCGCGATAAAAGCGTTGAGAAAACTTAACATCGTATGCTCGTGTATTGCCATCCGGTGTTACCTTTAAATGGAAGCGATACATATCTTCGTCATAAAAATCAAAGGTGCTGTAGAAATATAAGGCACTGGTTTCTTGTACTCGTGTGAAGGTAAGCTCTTGTGTTTGGCCGATTAGGTTAGACATGGTGCCTTCAATTTTTGCATTCCATGCTACAGGCAATGGGCCTTGGCCTTTTTTAAGTACGCTTATATTTAGAAAGCCAATATTACGGCTACGTGTAATGCCGTAAAGTTTTGCTACGTCCTTGTCTAGTTCGCTACTGGTTAAGCCAATAAAGTGCACTTCGTATTCACCAAAAACTTGCTTTTGTTCGCTTTGGTTATCGGCAAAGCTTAGGCTTGTCATCAATAATAAACAGCTTGCTATGAATAAACGCATTTCTTACTCCTAACGGGTTACACGATACATGGCGACTTCACCTAATAGGTTAGGCCATAAACGGGTTGATAGCGATTCTTTGTGGCGACTGTCTACTACGGTACGATCAAGGATCGTGAGGTTTTTGTCACGACACAGGTTTTCAAAGTCGTGGAATGTACACATGTGAATATTCGGCGTGTCATACCAATAGTAATGCAAGGTTTTTGACATAGGCATTGCACCTTTTGTCATTAGGTAAAAACGCGTGCGCCAGTAACCAAAGTTAGGAAACGTGATGATGGCTTCTTTACCCACACGGAGCATGTCGTCTAATAGTACATCGGGGCGACGCACCGCTTGCAGTGCTTGAGTCATGATAACCGAATCGACAGCGCCATCTTTAAAATGCTTTAAGCCATGGTTTAAATCGTGCTCAATCACGTTTAACCCTTTTGTTACACAGCTAACAATGGACTCTGGATTGATTTCTAAACCATATCCTTTGCATTGTTTTTCGGCTTTTAAATAACACAGCAAGTCACCGTGTCCGCAGCCCAAATCTAAGACTTGGCTGTTAGGCTTAATCCAATCTTGAATGATATTTAAATCACTGCGCAGTTCGGTGTTGTTTTGAGTGCTCATAGCGCCAGCTCCTTAGCAATGCGCTCCATATAAGCACTGAATAATGCCACGTATCTTGGAATCGGAATTAAAAAAGCATCATGGCCTTTTTCTGATTCGATGCGTGCATAGGTGACGTCTTTATCGGATTCGATTAAGGCATCAACAATTTCTTCGCTGCGCTCCGGACTAAAACGCCAGTCCGTGGTAAAGCTCACGACCAAGAATTTGCACTGCGCATGACTTAAGCAGGTTGCTAAATCATTTTCGTAGTATTGAGATGGGTCGAAATAATCCAACGCTTTGGTCATTAACAAATACGTTTTGGCATCAAACGTAGTAGAAAACTTTTCACCTTGGTAATGCAAATAACTTTCGACTTCAAATTCAGGTGAGTAGTCGTAACGGACTTCAGTATCTTTCATGTCACGGCCAAATTTTTCACCCATGGCGTCGTCACTTAAATACGTTAGGTGCGCCAACATGCGCGCCTGCATTAAACCCGCTTTTGGTATGGTGTTATGCTTTAAGTAATGCCCGTCATGAAATTCAGGGTCACTCATAATGGCGTTACGAGCCACCTCGTTAAATGCAATATTTTGTGCCGATAACTTAGGTGCTGATGCAATCACGACACTGCAGTGTAAACGTTCAGGGTACTGAATAGCCCAACGTAACGCTTGCATACCGCCAAGGCTACCACCAATAATGGCGGCAAATTTTTCAATGCCAAGGCGATCAGCTAGACGTGCTTGGCTTTCAACCCAATCACGCACACGCACCATCGGGAAATCGCTGCCATAAGGTGCATTTGTTTCAGGGTTGAGCGATGTCGGCCCGGTACTGCCGTGACAGCCGCCTAGGTTATTAAGCGCAATTACAAAAAACGTATTGGTGTCGATGGCTTTGCCTGGCCCAATGCAGCTGTCCCACCAGCCGGGCTTTTTATCGGCAGCACTGTGATAGCCAGCAGCATGATGATTACCGCTTAGTGCATGACAAATTAACACCGCATTGGTTTTATCTGCGTTTAATTGGCCATAGGTTTCATAGATGAGTTCGTAGCGTTCAAGAACTTTACCGCTGCGTAATTCTAGGGGTTGATTAAAGGTGGCAATTTGAGGCGTGACTACGCCAACTGAATTGGCAGGTATTTCTTGCGGCATTCAATTGGTCCTGACATGAAGTAAAGAGAAATTCTGGAAGGCGCAGTGTACGTCACTGCGCATGAAAAATCCGCTATAAACTTGCTTATAAACCGATAATAAAACCCGGTGCACTAGTTTGACGAGCGAATGAAATCAGTAATATTTCAAAAACATTGATGCTTAAAAATAAAACGATTGGGCTAATATCAAAGCCACCCATATCCGGTAGTATTTTACGAATAGGCGCCATGACAGGTTCTAAAATTTGACGTAATAGCATTAAGGCAGGATTAGCACTTTGTGGCGCTAACCAACTGGAAATAACCATAATGAGCAAACCCCAAAAATAGAGTTTAAGAAATAGCCCACCCGTGCCTAATAGTGCCCACACGGCAATGCTCACTAATGGCAAGCCATAACCTGCAATTAATAAGCTCAATGAAATAGCCACTATTTGCACGGCAATAAGCAATACAATGGCAGCCCAATCAAAACCGGCAAAGCCGGGTACCACTTTGCGCAGAGGAATAATCAAAGGGTTGGTTGCTTTTACTACAAATTGGCTAATCGGGTTATAAAAATCGGCTTTTGCAGCTTGTAATAAAAAGCGTAACAAAACCACAAATAAGAAAAACCCTGCCGCGGCATTGACCAGTAATAAACCAATTTGCGCTGGCGCTGATTCCATTTGATACTCCTTTTTTTATTCGGTTATTGTGCTAAAGCAGCTTGCTGAATTTGAGTTAATTCGGCAATACCTTTTTTAGCAAGGTCTAACATTGCGTTTAATTCATTCGGCTGGAACGGCTCGCCTTCAGCTGTGCCTTGAATCTCAATGAAACCGCCATTGTCAGCCATCACAACATTAAGATCGGTTTCGGCATTGCTGTCTTCAGCATAATCTAAGTCTAGTACGGCTTCACCATTGTAAACACCCACAGAAACAGCGCCAATCATGTACTTCATTGGGTTCTTTTTAAGCTGTCCGTTTTCAATCATGTGATTGATCGCATCCACCAAGGCAACACACGCACCTGTAATAGACGCAGTACGGGGACCGCCGTCAGCTTGAATGACATCGCAATCAATGGTGATGCTGTTTTCGCCAAGGGCTTCAAGGTCAATGGCGGCACGTAAAGAGCGACCAATTAAACGGCTGATCTCAACGGTACGACCTGCTTGTTTGCCTTTTGCTGCTTCACGCATCATACGTGAGCCAGTTGAGCGTGGGAGCATACCGTATTCTGCGGTTACCCAACCTTGGCCTTGGCCACGTAAAAAACTCGGTACGCGAGTTTCGACGCTGGCAGTACAAATGACTTTTGTATCACCAAATTCTACCAATACCGAGCCTTCTGCATGCTTGGTGAAGTTACGGGTGATTTTCACTTCGCGCAATTGATCGAGGGAGCGTCCGCTTGGTCTCATGGTGTTCTCTATTTAGGTAAATTTGAGGCCATTATACTGGCCTTAGCCATAAGGCCAAGGCGCATTTAGCTTTGTTTGCGCTTTAATGCACTTGTAATGATAGTAAATTAGGTCGTCGCAGCAATGACAGGTAAAATTACTCACAAACATGAAATTATAAACCAATAGGAATGAGCCATGCACAGCATGACCGCGTTTGCGCGTACTGATTTGCAAACCGATACCGGTAGCTTTACTTGGGAGATTCGCTCAGTTAATTCACGCTACTTAGAATTGCATTTTCGCTTGCCCGATACCTTGCGCGCGGTTGAAGCCCAAGTGCGTGAAGTGCTGCGTCAGAAACTGAGCCGAGGCAAGGTGGAGTGCAGTTTGAAATTCTCTGCGCAAGCGGGCTCACAAGGCATGAATGTAAATGAAGCCTTGGTTAACCAATTGAATGATGCGGCTGATCATGTACACAGCTTAATTGGCCCAGGTAACGCACTAGATGCACTGGAGATTTTAAAGTGGCCAGGTGTTTTGATGCAGCCTGCGCTGGATAACCAAGCCATAGAGCAAGATGCCATGAAAGCGTTTGACGCGGCACTGAATCAATTGATCGACATGCGCGAGCGTGAAGGCGCCGCGCTTGCTCAATTTATAGATCAGCGTATTGCCGGTATTAGTGAGCAAGTTGAAAAAGTAAAAACGTTGTTGCCACAAATATTAACGGCACAACGTGAAGCCTTGTTGAATAAATTGACGGACTTAAAGTTGCAGGTCGAGCCGGATCGATTTGAGCAAGAAATGGTCATTGTGCTGCAAAAAGCCGATGTAGACGAAGAGTTAGATCGACTAGAGGCTCACCTAGAGGAAGTCGCCCGTATTCTTAAGCAGCAGGGTGCGGTTGGGCGTCGTTTAGATTTTATGATGCAAGAGCTTAATCGCGAGGCCAATACCTTGTCGTCTAAATCAATATCCCATTTGACGACCCAAATTGCAGTAGAGCTTAAAGTGCTGATCGAGCAAATGCGCGAGCAAGTACAGAATATTGAGTAAACCTAAGCCACATCATCAGCAGCAAATCTTGTTTGATGCTGATGGATTTTGCCAAGGGTAAAACCTTGCTATCATTAACCCATTATTCTTGTATTTTTTAAGCGGTAGAGATCCCATTATGACAGTTGGAACCTTATACATCGTGAGTGCCGCATCAGGCACAGGTAAAACCAGTTTGTTAAATGTATTGCTACAGCAAACTTCAAATATCGCGGTTTCTGTAAGCCATACCACACGTGCCAAGCGTGAAAGTGAAAAAAACGGCACGCATTACCACTTTGTTGAAAAGACCGAGTTTGAATCGCTTATTAATCATGGCGACTTCCTAGAGCATGCTCAGGTATTTGGTAATTACTACGGCACGAGCCAAAGTGCAGTTCAACAGCAGCTCGATACGGGCATCGACGTAATTCTTGAGATTGACTGGCAAGGTGCGCAGCAAGTGCGCCGCTTAATGCCCAATGCCGTGAGCATCTTTATTTTACCGCCTTCGCGACAAGCCTTGCTTGAGCGTTTGACGGGTCGTGGACAAGACAGCGAAGAGATTATTACAGGTCGAATGAATGAAGCGGTGAGTGAGATGAGTCACTTCCATGAGTACGATTATGTGGTGATTAACGATAATTTCGAAGTGGCCTTGGGCGAGCTCAAGTCGATCTTTCAAACCGAACGCTTACGTATTGGCAACCAAAGTGAGCGTCATAAAGAGATGATCACCAGTTTATTGAGCTAATAGCCTATCAAACAGCGCTAATAGTGAAATGAATACCCCTTGATAGAGTTAAACAATTGGCGTAAACCAGCGGCTTTTTGTAAACTAACCCATCAAACTTTGTAAACGGCAGTTCGCTGCCCCATAGATAGAGATTAAATCATGGCTCGCGTAACCGTAGAAGATTGCTTAAACAGCGTAGATAACCGTTTTGAACTTGTAATGCTGGCTAGCAAGCGTGCTCGTCAAATCTCTATGCAGGGCGCAGAGCCACTAGTTGCACCAGAGAACGACAAAGTAACGGTTATTGCTTTACGTGAAATTGCAGAAGGCAAAATCACTCAAGCATCAATGGCTGCTGCTGAAGCTGCTGCACTAGCTGCTGAGCAAGAGTAAGCATGAAAGCATCCTTACTTTGCCAGCAAGCATTAGGAGGTAAAGGGTGCCAACAATAGATGCATTAGCCGAGCGCTTAAGCAGCTATCTAGAACCCGAGCAAATCAATCAGGTTTGCCGGGCATATTATTACGCCGAACAGGCCCACGAAGGTCAGTATCGTCGTAGTGGTGATCCTTATATTGTGCACCCGCTGGCGGTGGCCAATATCCTTTCTGAAATGCACATGGACCCCCAAAGCCTAATGGCTGCCATGCTGCACGACGTCATCGAAGATACCGCCGTCCCCAAAGAAGCGTTAGTGGGTCAATTTGGCGAAACCGTCTCTGAGCTTGTTGACGGCGTGAGCAAGCTGACACACATTAAGTTTGAAAGCCAAGAAGAGAAACAAGCGGGTAATTTCCAAAAAATGGCCATGGCCATGGCCCGTGATATACGTGTGATCTTGGTAAAACTGGCTGACCGCTTACACAACATGCGTACGCTCGATTCTATGCCGCCTGAAAAGAAGCGTCGTATTGCTCGTGAAACCCTCGAAATTTATGCCCCAATTGCTAACCGTCTGGGCATTAGTAACATTCGTATCGAGCTAGAAGATTTATGCTTCAACGCTAAGCACCCAATGCGCAGCAACATGATCCGCAAAGCGGTGAAAGCCGCGCGCGGCAATCGCAGTGAGCTGGTGGATAAAATCAGCAAAGCCATCAAAAAGCGATTAAAAGAAGAAGGGCTCGATGCACGAGTCATTGGCCGCGAAAAACACCTTTATTCTATTTACCGCAAAATGAAGGAGCAGAAAAAGTCCTTCAAGCAAATTATGGATGTGTATGGTTTCCGCCTAATTGTGGATAACGTAGACAGCTGTTATCGCGCTTTAGGTTTTATACACAACCAGTACAAGCCGGTACCGGGTCGTTTTAAAGACTATATTGCCATTCCAAAATCTAACGGCTATCAATCGCTGCATACCTCAGTTGTGGGCTTGGGTGGCGTGCATATTGAAATTCAAATTCGTACAGAAGAAATGGAAGCCATGGCCCATAACGGCATTGCGGCTCACTGGCTATACAAAGATGACGAAGACGAAACCGAAAGCAAGGGTAACAAACGCGCACGCCAGTGGGTGCAGGGTTTATTAGAACTGCAACAGCGTGCGGGTAACCCGCAAGAATTTATTGAAAGTGTGAAAGTGGATTTATTCCCAGATGATATTTACATCTTCACACCTAAAGGGCGTATTGTTGAAATGCCCAAAGAAAGCACGGTGGTTGATTTTGCTTATAGCGTGCATACCGACGTTGGTAATAGTTGTGTCGGTTGCCGCATTGATCATCAACTTGCGCCACTCAGTACTAAATTAGTGAGTGGCCAAAGTGTTGAAATTATTACGGCGCCTGGCGCATCGCCAAACCCTTCTTGGCTGAATTTTGTCGTGACCTCAAAAGCGCGCAGTAACATTCGTCATTATTTGAAAAACCAAAAACAAGATGAGTCGGTTTCGTTGGGTCGCCGTTTATTGGCCAGCGCAGTTAGCATGTTCCATTTAAACCTTGATGAAATTGATGCTATACATCTAGAGCACTTATTAAAAGAATTTAACGTTAAGCAGCTCGACACCTTATTGGAAGAAATCGGTTTAGGCTCGCGTGCCCCTCAAGCCATTGCGCGTCGTTTAGCTGTATTCGTGCTAGGCCAAGAAGATGGCGTTAGCTCAATTAGCAGTGAAGGTGTATTCAGTATCAACGGCAAAGAAGGTGGCGTGGTTAGCTATGCTAAATGCTGTAGCCCTATTCCTGGTGACCAAATTGTTGGTTATTCAAGCTCTGGTCGTGGTTTGGTTGTGCATACCAATACGTGTAAAAACATGCTGGACCTCATTGACCAAACCGATAAATGTTTACCATTAATTTGGGATGATAAAATAAAAGAAGATTTCTCGGTCACTTTACGAGCGTGGGTTGAAAACGGCCGAGGCTTAGTGGCACAGTTAGCTTTTGCGGTTACCGAAGCAGACGGAAACCTAGAGCAGATTAGTGTTGAAGATAAAGACGCTCGCTTGAGTGTTATGAGTTTACGTATCGGTGTTCATGGTCGTAAACACTTAGCGGATGTCATGCGTAAACTGCGTAAGAATAAATTGGTTAATAAGATTACCCGTCTTAAAAATGCTGGCTAGATAATTAAAGTAAGCTGAGTTGCTGTAAAAATTAAGCCCATATGTGTTTTCACATGTGGGTTTTTGCTAGCTAAACGAAACATATTCAAATAAAAAATAACCAAATATTGTTAGGAGTTAACATGAAAGAAATTATCAATACCGATAAAGCCCCACAAGCAATAGGCACTTACTCACAAGCAGTGAAAGTGGGTAAAACGGTTTACCTTTCTGGTCAGATCCCATTAGTACCTGAAACGATGGAAATGATCGAAGGCACGTTTGAAGATAACGTGCGCCGTGTGTTTGATAACTTAACCGCTGTGTGTGAAGCGGCAGGCGGTTCACTACAAGACATTGCTAAACTAAACATCTTCTTAACCGACCTCGGTAACTTCGCTAAAGTAAACGCGATTATGGCGGAATACTTTGAGCAACCATACCCTGCTCGCGCAGCGGTTCAAATTTCTGCATTACCCAAAGATGCAGAAGTTGAAATGGACGGTGTGTTAGAGCTGCCTTGGTAATCCCCCCTTAAATTAATAGGCACCATAAGTAGAATTTTCTCGTATATTAAACGCAGGAGATCTACATGAAAAAATCACGTTATAGCGACAGCCAAATAATGGCCATCCTAAAACAAGCTGACGCAGGCACTCCAGTACCTGAGTTATGCCGTGAGCACGGTATGAGTTCAGCCAGCTTTTATAAGTGGCGAGCTAAGTATGGCGGTATGGATGCATCCATGATTGCACGACTAAAAGAGCTTGAAGATGAGAATCGACGGTTAAAGAAAATGTATGCTGAAGAGCGCCTTAAATCTGAGATTATTCAGGAGGCTATGGCAAAAAAGTGGTGAAGCCGTCGCAGCGTAAAGAGTTAGCCCAACAAGCTGTATCAAATTACGCAGTGAGCATTCGGCTTGCGTGCCAAGCATTTTCTATCAGTGAAACCTGTTATCGGTATCAATCTCTTCTGAGTTCGGAAAACGAAGAAATAGCCGACTGGCTAGTTAATTTAACCGAAAAAGAATCCGACTGGGGTTTTGGGCTGTGCTTTGATTATTTACGTAATGTGAAGGCTTTTAAATGGAATCATAAACGGGTTTACCGAATTTATTGTGAGTTGGCTTTAAATTTACGTATCAAACCCAGAAGGCGGTTAAAGCGCAACAAGCCTGAACCATTAAAAGAGCCAACAAAAATCAACCAAGTTTGGTCAATGGATTTTATGCACGATCAGCTGGCCGACCAAAGAAAATTCCGGCTGTTTAATGTGATCGATGACTACAGACGTGAAGGACTTGCGATTGAAGCTGGGTTCTCTCTGCCAACCGCAAGAGTCACGCGTGTGCTTGATCAGCTATTGGAGTGGCGTTCAAAGCCCATCGCAATACGCTGTGACAATGGACCTGAATTTATTAGTCATGAGTTTACTGGTTGGGCCAAAAAACAGGGTATTCGCATTGAATATATTCAGCCAGGAAACCCACAACAAAATGCTTATATTGAGAGAGCTAATCGCACAATTCGATATAGCTGGCTAAGTAAATATTTGTTTGAAACTTTAAATGAGGTTCAAGACTATGCAACAAACTGGTTATGGTTTTACAATAACGAACGGCCACATAAAGCAAACGGTGGCAGACCACCGTTGATGGCTGCTTAATTTCTACTTTTGACGTCAGTTAAAAAAGGGGGGATTATCCATGCTCAGGGAACATTGATATGCAGTGTTGGTATTGGTGTGAGCTTTTTAGCCGAAACAGGGTTGCTCGATCATAAACCGGCTACCACGCACTGGTATTATTTTGATCGTTTTCAAAAAGACTACCCAAAGGTACAACTCAAAAGACAGCACTTTATCGTGCAAACTGGTAACTTATTTACCGCTGGCAGTATGAATGCGCTCGCTGATTTGACTGTTTTTCTCATTCAGAAAATTTACAACAAGATTATAGGTATACATGTTGAGCGCCATTTTTCTCATGAAGTCCGCAAAGCATATAACAATACCAGCTTTGTTAATGAAAATAGCCAACACCCAGACGAAGACATCGTTCAGATACAAGTGTGGCTACGGGATAACTTTCATAAAGAAGTACTTATAAAGGCATTAGCGAAACAGTTTGATCTAAGTGTTAGAACATTAAATAGGCGCTTTAAAGACGCCACAGGAGTAACGCCGCTTACTTATTTGCAACAATTACGAATTGATGAAGCTAAGGACTTACTTAAAAGTAGTAACTTATCGATACATGAAGTGGCTTGTCAGGTTGGGTATAAAGATGTGTCTCACTTTAACCGCCTATTTAAACGCCTACTCACAATAAACCCAAAAAAATACAGAAACATGGTGAGGGCAAAGTTATTCAGTCCCCAGTAGTTTAGACAACACGTCCGCGAAGTGCTTTTGTTTGCCCATGTTTTGTTTTTTTATCCATACGTTTCATCTTGGATGAACGCGAAGGTTTTGTTGGTCTACGAGTCTTTTGGATGACGTTCACTTGCCGAATTAAGGCCGCTAAACGCTCCAATGCAGCTTGTCGATTAAGCTCCTGGCTTCTATGCTCCTGACTTTTAATCACAATGCAGCCATCTTTCGTTAATCGATAATCACTTAAAGCAAGTAAACGTTCTTTATAGAATTCAGGTAGGCTAGAGGCTCTTATATCAAAGCGTAGGTGTATCGCACTAGAGACTTTATTAACATTCTGGCCACCCGCACCTTGCGCTCTAATGGCTTGCATCTCAATTTCACTAGAGGGAATAGAGACATGATTGGAAATAATCAGCATAATTGGTTAATCGAAACATAAAAAAAGGAAGGTTATCACAATCAACCTCCCTTGTATTATGCAGACCCAAAACCGTTCTAATTAGAAAGAGTACTTTAAATTCATATAAATTCGATCTTGGTCATCATACATGCCGTGAAGTGTGCTCTTTTTACCATCAAACCCAATTACGCCGAGTTCAAGTAATGTGGCATTGAACCACTCATAGCTCACTAAGTATTTAAGCATGCTACTTGCGTCGTCTTGATAATTATAAAGCCACAAAATAGAGGATGTTAAGCGTAACTGGCTCCATTGCTTTTCAATAAAGGCAGATGCACTTAAGATTTGATCATCTCGGGTATATTCATCGCTAACCGACAAGTATTGGCTTACAGCACCTTGAAAATTGAATGACCATTCATTCTCTTGGGCATCAAAACCTAATAAAATATCAAATTTACTGACCTCATCTGCACCACTACCGAGTTGTAATGATTCTTTTGGGTAGTAAGCAATATCTGATCGAATCACCCCATAATCATTTGGCCTAGCAAATGACAGCGCCAAGAGCTGTCTTTTAGCAAACGTGCCTTCAAATTGATTTTCCGTATTTTGTTTCAAAATAGGATCAGGGTTATACCCATCAAAAAGATAGATGTCTAAATCAGTACCATCTAAAAAAAATCGAGCTCTAAAACCGTAGTCAATATTGCTATTTTCTTCTAATGATATGTCTTGCGGGTAACCCGTAACGGCAAAATCAGCACCTGCTGGTGCCGCTAATGTCTCTTGGGTTTCATAAGCCGCAATAAACTGAAACTCAACATCATTTAAAAAGTGTTCAACAACGGCCATGTTTCTAGGTTGGCGACCAAGCGCGTAATCGTCTATATAGGTTAATAACCCCTCTCGTAAATCTAAAGGATTAATAACATCGACAATACGAAAGTAATCGCCTTTACCCCAGGCCACTTGTTGTTTACCAACGCGATAAAGCCATTGAGAAGACTCGTATGCAAGAATCCACTCGCGTAAATCTGCATTCCATTCAAGTTCGTCTCTTGTCTCTTTATCTTCATCAGAGTATTGAGGGCGATACTTAAAATATGACAAAGTATCCACAGAGAAATCCGATGATGACCAGTCGAGTTCAAACTGGGCATCTATGTTTTCTCTGAGGTCTGTACTTTGATCATCTACAAAAGGGGATCGTCCTTGATATTCAAAACGAGCAAATCCTTTACTCGCAAAATCTCCGAATGATGAATCCAGCATACTCATTGCAAAACTATCATTCGATAAAAAAGGTAGGCCAAGCGCCACACATAATAAAGCAGGTTTCATAGGCCTAATCAACATCAATCAAGTCCTTTTCTTAATGTACGTTGATTAAATAAGCCATCTTTAAGCTTTTGATTATATTGTGTGTTTTTACGAATAAGACGAGTATTACCGCCTTCCACTAAATTATCCATTTTTGCTTCAACGACAGTCCAGAAGCCATCAACTTTTTCAAGTTTAACCACTTCAAATACTTTGATAAGTCTGCCTTGTCGAAAAATCTCATCTTTCAAAATAATATTTTTTTCTGTATCAACGTGTACTATTCGTTTGCTATAACCTGTTCTAGGATTTTCAAGTCCGCTTTCGGTCGTTGCTTCTATAATACTTACATTCTCTTTAGAATTTTTTATCGTATAAAGGTAATCTGAAAGACGCATACGTTCAATATCAGCAAATGAAAAATCAGTACCTAGAAACGGGCCTTCTTTCGAGTTTGTTGCAATACGCTTTACTTTTCGAAGAGCAGGAAGGTACAACCATTGGTCATCGTCTTTCTTTTCTACTTCAGCATAGCTATACATTAATAATCCAGTACCGGCAGTATTGCTCGGCGCTGTAAAATAAAGCAACCCTTTTCTTTCTTCACCGAACTCTTTTTCATACATTTTTAAAGAGCGGCTTCTTACAAACCCATCTGACATCGTTTGTATTAAATCGACATCCGAATAACGGTCCAAACCTTGATCTCTATGCTTAACAGATGACATTATTTGCGTTGCATCTTGTATTGCATGGGTAAATACAGAGGCGCACAAAAATGTTGTTAAAAATAATGTGAAAATTAACTTTTTCATACTTCTATCCTTAAGTTGATTGTCTACAGTCGAGCGACACATAATTAGAGTCATTAGCTTGCCACTGGCGAATTAAGTCAGAAGAAAAATCCTGTATCTTGGTTTTTTCAGAACCAGTCTCACTCATCCTCACTAATTTAAGTCGACTAAAATCAGGGTTTGCTAAATCATGTAAATGACGACTCCTTACACTTTCCGCAATCATATATAACTGCTCTATTTCTGCGGAACTATTATCATTTACGGCTTCGCCATCACTCATTGAATGTTTTAAATAGCTAATTAAATCCGATGCACTATAAGCTAAAATAGAGTGCTCTTTCATCATATTGGTCGATGCTTTCAAACTTTTATAACGTTCATTCATCGGTTTAGGTTTTGAACTGGTCAGCTTCCATTCTTCATAGCTAACATTTAAAAGCATGCCATCAGAATTAGTTTTACATTCTTCACTTTGACCAAAAATCGCTAGCGCTGATAAAAGCAGCTCTTTTTTACTTTCATTTGTTAGTGGGTCTTTAGCTCGCATCCATATATGCAACTGCTCTCCATTTTTATCCGCTAGGCGGTCATGAAGTAAAGGATGCGTGTTAACTAAATTTTTTAACGTTTTTAAACCCGAGTCAGTTAATTCTCGATTTTCAATTAAACGCCTAAAACGCACAGAATCCTGTTGAGCCACTATAATATTTTCAGTCGCTAAGCTATCTATGGTTTTGAAAGCAGAAGAGCCTGATTTGTTTTTAATCGTCCATAATTTTTCTGTTTTACCCACCAAATCAATTAACGTATTTTTATCATACACACCATTTTTGGGGTAAATAGAGATCACTAAAAGATCATCTTCACTTGCCATGCTCATGGCTGGTGTAACCAGCCATGAAATCAATAAGGCAATAAACACTTTATTGATATTAAGCATTTGCCTCACTTCCTACATGCTCAAGCGCTTCTTCGTCTTTATGTATAACCGATACAACCACTGACGGTAATACTAATAAAGAGAATATAGCACTAAGGAACATAGTGATTGAAATAAAGTACCCAAGATTAACAAGTGCTTGATAGCCAGACATTGTTAACACTAAGAAGCCTAAGCCAAGGGCTAAAGTATTAATTAAAATAGGTTTAGCGCATTTAGCTAATGCTTCCTCTATACGGGCTAGGCGTGTTTGTGCCTGACTCGATTTTAAGGCAGAGATAATATGTATTGAATAATCGATACCTATACCAAACGAAATAGCAGCAATGATCGATGTACCGATATCTAAGTTTGTGCCTGTCAATGCCATAATGACGAACACACCAAGCAGCGTTAGAATTAACGGCAAAGGTACAACCATGCCAATACTTGCCGAACGGAAAATAAGCATAACCAGTATCGTAATTAATATGCTGGCCAAAATCAGGCTAGCGACTTGTCCCCATACAACAGCATCTGTTGTGGCAACGAGTATCTCACCGTAACCAGAAATACTGATTTTGCTTCCAGCAGGCAGTACACTTGCTGAATACGTCATAATGTCATTAATAATGGTGCTTACTTCAGATGATTTATCCGAATGCAAAATCGCTAGAACACGAGAGTTCTGGTAGCGACGATCCACTACATCAAACAAATCACGACCGTTACCATTTTCATATAGTAAATAGTATTGAGACAGTAATTCTGTCGACAATGAATTAGGCAAAGAGTAAGCCTGGGCCGTCATATCATTATTTAATGCTTGGTTTAAACGTTTAACAAAATCAGGCAAACCGTAGGTGTAACCGACTAAGTCATGGGACTTAAGACGATTTTCAATTTTCTCAAGCGCTAATACATAGTCAGCTTGTTTAAATGCATCAACTTGATCGCTCTGCACCATAACGCTAATCGGGGTTGTACCACCAAAGTGTTCATTTAAGACTTTATCATCTATACGAATTTGACTGGTTTCTTCAAAATACCCAATAACCTGATTATCTACTTTTAGCTGCTGAGAGATGATCAATCCACAGACACCAATAAGAATAACCGTTGTTGCGATAGCCGGTTTTGCGTACTTTGAGATAGCTGCAAATGCAGAGAAACCACCATCAATATTGGTACTTGCAAGTAAACCCCATTTTGGCGGTTGCGCTTTCCACAGCACCAACATGGTTGGTAAAAAGAAAATGGTAATAATCCAGGCTAAAATCACACCGATACCAACAAACACACCAAATTCTTGAATGAATGTTACTTCTGTCCAAGCTAAAGAAACAAAGCCCAGTGCCGTGGTAATCGTCGTAATTAACATTGGAAAGAATAATTGCTTAACTGCAGCCGATGCTGCGATTGAACGCTGCGCTCTATCCGCGTTTTCAGGTAAGTGACGATAATAGTCCGATAAAAAGTGAATCGCATCGCAAACCGCAATTGCAATTATAAACACAGGCAGCATAGAGGTAATAATATTTTGCTTAACCCCAAGGGCACTCATGACAGCTAATGTCCAAATTAAACTAATAATGGCAATTAACATCGGGATAACCATACCCTGAATGCGACCAAAACTAATCAAAAGCACAAATAAAATCACTAGTAAGACACCAGGTAATAACGTCTGATTATCTTTTTCCATGTTAGAGGCCGTTTCTGATGCAATCATCGGAGGGCCACTTAAATGAACAGAATTAGCGCCTAAATCCGTTTGCGATACAATGTTATTGATTGCTTGAAAAGCCAGTAACATCGAAGGAGAGTCATCTTCTGCAATATAGAATTCAACTTGAATACTCGTCGCTTTTGAGTCTTGAGCGATTAAACCGTCAATATACAGTGGGTTTTCAAATACTTCCTTTTTAAGCTCCGCAGCCGTCGGATCTTTTGATTTACGCCCCATAAGAGGATGGATATCAATACCATCGACTGTAGGTGTAATATTTTCCATTGTTGTAAGTGAGCGAACTTTTTTTACAGGATTTAAACGTACCAATAAGGTTTCGAATGTAATAATCTCACTCTGAGTTAATACATTCGAATTAACTAATTCATTCTTTAAACCTTCTAATACATAAACATCTTGCTTTAAGACACCTTTATCAAGGATTGCTTCGATCTTCTTAGATTGATCGTTTGTTAATCCTGAAAGTGATGCTAGAAACTGTTTATCAATGTCTGAAACTAATGACATTTTCTCAAACTTATCACTCAGTATTTTAACAAGATTCAATGTCTCATTATTAAAGACATCACCTTGTTGATTCACGACGGCAATAAATGCTTGCTCGCCTGTTCCAGTGAATGTTTTCTTACTTTTGTGATCCGCCATACGACTTGGGTGATCATGGCCGATCATATAGGGCGTTGCATTAATCTGCAGTTTACCTGCACTGGTTAATGCTAGAAAAGTGACCACAATAAAAGCAAGCAATACTTTCCAAGGGGAAGTATGGAGCCTATTCGTTTTTTCAATCAGTGAGTCCATCAATGATGATGACATTTATACAGCCTCCGCAGCAGTTTGCAGGTGCTCTGCATCTTGCCATGATAATTTTAGATTTTTATGAACTTTAGGACTATTTTTATAATCACTTAATAATGAATCCCAAATCACTCGTTTATGAATTTCAGTGGTACCACCGGCAAATAATAATCCAATCGCATCTCTTAACAAACGCTCATAGTAATTCTCTCGACGATAACCATAATTACCCAACACTCTCATTGCACTTAATGAAGACTCATGGAAAATTTCAGAGGAATACATCTTAATAATAGAAGCCAGTTTTGAACAATCTCGACCTTGCTCAATAAAGTTCAAGGCTTTAAATATAACGCCGCCTAATAATTCAAGTTTGCTTTCAATTTCAACAATATATTGTTGTACGTATTGATTATCACCAATCGCTTTACCAAAAGCATGTCTCTCTTGACTGTATTGAGTGCATTCTTTTACAAGTGGGCGAATACAACCTGAAACTAGTACACCTGTTAAAATACGTTCGATCAAGAATGAGAAATACAATACTGCTAGACCGTTTTCTTCAGTACTCACTAAATTTTTTGAACTTAACGCTACATTTTCAAAGTCAATACCTCCAATCGGTGTTCCGCGATTGCCCATCAAACTAAATGGCTCAGATTGCTCAACCCCTTCCTGATCAGTTTCTAAGATAAAGCAGGAAATTGCTTTTTCTTTTTTACCTTTAACTTTAGCAAATGTCATACAAATATCAGCTATTGGCGCATTCGTAATATTCCATTTTTTACCGTTAAGTAAATAGCCAGCGTCCGTTTCTTCGACTTCTGTTTTGATCGAACGCACATCTGAACCACAGCCTCGCTCAGTAATAGCAAAACATGCTAATTTTTCACCTGAGATCAAACTTGGTAACCACGTTTCGCATTGCTCTTTAGTGCCATAGTTAACAAGTGAGGACTGCACCAAAGCAACCTGAGCAACAAATGTCACCAGAACGCCCATGTCTTGACAGCCTTCTGCAAAACCTTCTAATGCAGCAGAAAAATCAGTAATACTTAAACCCGAGCCACCATATTGTTCAGGCATACTCAAACCTAATAGGCCGGTCTCACCTACTTTCTTCCATAAGTTTTTATCAAATGAGACGCTTTCATCACGATACGCGGCAGACGGTCTAACTAGATCTCGTCCAACTAAAAAATAACGTTGCTTTAATGCTAACTGTTCTTTATTCCATTCCATGATCATCTCCATTAGACAAGCTCAGCTTGAGTAGGTGTTAGCTCACTGAATTTGAAATCTTTATATGCATTATAAAATTCACTATCCGAAAGTTGTAATATCATCTTCGCACGGTTCACTTTATCTAAATTAATATTGGCGTTTTCAAACCAGAATGGAGAAACATCTCGCCCTTCATACCGACTTGAAAATAAGTGTGATTTTTCAATTTCTACAGAATCTGACGGTAACAAAATAGGATTAAAACCAAACATATTAAGGTTCGCCAACGTTACATTTTTTTCACCATCACCGATCATTGCCTTTATGCCACTATCAGGATGATTAATCAGTTCAAAATAAGATTGGACTAGTAATAAACCCACACGTGATGACATAACTTTATCTTCTAGTTGAGACTTAACAACACGGCCAATCTCTCTTACTTCAGAAACTTTATATTCTTTTAATGCTTCAATTTTGTTAAAGGTTTCTCGCCCAAACGCATTTTCAGCTGAATATAATTTTCTATCCGTACCGGAGAATGGAAGATCAGAATTAGGCATTGCTTTTAATGTTGAGTAAGCCATTAACTTACCTAGGGTTTTATCTAAAATAACAATATGAATATCATCTTTGTGAAGAGTCGAAATAGGCTCATGATGCAATAATGATTTCGCTGCTACCTTCTCATTAATAAAACCAACTTTTGCATAGTGAACAAATGAATAGCGCAATAACTGTTTAGCATGATGATCGTCTAAGTCTGATTGGCGAATAGCAAGGCTGACTAGATTCGCACTGGTATTAATGACATGATGTGCAATAGACGTATTTTCAGGCAGTAGGTCAGGAATAAGGGGCGTGGTATAGTGCTTCATAGATCGTTTTAAGTATTCAGTATCGTCAATATTGCATGGCTCTTTTTGCCATTGCTCGATACCTTTTCTGTATTGCTCTAGCTTGGTGAGGTTTTCATACTCTCCTCTGATCACTTTCCATACATCAATCGTATATTCATTTTTGACTGTTCGACCTGCGAGCATATCAATTACCAATGCTGCTGTGATCGTGCCAAACAGGTTAGCTGCAATGCCTAACTGTGAGGTGTAATCTTTTCCTTTGGTATGTCGCTCTAATTCTTCAAACATGGCTTCTGGAATTTCGCTAATCGGAACCAGAAAGGTACACACTTTTAGCGGGTCCATGGTTGCAACCATTTCAGTGGTAATTTGATTGTCGAAAAGCGCTAAGTTTGGATCTCGATAATCGAAGATTGGGATGTACTGAGTTGCAGCCATGTCATAACCACAAATAACGGCCTTACGCTTTTCATGACAGATTTCATGTAGTAGAAATTTCATTTCTAAGCCAGAACGACCTGTGACATCAACTGCGTCGATGACAATATCAGCTCGATCTACATAGTAATTAACATTGTCAGGTGTGATACCAATATTGCAAATTTCTAAACGAGCAAAAGGATTAATTGCATGACAACGCTCTTGAAAGACGATGGGCTTGAAGCGGTCAACATCGTTAAGAACCATATTTTGTCTATTAGAATTGTTTAAATCATAACGACCGTTATCTATTAGTATTAGATTTTCTGCGCCACTGCGAATTAACAATTCAATGACACTACCACCTGTAGAGCCACATCCTGCGATTAATATCACTGAATCCCGCAGTAGTTGCTGGTCTTCCTCACTGATAAATCCTGCATTCCTGAGAGTAAACTCTTTGTAGAATGCTTCTTTATTGAGTTGTGTTGCTGAATTTTCCATAACGCACGCCAGTTAAACAATGAAGTGGCGTGACTTTACGTAAATTTTTAATGACACAACAACTACTTCATTTTTATTGGCGTCATGTGTTTCTAAAAAAAATGTGATTTTCGGCCTATTAATTAGCAAATGATGGCGCTATGCTAAGGCAATCATCTGAGTCTAGTAATGCTTTACTACTAGGCTAATTGTTTTGAGTGCTTTGATTTTTATAGGCAAATGGTCTATTGAGGAAAGGACACATGAAGGCTCGTGAACTGATTTCAATTTTAGAACAGTACGATGACGACATGGATGTATCTGTTTCATTTTCTGATAAAAAAGATACACCGATTCACATCACTAGTTGTGACTCCTTACAAACCCGTTGTTATCAAAACTTGGTCGAACTATCGCCAGAAGGTCTATTGGTTTTAAATAATCAAAATCAAATTAGCTATATGAACCCATTTCTCGTTAAGAAATTAGGCACTGAGGACGATGCTCTATTTTTCAAACCCATTCATGATTTAATTTCGATAGAAGATCATTGCTTACTAAATAAAGCATTGAATAATTTGAAGGTTCAGCAAGCCGATTTTGTGTCTATTCCCATTATAAAAGAAAACGGTGAAAGTTTTTGGGCACGTATATCAATGACTAAAATCCCAAGCTCCGACAATAGTTATCGTGGTGCTATTTTAACCATTACCGACACCAGTGAGCGCCAAAAACTGCTTGAAAAGAATACTTCTGATACGCTTGATCACAAAGTTGGGCGTATTCCGGACCATATCAACCAGTTAAAGCAAACAAAGTCATTGTTACTAGAAGAGCGGGCAAGCTTAGAGTCAACTAACTTAATACAAGCAACCCCTTACTGGCATCAAGAAAAATATTTATACCTTATATTTCCTAAAAAAGACGGTAAACGAGTAAGAGAATATATAGGGACAAAAAAACAAAAAGTAGATGAAGCATTAAATGCCATTAAACGGGGTAAGCGTTATCGTAAAATTTGCGATGAGCTAGCCGATATTGATCAGCAATTGCGCACAGCCACCTTCAAGCTCGATAGCTTTTTATGGGAACTAGCAAAATTACCGCCTAATTTACACAAAACATTAAATTAACAAAAAAGCCTACATAAGTAGGCTTTTTTGTTTCAGATAACGGTAACGTCTTACGCTTTTTTACAATATTCCGCGATAATCACAATGTGCGAACCATTAACTTTACCCTCGATGTGCTTAGGGTTGCTGGTTAGCGAGATATTTTTGACTAACGTCCCCTGCTTAGCCGTAAAATTTGCGCCTTTTACCACTAAATCTTTAACCAACGTAACACTGTCGCCCGCTTGTAATAAGGCTTTGTTAAAGTCATACGTGGCTTCTGCATCTTCATCTGGCAGACCCATTTTTGCCCACTTTTCGACATCAGGCTCTAGGTACAACATATCTAAGCTGTCTTGTGCCCATGTTTCACCTTTTGCTATGAGAGCAAATAATTGGCGATAAGCCATGACCTGTACCGGCGCTTCTTGGCTCCACATACTGTCATTAAGACAACGCCAATGGTTAACATTCATGCTGCTTTGATCTTCAATTTGACTGCGACAGGTTTCACAAATCACAACGCTCTGATCCAAGCTACCGTCAGAAGGCTCAACCGCAAAAGCGGCTAACTGCTCAGTAGCGGTACATAACTCACATTTATTATCGCTGCGCTGTAATAAAGCTTGTTCAACACTCATGGTATCCACACTTAATTAACTTACATTTTGGCTGGGTATTATGCCTAATTTAAGTGAGAAAATCTTGATGCAGGCCACTGAGCTAGGCAAGATGATGCAAGCAATCTAAATCATTATCTAATACGTAAAGTTAAAACAACTATAAAGAGACTTTCATGATCACACTACACCACCTCAATAACTCCCGCTCTCAGCGTATTATCTGGTTATTAGAAGAACTAGGCGTTGACTATGACATCAAATTTTACCAGCGTGATCCAATTACCATATTGGCCCCTCAAAGCCTAAAAGATGTTCACCCTCTGGGTAAAAGCCCTGTTATTACTGACGATGCAACCGGTATCATGCTGGCAGAAAGCGGTGCCATTATTGAATATCTAATTTCAAAATATGGCTCTCAATTTAAGCCTTCTGAAAATAGTGACCAATATTGGCAATATCTATACTGGCTGCACTTCAGTGAGGGCTCTCTTATGCCGCCGATGGTCATGCGTTTAGTGTTCATGAAAATGCAAACTGCCCCTATGCCATTCTTTATAAAGCCCATTGCTAAGATGCTCGCTAATAAAGTGTTGAAGAGTTTTGTGTCACCTAACATCGTTAATCAATTAGCCTATATTGAGGCACATTTGGCTAATAACCCTTGGTTTTGTGGCGAACAACTAACCGGTGCGGACTTCCAAATGAGCTTTCCACTGGAAGCGTCTGTCGCTCGTGGGTTAATTGGTGATGATTACCCTAGTATCCAAAAATACGTCAAAACCTTTCAAGCACGCTCAGCTTATAAAACAGGCTTGGCCAAGGGTGGTGAGTACGATTACGCATAACCGTCGCGCTTAACACTCAAAAACGCCCTGAATATGAAGCAATATCATGGGGCGTTTAGTTTTTATCATTACCCAACCTCAGCCCCCTTTGCTAAAATCCGCCCATATTTTATATGAGTGGATACCATGTCACAGGCTCAAAACGTATTAGCGGTGAACAACGACCTACCCATTCGTACTGACAAGCCGGTGCATAGCGGTAAAGTACGCAGCGTTTATTGGTTAACCGAGGCCGACAGCCAACGTCTCATTGCCGAAAAAGGTTATAACGTCGCGTCAGATGCGCCACTTGCCATAATGGTAATCAGCGATCGTATTAGTGCATTCGACTGTATTTGGCATGGCGAAGGCGGCTTACAAGGTATTCCTGGGAAAGGGGCGGCGTTAAACGCAATTTCTAACCATTGGTTCCAATTATTCAAAGATAATGGCCTAGCCGATAGCCATATTTTAGATATTCCTCACCCATTTGTTTGGATTGTACAAAAAGCGCGCCCTGTGATGATCGAAGCTATCTGTCGTTCGTACATTACCGGATCAATGTGGCGCTCATACAGCAAAGGCGAGCGAGAATTCTGCGGCATCCAACTACCAGACAACTTAGGTAAAGACCAAAAATTACCTGAATTACTGATGACACCCAGTACGAAGGGCATCTTAAAAGGCATTCCGAATGTACCAGAACAAGACGATGTGAATGTCAGCCGTCAAGATATCCGTGACAACTTCGCTGCGTTTAACTTAAAAAGCGAACAAGACATCGATCTGTATGAAAAATTACTATCTGAAGGTTTTAACGTCATCAGCAATGCTCTATCTGACATTGACCAGATTTTTGTGGATACCAAGTTTGAGTTTGGTTATGTCACCGATGCCAGCGGCACAGAAAAATTAATATACATGGACGAAGTGGGCACACCCGATAGCTCACGCATTTGGGATGGTGCACAGTATCGTGATGGTAAGGTGGTAGAAAACAGTAAAGAAGGTTTCCGCCAGCTGTTACTTAATCATTTCCCTGATCCTGATATTTTATTAAACAAAGATCGCATGCATGAGCGTGAAGCGTTAGCGCGTGATAATGCGCTTCCTGCAGACGTATTTGCACATGTGAGTCAAACGTATATTGGTATTGCTGAAAAAATCATTGGCCAGCCTTTGCATTTATCTCACAACCCAAAACAAGAAATTATTGATGTACTGCGTGATAACTATGATTTGATTGATTAATCATCAACGGTATAGTCATAAAAAAGCCGGAGCCTATCATAGGCTCCGGCTTTTTTATGACTGTGCATTGCAGGATTTCAAGCAACGGAAGAACACATGAATAAGGTCTTATGCTTTAAATACGGCGGATTTTGACACTAAAAATTGATTAAGATTAAAACTCTTAAGAATTTTTTCATTGTATTGTTGATGCCGATGCCGGTATGCATCGAACCCTTCGTAGCTCACGGCATGTAAACAATAAGAGCAGTTGGTGGCGTTGGCCATTAAATCATTACATGTTGTCGCGTTAATATTGGGTAATTGCCCTTGGCCAATGCGTTTTTTAATATCGTCACATAATGCAAAGTGAAATACATCATCCACTTTGACAACAACGGGGCTGTTTTTAAAATACAAAATATTATCATCGCCTGAACGAAGGATATTTCCCTCTACATCAACCCATTGCTTTGCTAATAGCTGTCGATCCTGCCAACTTAAATGGCGTTTAGGGTCAAATAATTCAAACGTGCCAAGCTGTTCTGTCCCGATTAATTCACGCAATTTATTCAATGATTCATCATTCTTAAAATTGAATAAATTCATGGTAAAACATCTTCTAAAATCGTGGCAATTTTCCCTTCTGCATCTGTACGTACTTTAAACTCTACTCGACGAGAACGCTCGCCATCTTCAATACCGGCTTCATCCGTAACTACTTTAGCTGATGACAGTCCATTGGCCGTTAGATATGTTTTAAGCCAACTTTTTTTGTTCGTCACTGCTGGTAAATTCAATAGGTAAGCTAATGTGCTGCGAGTACGCGCTTGTGACAATGCCATGTTATTAATATAAGCATCGTCATCGTCGACGGCACCATACCAACCACTTGATGTATGGCCTTCAATTCGAACTTCAAGAATATCATCACGGTATTTGTCAGCTGTAATAATACTTAAATAGCGAGGAAAGAAGTCCGCAAGTATCAACTGAAATTCAGGGTTTAAGCCTGACTCACCATTTGCAAAAAGTAATTCTGTTTTGTTAAAACGAAAGGTTAAATCTTCCTGTAATTCAGCCCCCCAGCTGTTCAAGTCCGGTTCAAATTCGGCTAATAAATCTTGGTAAAGCTGAGTTCTCAGGTGATCATATAGTATTGCAACATCGGTTATTTTTTTCCGCTGTAATTCAACATTGATCATAAATACGATAGAGATTAATAAAAATACCATCATTAAGCCTGCCATTAAGTCGCTTACAGCAACCCAATGACCTTCTTGTTCTCTGATACCGCCTAGTCGCTCTTCATCGGTTAGCATGACCTACCCTTTATTTTCAGCTAACGTAACCAGTTCATGCAGACGATCTGTCAATGGGCCATAATCTTGTACAAATTTTTCACTCAGCGCGCCTAACTGCTGACCTAATGTTTTAAGCGATTTATTTAGTTCATTTTCAAGGGCCGCATCCAGTTTCGCAATTTTTTTGTCACTTTGAATTAGACTTTGCATAATTTGATGATCTAACTTCTCAAATGCCTGTGAGTAAGAGACCTGTAGCTGCTCACCTAGTTTACCCGTCGTGGCCGTCATGCTTTGAGTTGTATTGCTGAGCATTTTTTCCATACGTGAATTATATTGCTCTAATGTGGTTGCCAAACCCGATGTTAAAAATGTAATGCGCTCTTCTAATTGAGGCAACCCTTGGCCCGCTTCACTCACTAACGTGGCAAGCCCAGTAAGATGTTTATCAAGCACATCGCGCTGGGTATTTAAACCTTGCAGCATGTTGCCTAAACTTTCACTGATGCCATTAAATGACTCGGCGTGATGCACCATATTTTCAAATGCATCGGTAGCTTGAATCATTGAATGACCGATGCGCTGCTGATTATCGGCTAGCTCAACTAGCTGTTGTTTATATTCTTTTTGCCACTGCAACATGCTGCCAACGCTTTCATTTAGGCGTTTAAAGTTTTCACCATATTGCTCATCAATCTTGGTATTAAAGTCTCGCATCACCACGGCCAACGCTTTGATTAAGGCTTGAGTGTTCGCTTCAACCATTTTTTCTTGGTAATGCTGCATGGCAATAATTAAATCATCACTTTGCCTTTGCTGTTCAACCCGCATCAAAGCAATTTGCTGAAATGCAGTTTCGTTACCACCTTGACTCAATGCTTGAAGAATAGCCTGCATGGAGTCATTCAAGTCATCAATACTCGTGGTTCGCTGATGGTGCTCTTCACCATGAGTGGCATCCATCACCGCTCTAAATTTTATGGTAAGCGCGCCCAATAGACCTGCAATGGAAGACCAGAATGCCGTTTTTAATCCGCTTAGTAATTGTGGGACACTTTCTTGTAATTGTGTTGTGTCGAAGCTATTCAAGCCCAATGCCACACCTAAAAAAGTCCCAAAAATACCGATACTGGTCAGAATAGTTGGAGCCGACTCAGCGGTGCGGGAACTGTAACGAAAGAATTGAAAATACACGGTTAAGACCGCAATGATACCAATCAGTATCAGCGTCCAAGGGGAGAAATCTACGTTCAATAAGGACATATCCATGCATCCACCAAGGTAAGCAGGTCACATCTCAAGGCCCATTTACGGTCATTCTTGTATTTATCTGTTGATCTAGGTAAAGATTAGTCGAGAGTCTGACATTGCGCTGCTAACTTATTAAAAGGGGCGTAACGTGACTATCCTTTTAATAAGCCCTTAAGCTACGACGCTCACTGAACTGAGCGCCAATGCCCGGTAAAATCAACCATTGTATGGCAGAGGCAAAATGATCAAATGAACGAACATCAACTTTAACTTGCCTAAATGCATGAAGCACTGCGGAGCGCACAGGGTTAGCCGCTAATTGACTGACCAATGCAAAATATTGCAGTGGCGTAGATGAAACGTCCTCAAGCACACTTTTCTGAGCTTGCGCGGACAGTAACGTAAACTCGCCATTTAGGGCGGTTAAATCAGCAAGCCAACTATTTAAGTTATTACTGATCATTTGCTGGCAACAATATTCCATCACCGTCGATAATTGATAAGTTTCTGTCACCTCTCCTCGCCACATGCTCATCAACAACCGAGTATCCGTGTTAATGCTCACGCTGGCATAAATAGAGTTTTGAGTATCCGTAAAATGCTTAATGTGCTGCATGGGTCTATCTCAAGGTGGCTTGGCTCTCATTCTGACAGATTAATCAGGCTACACCGTTGCTCTTGTGTCTTCCTTGGTTACAAAAGGTTCATCTATGTAACCATTAAGTTATATTCATCCAGGCATAAAAAAAGCGCCCTGAGGCGCTTTTTTTATTGCAAAACTAGAGCGTGTTATCAACCTAAATAAGACAACATCACACCAGCCGCAACAGCGGAGCCAATTACACCGGCTACGTTTGGACCCATGGCATGCATCAACAAGAAGTTATGCGGGTTTGCTTCCAAACCTACTTTGTTCGATACACGAGCCGCCATTGGTACAGCAGAAACACCTGCTGAACCAATCAAAGGGTTAATCGGTGTTTTAGAGAATAAGTTCATGAACTTAGCCATCAACACGCCAGCCGCGGTGCCGACACAGAACGCCGCTAGGCCCAGTGCAATGATCGCAATCGTGTCCCAGTTTAAGAAGGCATCTGAACTCATTTTGTAACCAACAGATAAGCCTAAGAAAATGGTCACAACGTTGATTAACGCATTTTGAGCCGTATCGCTTAAACGCTCAACCACACCAGACTCTTTCATTAGGTTACCAAAGCAGAACATGCCCAGCAGTGGCGCAGCTGAAGGCAGAATTAACGCAACCAGTACCAATACCGCTAGTGGGAACATGATTTTCTCAAGCTTAGAGACAGTGCGTAACTGCTCCATCTTGATAGAACGTTCTGCTTCTGTGGTCAGTGCTTTCATAATCGGCGGCTGGATCATAGGAACCAAAGCCATGTATGAGTATGCGGCTACCGCAATGGCACCTAATAATTCAGGCGCTAGCTTAGATGCAATGAAGATCGACGTTGGGCCATCAGCACCACCGATGATACCAATCGCGGCCGCTTGCTGAATGGTGAAATCCATCAAACCAAAGTGAGTTAGCAATACCGCACCAATAACAGTACCAAAAATACCAAACTGAGCAGCAGCACCTAATAACAATGTTTTAGGGTTAGCTAATAGCGGACCAAAATCCGTCATGGCACCTACACCCATGAAGATTAAAAGTGGCGCAACACCACTGGCAATCGTCATTGAGTAAAAGGTATAAAGCATGCCATTGTCAAAACCTAAGCTACCGCCAAGTGATACAGCTTGCTTATAAATTAAGGTTTCTGCGTGATGATAAGCATCTAACAATGCCGTTAGATCCGCATTGGCAGCCAAGCCAAATAGTGCGCGAAATTGATCCACAACCTCAGGGCTACCTGTACGAATAGCTTGTTCAGCGGCAGACCAACCCAGGCCTGCGCCTGGAATGTTTACCAACAAAGTACCCACTGCAATAGGCAGAAGCAGTAATGGCTCAAAGCCCTTTTTAATCGCGAGGTACAACATACCAAACGCAACCACCATCATGGCAAACTGGCCAGGTTCGATTGCGTAAATACCGGTGTCGTGCCAAAATTTTAATAACGTTTCCATCGACAATCCCCTTACGCGATCGTTAGCAGTGTATCGCCAACAGAAACAGAATCGCCTTCTTTCACGTTAACGGTACCGACAGTGCCTGACTTGCTTGCACGTACTTCGGTTTCCATTTTCATGGCTTCAAGAATAACAATCACATCGCCTTCTTCAACGTAATCACCTGGTGCAAATTCTACTTTCCAGATGTTACCTGCAAGAGGTGCAAGCATTGGCTCACCACCCGCAGCAGGAGCAGCGCCACCTGCAGCAGGCGCCGCCGCAGCACCACCCATGCTGGTTGGTGCGCCGGTTAGGGCACCCAGTTGAGTTACGTCGCCACCATCATCTACTTTCACTACATACTCATTACCATCAACGGTAATAGTGAATGTATCTTCAGCATCGCCTTTAGGCGCAGGTTCAAACGCATCAGGATTACCACGGTTCTCTAGGAACTTAGGTGCAACCTGTGGGAACAAGGCGTATGTCAGTGCGTCATCGATTTTGTCTGTTGCGAGCTTAATGCCTTTTTCAGCGGCTAAAGCGTCAACGTCTGCAATGATTTTATCCAGTTCGTTTTCTAAAAGATCCGCTGGGCGACAAGTAATCACTTGCGCACCGTCTAGTACGCGAGCTTGTAGCTCAGCATTCATAGGGGCAGGTGCCGCGCCGTATTCACCTTTAAGAATACCTTGAGTTTCTTTAGAAATAGATTTGTAACGCTCGCCCGTTAATACGTTAAGTACCGCTTGAGTACCCACGATTTGAGAGGTTGGTGTGACTAATGGAATGTGGCCAAGATCTTCACGCACGCGTGGAATCTCACGCAGTACTTCATCAAACTTGTCTGAAGCGCCTTGCTCACGTAATTGGTTTTCCATGTTGGTCAACATGCCACCAGGCACTTGAGCCACGAGAATACGAGAGTCTGTACCACGAAGCGCACCTTCGAATTTGGCGTATTTTTTACGAACATCACGGAAGTAAGCCGCAATTTCTTCAAGTAGAAGTAAATCAATGCCGGTATCACGATCAGTGCCTTTCATTGCAGCCACTACGGTTTCAGTGGCTGAGTGGCCGTATGTACCCGACATAGAAGAAATAGCGGTATCAACACGGTCAACACCCGCTTCGATGGCTTTAAGAATCGCCATGTCAGACATACCTGCCGTTGCATGACAATGAAGCTGAACTTCAAGGTTGGTTTCTTTCTTAAGACGAGAAACTAATTCAAATGCCTCATACGGTTTAATGATGCCGGCCATGTCTTTAATGGCGATAGAGTCCGCACCAAGGTCTTCAATTTGCTTAGCAAGAGACAACCAAGCTTCTAAATTGTGAACAGGTGACGTTGTATAAGACAAGGTACCTTGTGCATGCTTGCCGTTAGCCTTAACCGCTTTAATAGCTGTCTCAAGGTTACGAGGATCATTCATTGCGTCGAACACACGGAAAACATCAACACCGTTAGTGGCAGCACGTTCTACAAATTTGTTAACCACATCGTCAGCATAATGACGATAACCTAATAGGTTTTGGCCACGTAACAGCATTTGTTGTTTTGTGTTTGGCATTGCTTTTTTGAATGCACGAATGCGATCCCAGGGATCTTCACCTAAAAAACGGATACAAGAATCAAAAGTAGCACCGCCCCAAGACTCTAAAGACCAGTAACCTACTTGGTCTAATTTTTCTGCGATTGGCAGCATGTCATCAATGCGCATGCGCGTGGCAAATAAAGATTGGTGAGCATCGCGTAGAACGACGTCAGTTATGCCTAATGGTTTTTTAATATCGGTCATTTGTAATGGCCTTCGTTAATTATCGTTATTCGTTTTTGAAGCGTGATGTTCTTACTTTTGGCGAGAACGGTGCTCTTTTACGGCTGCAGCTAAAACTTTTAATAACTGTGGGTCGACGCCTTGTGCTGGAGCTTTTTTCACTCTCGCAGGAGCCGGAGCGGCTTCTGGGAAGTATTTAACGACCAACTTGGACATAATGGTTGTAGCAAAAATAAGTACGACTAAAAAAATAAACACCGTACCCATGCCAAATCCCATTAGGCCTAGGCCGTCAGCTACGATCGGGGACATATAATCCACTCCTCATTAGTACTGATCGGGTCTGCTTATGCAGATCTTTTAATAATGGATTATGAAAAGCTACTCACTTTCTCATAATTCTCCACTAAAACTGTTCATATTGCCCAACTACTCGATAACATAGGCAAAATATCGCGGTAATGTACTGTATATGCCTCTTTTAGGCAAATATTGCAGGTCATATAAGCAATTGATTTTTAGCATTAATTCAGACATTTTCTTGCTAAAATGTGGCACAAATTTTCTAGATATCTCTTTATGAAACTGGCGCTTGCCCCAATGGAAGGCTTAGTTGACGTACATATGCGCACTTTGCTTACTCGCAACAACGCATTTGACTACTGTGTGACTGAGTTTTTACGCATTACCAATCAATTACTGCCTGAGCGTGTTTTCACTCGATTATGCCCTGAAGCACTCAATAATTGGCAAACGCCGTCTGGTACTCCTGTTCACTTGCAACTTTTGGGAGGCGAGCCACAACCCATGGCTGAAAATGCTTGTCGGGGGGTCGAGCTTGGTGCGCCCGTGGTCGACGTGAACTTTGGCTGTCCGTCTAAATTCGTTTGCAATAGCGTTGGTGGCTCTATTTTATTAAAAGACCCAGACAATCTTTACCGCGTGCTGCACGCCATGCGCCAAGCCATGCCCGATCATATTCCGTTAACCGCTAAAATGCGCCTTGGGTTTGAAGATAAATCATTAGCCATAGAAAATGCACAAGCCGTCGAATCCGCAGGGGCAAGCATGCTCTGTATTCACGCAAGAACAAAAATAGAAGGCTACAAACCTCCGGCTCACTGGGAATGGGTTGCGAAAGTAAAAGAAAACGTAAACATCCCCATTATGGCGAACGGTGAAATTTGGACTGTGGCGGATTTATTAACCTGTCAAAAAGTCAGCCAATGTGACGATATTATGCTTGGCCGCGGCGCGGTTGCCACACCCGATCTGGCCTTACAAATTCGTCAACATCATTTAGGGCAAGAATACAAAGCTGACAGCTGGCTTGAACAGTTAGACGATTTATTATGGATGCTCGATACCACGGTTAAAGCCGGCAACGCCAAGTTCTCTGCTGATCGTATAAAACAATGGCTCGCATTTTTTAAAATGCAGCACACTGCAGCAGGTATATTTTTTGAAAAGGCAAAACGGCTCAAGCACCACGAAGATTTAAGTAAATTAATTAATGCAGAGATTGCTCATGTAAAGGAATCATTCAATCACTCACAAGAGGAATATCAATCATAAAAGATGTGCCGACACCTTCTTCTGATTCAACACTGATTTTCCCGCCATGCTTCTCAACAATGCCATGAGAAATAGATAACCCAAGCCCCGTGCCTTCGTTAACACCTTTTGTGGTATAAAAAGGGTCAAATATTTTATCCACCACAGATTGAGGCATGCCTTTCGCGGTATCACGAATGATTAAGCGAGCAAAACCATCCTGCTTAATAGTGGATATATAAATATGACCTTCTACCTCCATGGCTTGTGCTGCATTCACAAGCATATTCATAATTACCTGACCAATTTGTCCTTCATGACCATTAACAATAGGATTGGCCTCATCGAATTCTTTATGTAATGTAACCTTATACTTTAATTCATTCCAAACAACTTTTATCGTATTTTCGATACAATTATTAAGGCTAAATGCTTCGGTCGTTTCTTCATCCCCTCTGGCAAATGATTTTAAATTTAGAACAATCTCTTTGACACGTTTTAAGCCATCATCACAATCATTCATAATATTTTTAATGTCCGAAAACAAAAATGTGAAATCTTCACTCTCATCCATTTCGACCATTTTTTTCGACACATCACTATCAGAATCAGCCGCTAATGTTTCAGCCAATTTAAAGTATTCAGCAATAATATCTGTGTATTCCCTTAATGTGCCAAAATTGCTACTCACAAAACCAATCGGGTTATTAATTTCGTGCGCAACGCCGGCGGCTAATTGACCAAGTGACGCCATTTTTTCTGACTGAACTAATTGAGCTTGCGCCTGCTTGATTTTATCGTGACTGGATTTTATTTCTAAATAACTATCTTCAATTTTTTTATTATTCGCATTGCGCTCTAACATCCCCCCAACTTGATAGCCCGCCACCTGACATTGATCCAAAGTTTCAGGTTTAAAATCAATTTCCTCAGGCAAGTATAATTCGCATACCGTACTCACTTTACCAAAACATTTTATGGGTAACAAAATCACTCGATTAACATCATAGATTTCGCATATCTTGGTCATATCTTGATAATCAATATCATCTAACATCACCGTTGACCGATCATGTTTACGATAAATTTCCTGATACATATTAATGGGCAATGCAGGTAACGCTTCATCGATTCCAATAACATTTGAAACACTTATTTTACCGTTTTTAATAAAGCTATAGCGACTAAATTTTGCGTTTAAAAATTTCATGCTTTTAGTTGTGTAATCACTAACACTTTCTGACAAACCTTGGTCCACCTGTGTTAGACGAGCAATCTCTAAAAGATAATCAGCTTCTTTTTTTTGAGCCATTAAGTCATTAAACTGATGTTGAATCATGTCAATACTAGACTGTACTTCACGAGTTTTTTCATCTAATAATTTCTCAGCCGCAAGCCGAGCTAATTTCTCTCGATCGTAAGCAACCTTGTAGGCATCTGACATAAAATCACCTATCCATTGATTATGTAAATGTTACATTCCATCTACAATTTTCAGCACCATCATGCATACACTGTGAATGGTGCATTTCAACACTCTGACCATAATGTTTTGCTGCTCCCTGCAATAGTCCTTCTGCAATAAAACATAACTTACGTTTGCTTAAGTAGGTCAACTCACCCTCATGTTCAGTGGTAGGGAAATATTCGAAAAGTGGTGTGTAAGCATCAGGATGTATACGCTTCACATCTCGATGAACAACACTTTCTAAATTTTGTAATAATGTTTGAGTATTAGGATACATTGCCAACTCAATTGGACCTCTACTAATTAGAAATCCAAATAAAAATTCACCAAATAAACGTAAACCATCCGTTAATGGCACCCCTAATTTTTCACACAGATTAGTCGCTAAACTAACGATCTCTGCATCGTCATAGCTCACACCTGACGTATAAACACCACCACTTTCTAAGTTGCTTGATTCCAATAGCGCATTCCAAACTTCCATATCGGCTGTCTCAAGAACAAACTCTTCAAGTGCATTAAATATAATTCCTTGCATCGATATTTCCTCTTATTAATTAAAACTCATATTCAACAATCATTTTTTTGAGGTCGTCATTCTCAAAAGGTTTTTCTAAAATATTGCTTGCTCCGAGTGACAGTGTTTTTTCTAGTTCAGTAATTCCCTGCGCGCTAATAACTATGATATGAAGGCTTTCCATATTAAATTTCTCGCGAGTAAGGGTTAACACCTTGAAGCCATCCATGTAAGGCATTTTCAAATCCAGTGTCATTATCCTTGGTTTAAATTCCATCAAACTCATTCCGGCTTCAAACCCATCGTGAGCCTCTTTTACCTCCCAGCCTAAACGCTTGAAGACACGCCCTATGGCACTCGCCATAGCTGGGTCGTCATCTACCACTAACGCTTTATACGGCTCTTCAAGCCACTCCTGTGGCAGTGGAATCTGGTTTTTATGCATAAAAGCCAACAAAGCACTGTGTCTGACTCTGTGATCGCCACGTCCTGGTAGCTTGTATCCTTCTAAATCGCCTCTATCAATCCATCTAATCACCGTCCGAAAATTCACCCCTGCAAACTTAGCTACCTCACCAGATGTATAAGTCGGCTCCACAACACATCTCCAATAGCTTGTTTTATGATTAATTTAGGCTATTTTCTGTACAAATAACAGTCAAGTATTATACTTTTTTAATCTTAGACAGCTTAGACAGGTTGAAATATAGTCAACATTCAACCCTGGAGGTGCATATGGATACAGCTAGAAAAATACTATTTGTGGATGATGAGCCACAAATGCTTACCGCACTTCAGCGTGTATTTAGAGGTAAGCAGTTTGATGTGAAAATTGCCAATTCTGGTGCAGAAGCATTAGAGATACTTAAAGAACATCCGTTTGATGTCATCATTTCAGACATGCGCATGCCCGAAATGGATGGCGCAACCTTTCTCGCCAGCTCGATCGATTTATCACCTATGAGCCGTCGTATTTTACTTACCGGCTACAGTGATCAAGAAAGTACTATTCGCGCAATCAATGATGGCCAAGTTCATCAGTATATGAGCAAACCATGGGACAATGCAGAGCTAAAGAAAACGGTAGAAGCCGAAATAACAGAAAAAGATCGCATAGAAGCTGAGACACCTAATCAAGAAGAACACTTAGCTTTGCAAGAGCAAGTTTCCAGTGTGAGTGAAGAACTCGCTAGCGCAACCCTCTTTGCAGATATGGCAAAAGAAGAACTTCTGAGCCAATATAATACAACGATAAAGGTCATCAGTAACCTTATCCACATGCGAGTGCCAACACCGAGAGACATGAATAAAAATGTCGTCACTCACAGTGTCGCTTTGGCCAAATTAATAAAACTCGATCGAAAAATCATTACAGAAATTCGTAATGCGGCTCGTCTTTACCAGCTAGGTAAGCTGAATTTCTCCGGCGCATTATTATCTAAGCCGGTACAAGATATGTCAGAAGGCGAATTAGAGGTCTATCATGCACACCCTATGCAAGGGGCCGATCTATTAACACCGTTAAATAGTTTGGATTTTGCGGCGAAACTCATTCGTCATCAAAATGAAAACTACGATGGATCAGGGATTCCAGATAAATTAGTTGGAAATAAAATTCCATTAGGGTCTCGTATATTACGCATTGTCATTGATTACCATCAGATCATTAACGGCTTTTACATTAAGGACAAACTAGGCTCAACAGATGCGCTAGACCTGATTGATAAATTTAGCAGCGGAAAATATGACCCAGAGCTACTCAAACTCTATCGTAAATTGATTGTTGAACTAGATAAGAATGTTACGATACCTAAAGATAAATTAACCCATATCGATGAAATTAAAGAAGGCGATATCGTTAATCGTGATTTATTTAGCCATGACGGCATTCTTCTTATAGCCAAAGGTATGCCATTGAATGCTTCATTAATCTCCAAACTCACGATGATTGAAAGCAGAACACACAAAGTGCTTAATATTTTTATTAAAGAGGTAGAACCTCAAGAGTAAGTCCGTATCATACCTGTTTTAATAAATAGTATTGCTGACTGTGAAACATTCGACTCTTATGGTGCAAGGCACCACCAGCGATGCTGGTAAAAGTATTCTTGTAGCGGCAATATGCCGTATTTTAGTCCGACACGGTTATCGTGTCGCACCGTTCAAACCGCAAAATATGGCACTTAACAGTGCAGTCACCGCTGATGGCGGCGAAATAGGCCGAGCACAAGCAGTGCAAGCCATGGCCTGTGGTATTGCACCAACCACAGATATGAACCCTGTATTACTAAAACCCAACAGTGATACCGGCGCGCAAGTCATTGTACACGGCAAAGCCGTCGCCAATATGGACGCAATGTATTACCACAATCACAAGCCTAAATTGTTAACCGCCGTCCTTGAGTCACATCAACGCCTTGCAAACGAATATGAATTTGTCATTGTCGAAGGCGCTGGCAGCCCAGCTGAGATTAATTTACGTGATAGAGATATTGCCAATATGGGGTTTGCTGAAGCCGCCGATTGTCCTGTCATCATTGTGGCAGATATTGATCGCGGAGGCGTATTCGCACATTTAACGGGGACACTCGATTGTTTAAGCGAATCGGAAAAAAATAGAGTAAAAGGATTTGTCATCAATCGCTTCCGCGGTGATATTTCATTACTAGAACCGGGCCTGACTTGGTTAGAAGAAAAAACAGGAAAGCCTGTTTTAGGTGTTATCCCTTATATTGAAAATTTACACATTGAAGCAGAAGACGCGATTCATATAAAAGAGAAAAGCGTGCATGAGAATGTCATTAATATTGTCGTTCCTGTTTTTCCTCGCATCAGTAATCACACAGACTTTGATGCTCTCGCCCTACACCCCAATGTTAATCTTGAATTCATTAAAGACCCAACACGCTTTAACGGTTGCGATTTAATCATTTTGCCTGGCACCAAAAGTGTTCGTCAAGATTACAACTGGCTAGAACAAAGTGGTTGGCTTAAACATATTAATAAACATCTTAGATATGGCGGTAAAATAATCGGTATTTGTGGCGGTTTTCAAATGCTCGGTAATGCAATACATGATCCAAATGGCATCGAAGGCGAAGCTGGCAGTTCAGCCACACTCGGACTTCTTCAGTTTGAAACAACACTTATGCCACAAAAAGCATTGAAGAATGTCTCGGGTCATTTAAAAAGTAATCATGCGAAAGTTCGTGGCTATGAAATTCATGCCGGTGTAAGTAGCGGCAAAGCATTTGAAAACACCTTAATTCAATTAGAAAATCATGAAGATGGTGTAATCAATGATGACAGTAATATCTTTGGCTCTTACATTCATGGCCTTTTTGATGAAAACGATATGCTTGAGTATTTATTAAATTGGGCAGGCCTTAATACCATTGAACACTTCAATTACCAACAACATCAGGCCAATGAATTAGAAAGACTGGCCAATGTCGTTGAAGCAGCAATTCCCCTAAATAAAATAATTACCATTTTAAAGGGCAGTGAATAAGGCTATTTATGGATACTTTATACACATCCGTTTTATTTTGGATATTAGCCGTATTGGGTGTTTTACTCACTGGTATTTCTAAGTCAGGCTTTGCAGGTGGTGCCGGAGTGGTTGCCGTTCCTATACTTGCGCTAGTTATGCCCGTGCCACAAGCTGCTGCACTCATGTTACCGCTTCTTATTGTGATGGATATTAAAGCGATACAACTTTATAGGCAGCACATAAACGTAAGCGTATTAATGTCGATCGTACCAGCAGCACTGCTGGGGATATTCATAGGCTCATTATTATTGGCCTATACCAGCGGCACATTTTTACAAATAACACTCGGTGTGATTTCTATTTTATTTGCCAGCTGGCAATCACTCACGCCTTTTTTTGGACGCATGCGCGGAGCCGGTGTTTTGTGGGGCACTATTTCAGGAATAACCAGTACACTCATTCATGCTGGCGGTCCGCCCATTAACATTTATTTAATTGCAAAGGCCTTACCAAAACTAACATGGTTGGCCACCTCTGCGATTTTTTTTGGTACTATGAATGCAGTAAAAGTTATTCCCTATTCATTAACAGGGCAATGGAGTCTAGAGATATTATGGCTATCGCTCATACTCATACCTGCCGCCTACCTAGGAATCTGGTTGGGACATAAAATACAACACCGTTTCAATGAACAACATTTTATGAATATATGCAGAGCATTATTATTTATTTCTGGGGTTTTACTGCTGGCTAAATCTGCACTGCAATAGGTGAGGCATGACTCGCTAAATCACTAATTAGCGAGTAAATATGAATTATTGAGCTTGTTTCAACGCACGAATAATCGGTATGTTCGCCTCAGGGAAGTCATAGCCATCAATTGCTGATAAATCAATCCATTTAGTTTCTTGTCCTTCGGCCCCATGAGCTTCACCGCTAAACTCAGTCACCCTGTAAACGTCCAGTTCAATTAGCTTGTCGCCATAATCATGCTCTAGTTTAATCAAAGGTGTTGTGGTTTTTATTTTAATACCGATTTCTTCTTCTAATTCTCGCGAAAGCGCTTGCTCAGCTGTTTCATCGTGCTCTTTTTTACCACCAGGAAACTCCCACAAACCACCTTGGTGAGCCTGACTAGCACGCTTGGCAATAAATAACCGCTGCCCACACTGAGAAATAATCGCAGCGGCCACTACTTCGATTTTTTTAATCATTTTTTATGTTTCTCATATTTAATAGACAAAAAAAAGCAAGCTTGATGATTTTCACCAAACTTGCTTTATCGTTTCGCTCTTAACTGCGGTAGTCAGCGTTAATCGTTACATAATCGTGAGATAAATCTGTGGTCCAAACCGTTTCACTGGCTTCGCCACGCCCCATATCAACACGAATCGTCAACTCTGCTTGTGCCATAACGTTAGAGCCTGCCGCTTCTGTATAATTGGTCGCGCACGCAACGTTTTCAACAATACAAACATCGTCTAAAAATATATCAATATTTTCAACATTCATGTCACGCACACCACTACGACCCACGGCGGCAAGAATACGCCCCCAGTTCGCATCGGATGCAAACAACGCAGTTTTAACCAAAGGGCTATGCGCTATAGTGTATGCAATACGCAGAGCTTCTTTTGAGTTCTCGCAGTCACGTACATTAATGGCAACAAACTTGGTTGCACCTTCACCATCACGCACGATGGCGTGAGCAAGATATAAAAAAACTTTTTCAAGCTCTGCTTTTAATACCGCATAAAGTGGTTGCTGTGTACTCTTGAGTCTTTCCACATCAACCGTACCACTTGCCATTAGCATGCACGAGTCATTGGTAGATGTATCACCATCAATTGAAATTCGGTTAAACGATTTATTACCTAATTCACTACAAAGAGCTTGAAGTAAGTCTTTATCAACAGGTGCATCGGTTGCAATGAATCCTAGCATGGTGGCCATATTCGGCTTTATCATGCCAGCACCCTTTGAGATGCCCGAAATGCTGATGGTTTTACCTTCAAAATCAAACTGAGTAGAAATACCTTTAGGCTGCGTATCCGTGGTCATAATACCGCGGCTGGCATCAAACCATTTATCCTCTTGTGTATTTTCAAGCGCTTTAGAGATAGCAGGTAAAATCTTGGCCATCGGCAAGCGTTCACCAATTACACCTGTGGAGAAAGGTAGGACCTGCTCAACAGCAACCCCTTTTTCCTTTGCCACCACATGGCAAATCTCAAGCGCATCATCATAACCACCTTTACCCGTACCGGCATTTGCATTGCCAGTATTGATAATAAGATAGCGTGTATGAGCGTCTTGAAGATGCTTTTTGCTAATTTGAACAGGCGCGGCACAAAATGCATTTTCAGTGAAAATACCCGCTGTCGTCGCAGCTTCATCTAATTCAAAAATAACAATATCAGGGCGCGTGGTTTGCTTTACACCTGCATTAGTAAAACCAATTTTAATGCCATCGATTGTATTGAAATTTTCAAATACAGATAAATTAACCGGCATATTTCTACATCCCTTTAAAAATTAGGCAAGCTTGCCGTGACATTGCTTGAACTTCTTACCAGAACCACACGGGCACTGATCATTGCGACCCACTTTTTGGCCATCACGTACAAACGGTTTAACTGAATCGGCATCACTTGCTGGTGCTTCATTTTCTGCCAGCGCTGATGCTGATTCGTGTTCAAACTGCAACGACTGGGCTTCCGCCAAGGCACGGGCTTTATCTTCCATACGTTTTACTTCATCTTCATTTACAAACTGAGTATGAGATAAGAAACGAATCGTTTCGTGCTTAATGTCATTCAATAACTCTTTGAATAAATCAAATGACTCACGCTTATATTCTTGCTTTGGATTCTTCTGAGCATAACCACGTAAGTGAATACCTTGACGTAAGTGATCCATTGTCGCGAGGTGCTCTTTCCATTGATGATCGAGAATTTGCAACATAATATGCTTTTCGATCTGACGCATTCTATCCGCGCCCACCTCGTTTGATTTCTCTTCATAAGCATCAATAATGACTTGCTTGATACGCTGGCGAAGTGTCTCTTCAAACAACGACTTATCTTCCTCTAACCATTGCGATAAAGGCACAGGCAATGCAAATTCAGTCGATAATGCTTTTTCTAAACCCGGAACATCCCACTGCTCAACCATGCTTTGTGGTGGAATATATTGGCTGATGCTCTCATCAATCACATCTTCACGAATCGACTCAATGGTTTCGGCAATTGTATCGGCTTCTAGTAACTCATTACGTTGCTGATAAATGACGCGACGTTGGTCATTGGCCACATTATCGTATTCAAGCAATTGTTTACGCATATCAAAGTTACGACCTTCAACTTTACGCTGCGCTTTTTCAATCGCATTGGATACCATTTTATGTTCGATGGCTTCTCCATCTTTCATGCCCAGTGCTTGCATCAAACGACGTGTACGGTCGCTTGCAAAAATACGCATCAAATTATCTTCTAATGACAAGAAGAAACGCGAAGAACCTGGATCACCTTGACGGCCTGCACGACCACGTAGTTGATTATCAATACGACGGCTCTCGTGGCGCTCTGTACCTAAAATATGTAAACCACCTGCAGAAATAACGGTGTCATGACGCTCTTGCCAATCCGCTTTTACTTTCGCGATTTTGTCGTCATTTGGGTTATTAATCTGCTCGATTTCAAGCTCTAAGTTACCGCCTAATTTAATATCAGTACCACGGCCTGCCATGTTCGTTGCAATCGTCACGACACCAGGACGACCTGCATCGGCAATAATTTGCGCTTCATTAGCATGGTTTTTGGCGTTTAATACGCTGTGTTTTATTTTGGCGGTTTTAAGCGCTTCAGAAATTAATTCGCTGCTTTCAATACTTGCAGTACCCACAAGTACCGGACGATTTATCGCCGTCGCTTCTTCAATCTCTTCAATAACAGCCTGATATTTTTCTTCTTCAGTTAAAAATACAAGGTCATTAAAGTCGATACGAGCAACTGGCTTGTTAGTCGGTATTACCACAACATCTAGGCCATAAATTTCACGAAATTCAAATGCTTCGGTATCAGCTGTACCTGTCATGCCCGAAAGTTTAGTGTACAGGCGGAAGTAATTTTGAAAGGTAGTCGATGCTAATGTCTGGCTCTCAGCCTGAATGCGTACACCTTCTTTTGCTTCAACGGCTTGGTGTAAACCTTCACCCCAACGACGACCAGGCATGGTACGGCCAGTATGCTCATCAACAATAATTACCTGAGAATTTTGCACAATATAATCAATGTTACGTTGATATAAAGTGTGAGCGCGCAAAGCCGAATGTACGTGATGCAACATTAATAAATTACTAGGGGCATACAAACTATCGCCCTCTTGCAACAAGCCAGCTTCTACTAGCATGTCCTCGACCAGTTCGTGGCCAATTTCATTTAGTTCTACACTGCGGCTCTTAAGATCAATAACAAAATGACCTTCTTGCTCAACCACTTCTTCTTCGGTTTCTTTATGCTCAATCAATTTTGGTACAAGTAAATTAATACGCTTATACATTTCAGAGCTATCTTGTGCTGCACCAGAAATAATAAGGGGTGTACGCGCTTCATCGATTAAAATGGAATCCACTTCATCAATTACGGCAAAGGCTAAGCCACGCTGAGCACGCTCATCTTTAGAGTGAGCCATATTGTCGCGTAAATAATCAAAACCAAATTCATTGTTGGTACCGTAGGTGATATCCGCTTGATAGGCTGCTTGCTTTTCTTGTTGGTCTTGTCCAGACAACACGATGCCCACGGTTAAGCCCATAAATTCATAAAGCGGCTTCATCCAGTTTGCATCTCGTGACGCAAGATAATCATTCACCGTAATAACATGAACACCTAAATCTGTTAGCGCGTTCAAGTACACAGCTAAGGTCGCCACTAAGGTCTTACCTTCACCTGTTTTCATTTCTGCAATTTTGCCGTTATGCAGAGTCATACCACCTATTAACTGCACATCAAAATGACGCATACCCATTACGCGCTTACTGCCTTCACGCAAAGCTGCAAATGCCTCGGGTAAAATATCCTCGAGCGTCTCACCTTTCTTAAGACGCTGCTTGAACTCGTCTGTTTTACTTTTTAATTGCGCGTCATCAAGGCTTTCAAAATCAGCCTCAAGTGCATTAATTTTTTCGACAGTTTTACGTAAACGTTTTAACTCTCGTTCGTTTTTACTGCCAAGAACCTTGGCTAAGACTTGAATGAACATGAAAAGATTTCTTATTAACAGTTGTTATTGTGAGAATATTGGATAACGCAATCTATTGATTGCGTTATACCTAAATTAGATAGAGAGGGGAATATATATTATCGGCGAGTGCGATGAATATAGGCAGCTGGGTCAACCGTGCGGCCATTTTTATAAACTTCAAAGTGAACATGCGGCCCAGTTGAACGGCCAGTACTGCCCATTAAAGCGACAACCTGCTCTTTACGAACAACATCGCCTACTTTTACAACTAATTCATTACAGTGCGCATAACGGGTTTTATACCCATTCCCATGGTTCACTTCAACAAGTAACCCATATCCATAACGCTTAGACGCCCAAGTGACGACACCCGAGGCTACCGCAACAATGTCTGATCCAGTTTTACCAGCAAAATCAACTCCGCCATGCCATGCAAGGCGCCCTGTAAAGGGGTCGGTACGCATACCATAACGTGAGGACATCCAACCTTTTTTGATAGGCAAGCCTGCAACAAAGGTATCATTAGTAATTTTTTTCTGGCCAAGAATGCTATCAAGTACTTCTAATTGCTGCTCTCGGTTGTCAATTTGCTCGCTGAGTTCGTCTAGGACGGTAACAATACCAGGTGCTCTATAAACAGAACCAACATCCTGACGAGACGGGCCACCAATCGCAGGAAGCTCACTAAAGTTAAATTCACCTTTATCAAGCTTAGAACGATCAATTAAACGCTCACCAAGTGCATCCAGACGAGTCAAACGTGTTTGTAATTCAGCCATACGCAAAGTTAGACCCACAAGCTGTTCATCAGTCTGCTCGCGAATTTTATTGAGCTCTTTACGTTGTTGAGTAAGGTCTTGTTCCCATGCTTTTGCCGTTTCAGGGCCAAATAAGCCCTCATCTACCAGCATCATGGTGAGGTAATAGCCTGCAGCACCCATTGAGAAAGGCAATACAGCTAAAAGTAGAGTTAAGATCCATCGAGCCACAGGCCCCAAAGATATTGTCTTAGAGCGTCCGTGGCGCTGGCCTACGATAATAATATTCACTCAGCGCGTCCTAAATTTGTTAACTAATGGTCAGCTTAGACTGTACCTAGCTCACAGTATGAGACAAAAATCACACATATACCTAACTTTACGCCACTTTAAACATAAATAACGGCACCTTACGTGCCGTTACAAATACAGATTAAACCGCTGAAACCGGCTTAGCGTAAGAAATTGGGGCTGCGTCTTCATCATCAAATGACACAAACTCCCAGCATTCAGGCTGTTCTAGTAATGCACGCAGCAGTTGATTGTTCAAGCCATGGCCTGACTTAACACCAACATATTCACCAATTAGACTATGGCCCAATAGATAAAGGTCACCGACTGCATCTAGTATCTTGTGTTTAACGAATTCATCCTCATAGCGAAGACCATCTTCATTAAGCACACGAAAATCATCCACTACGATGGCATTGCTTACACTGCCGCCTAACGCAAGGTTTTGAGAACGTAAATACTCGATATCACGCATAAAACCGAATGTACGGGCTCGACTCACTTCTTTTACAAAAGAGGTGGTTGAGAAGTCTAAACTGGCTACTTGATTCTCAGCATCAAATAACGGGTGATCAAAATCAATAGTAAAGCTGACTTTAAAGCCATTATAAGGCTGGAAGCTAGCTGATTTATCACCATCAGTTACAGTTAAAGGGCTTTTAATGCGAATGAACTGCTTAGCCTTGTTTTGCTCTTCAATACCAGCTGATTGCAATAAAAATACAAATGGGCCAGCACTGCCGTCCATAATCGGCACTTCAGCAGCACTTAACTCGACATAAACATTATCAATGCCAAGGCCTGCCATGGCAGACAGTAAATGCTCGACAGTGGACACTTTGGCAGCGCCATTGCTTAAAGAGGTCGATAATGTGGTATCGCCTACATTCATAGCCTTAGCCTTGATTTCAACGGCTGGCTCTAAATCAGTACGAATAAAGACAATACCCGTATCAACAGGGGCTGGGCGTAAAGTCAAATAGACCTTTTCGCCTGAATGCAAACCAATCCCTGTGGCTCTTATGGTGTTCTTAAGGGTACGTTGTTTAATCATTTATTCTGTCGCTTACTCTTTCACGCCAATCAACTATTATAGTCTGAATAACAGCCATTGGCCAACCGCCAGCAATTAGTCTGCTTGGCGGCGTAAAAATGCAGGGATATCGAGATAATCCATATCCTTGCTGCTATTTGTATCAGGGTTATTCTGATGAGCAGGCTGGGCATTTGAACCACGCATAACAGTAGGACGGTCTAACTTTTTATAGTCAACTGAGCCATCTGGTTTGCTAATAGTGTTATCCACAACCTTTTTTGGTGCAGCCTCTATATTACCAAGGCCCGTCGCAACTACCGTGACTCGTAGCTCATCTGTCATGTTTTCATCGATAACCGTACCCACAACAATGGTCGCGTTATCAGAAGAAAACTCTTCAATCGTATCACCTACTTCAGTGAATTCACCCAAAGATAAGTTCATACCTGCCGTAATATTTACCAATATGCCGCGAGCACCTTGAAGGTTCACATCTTCTAATAATGGGCTGCGAATAGCGGCTTCTGCTGCTTCACGAGCACGGTTTTCACCAGATGATGAACCCGTACCCATCATTGCTTGACCCATTTCAGACATAACGGTTCTCACGTCTGCAAAATCGACGTTAATCATGCCCGGGCGAATAATCAGATCCGCGATGCCTTGTACTGCGCCTAAAAGCACATCATTGGCCGCAGAAAACGCGTCTAATAACGATGTATTTTTGCCCAATACCGATAATAATTTTTCATTTGGAATCGTGATCAAAGAATCCACATGTTTAGCAAGCTCTGCTAAACCACTCTCAGCTGCCGAAATACGCTTGCGGCCTTCAAATGGAAACGGCTTAGTAACGACCGCAACCGTTAAAATACCTAATTCTTTTGCTACTTCAGCAACCACAGGTGCGGCGCCAGTACCTGTACCGCCCCCCATACCCGCTGTGATGAATACCATGTCTGCACCATTAAGTGCTTCTGCGATACGCTCACGATCCTCCATAGCGGCCTGACGGCCAACTTCTGGATTAGCTCCGGCACCTAAACCTTTGGTTACCGTTGAGCCTAATTGCAACACTGATCGAGCAGACATATTTTTAAGTGCCTGTGAATCAGTGTTCGCACAAATAAAGTCTACACCTTCAACTTGGCTAGACACCATGTGCTCAACAGCGTTACCGCCACCACCACCTATGCCAACAACCTTAATTACAGCGTTGTGTTGAGGTTCATCTACTAATTCAAACATATCCCCATCTCTTTGCGACATCGCCCTTCTCCTTATAACTTATTATTCTTCAGGCGCTTTACTGCTAATTTAGCACCCATTAAATATTAAAAATTCCCTTTAATCCAATTTTTTACGCGTGCTAGGAAACCAATTGGATCATCTTCCTTTTTTGCGAAGACTAATTCGCCTAACTGATGCTTCGCACCGTAAATCAATAAACCCACAGACGTAGCATAAATAGGATTTGCCACCACGTCTGTTAAGCCTTCCACGCCATGAGGTTTTGCTAACCTCACAGGTACATGAAAAATCTCTTCTGCCAGTTCAACCACGCCCTCCATCATTGATGTTCCTCCGGTTAAAACAATGCCCGCAGCAATCATGTCTTCAAAACCACTGCGTCTTAATTCAGCCTGAATCAGGGTAAATAATTCTTCATACCTAGGTTCAACCACTTCTGCCAATGCTTGACGAGAAAGGTTTCGCGGCGCACGTTCACCCACACTTGGTACTTTTATAAGTTCATCTGCGCCCGCTAATTGAGTTAACGCGCAGGCATACTTAATTTTAATTTCTTCTGCGTGCTGCGTCGGTGTGCGCAACGCCATCGCAATATCATTTGTCACTTGATCACCAGCAATTGGGATGACTGCGGTATGACGAATGGCACCTTCTGTAAATATGGCAATATCAGTAGTACCACCGCCAATATCGACCATGCACACTCCCAGCTCTTTTTCATCATCCGTTAACACGGCATAACTTGATGCTAGTTGCTCTAAAATAATGTCATCAATCTCTAAGCCGCAGCGCTGTACACATTTTTCAATATTTTGCGCCGCATTTAGCGCGCCACTGACCATGTGCACTTTGGCTTCTAATCGTACGCCAGCCATGCCTATTGGCTCTTTTATGCCTTCTTGCAGATCAATCACATATTCTTGCGGCAATACATGCAAAATCCGCTGATCGGCTGGTATTGCGACGGCTTTGGCTGCATCCAATACGCGCTCGATATCTGACTGCTCTACTTCACGATCTTTAATGGCAACAATACCGTGGCTGTTCATTGAACGAATGTGACTGCCTGCAATACCCGCATACACGGAATGTATTTGGCATCCCGCCATTAACTCCGCTTCTTCGATAGCACGTTGAATAGACTGCACAGTGGACTCAATGTTCACCACAACACCCTTTTTAATGCCTCTTGAGGGGTGACTACCCACACCCACTACCTTGATCGTTCCATTAGGCGATACTTCACCCACTATGGTGACAATTTTAGATGTTCCAATATCAAGGCCAACTATCAATTTACTTTCTGCAGTTGTATTCATTACTCTTCTCTTTTTATCCTGCATCTATCCTTGTGCCTGACCAATGGAATCTTTCCAAGCCACTGCAAACCCCTGTTCATAGCGCATATCAATACGATTAATTCGCGCTAAATCAAACTGTTCTATTACTCTGTCTAGCTGTTGCAAGCCATTCATGGCGGTCGTGCTGCCCAACCATATGGTTAATCCTGTTTTATAATGCAGTAACCAGCCTGCCGATGAATGCTTGATTCCTACCAATTCAATTTGATGACGCTTTCCCCAACGGTTAAAAAGTAAAAAATGCTGCATCACCATTTTACTTTCTTGGCTGCCTCCGTTGAGCTTTGGCAACTGCAACTGCTTTAAAGCAACCGGCAGAATATCGCCATTTTCGCTCAACATGCTTCTGTCATTCCAAATAGCAACTGGGCGCTCTTCTTCAATATCTATCTTCAACGTATCAGGCCATACTTTTTCAACACTCACCTGCGACACCATGACCATACTATGCAGTTGATTTTTTATGGCGTTTACGTCGAGTGTCACATAACCATCAGGAAACCATTGTCCAATTTGCTCACTAATCATTTGCTTGGTTACGTGTTCTAAATTTTCGTTAACCTGCAATTGAATAACGTGTTTGTTTACCGTTTGCAAAAGAAGCAACACCACCGCCACTAAAATAGACATGACCGTCACCCCGATCGAAATCGGTTTTAGTAAACCCGTCATATCAGGGGTTACAAAAAACGTTTTTTTAGGGGCTTGCCGCGTTGCGCCTTTTCCTTTCATCGCTCGACTGCTGCCAATATTTCGATAACTAATTGTTTAAATTCAATACCAGCTGCTTTTGCTGCCATGGGCACAAGGGAGTGATCTGTCATCCCAGGCACTGTGTTAACTTCAATTAACCAAAACACTTCATTTTCATCTTGCATGACATCCACACGACCCCAACCTTTACAATCTAGCGATTCATAAGCTTTTAACGCCAGCATTTGTAACTCTAATTCTTTTTCTGCACTTAATCCGCAGGGCAGTAAATACTCAGTGTCGTCTTGAATGTATTTTGCATCGTAGTCATAAAATTCATTTGCAGGTTTTAATTGAATAGCCGGCAATGGCTTACCATTTAAAATACCAACTGTGAATTCTTTACCTGTGATGAATTGCTCCGCCAAAACAGGTGAGCCTGTATTAAACGCTGCATCAAATGCGCCAGATAACTCAACATCTGCTTTTACTTTAGAAATACCAATACTTGACCCTTCTAAAGCAGGCTTAACCATTAATGGAAAACCGGTCTCGTTAGAAAACACAGTTAACTCATCAACCGTGTTTGCTAAAACAAATCGAGGGGTTGGCAAATTCAAACCTTGCCAGATAAGTTTTGTACGCCACTTATCCATACAAATGGCACTGGCTTTTACACCACTGCCGGTATAAGGAAGCCCATAGAATTCTAATAACCCTTGCACTGTGCCGTCTTCACCGCCCACTCCGTGCAATGCAATGAAAGCCACATCGACATTATGCTCATTCAATTGCCCAATTAAATTATCTTTTGAGTCAATTTTAACTACGTCTATGTTTTGTGCTTTGAGCGCTTCATAAATAGCACTTCCGCTATTAAGTGATACTTCGCGCTCAGCGCTATTACCACCTAACAACACCGCGACTTTACCAAATTGATGAGGATGATTATTAGCCATCAATGCTCTCCAATAAATCGGGTAATTCTTGCGTCAACTGAAGCGCTAAAGCGCCAACATTACCCGCGCCTTGCGTCATTAAAATATCACCAGGCTTTAAAATATCTTTTAGTATTGGCTTAACATCCGCACCACGCTCTATAAAAATTGGGTCTATGCGTCCTCGCTGACGAATACTGCGGCAAAGAGAACGACCATCCGCACCCGGAATTTCATCTTCACCAGCAGGGTAAACATCTAATAAAAGTAATACATCGACATCACTTAGCACACGAACAAAGTCTTCATATAAATCACGTGTGCGCGTATAACGATGAGGCTGAAACATCATGACTAAACGATTATTAGGCCAACCCTTACGGATCGCTTGAATGGTGACATCCACTTCTGTTGGGTGATGACCATAATCATCGACCAACATAACTTCACCGTCACCCAATTTAAATTCACCACATACTTGAAAGCGTCGACCCACACCTTGGAATTTTTCCAACGCGCGAATAATAGCCTCATCAGCAATGCCTTCATCTGTCGCGACAGCAATCGCAGATAACGCATTTAAAACGTTATGTCGCCCAGGCATACGTAACTTAATAGTTAAGTCTTTATGGCTCGCAGGACGCTTGGCTGTAAATGTTGTAAATATACCTTCTTGAGTAATGTCTTGCGCATAAAAATCGGCACTTTCATCAATGCCATAGGTCAATACTGGACGATTCACTTCAGGTAAAATACTTCTGACGGTTTCATCGTCGACACATAAAACAGCCAAACCATAAAAGGGTAGATTATGAAGAAAATCCACAAAGGTTTTTTTCAACTGATTAAAGTCACCACCATAAGTATCCATATGGTCAGCTTCGATATTGGTAACAATTGAAACCATTGGCTGTAAATGTAAAAACGACGCGTCTGACTCATCTGCTTCAGCCACTAAATAACGACTCGCGCCTAATTGTGCATTTGTTCCTGCACTGGTTAAGCGCCCACCGATCACAAATGTAGGGTCTTTATCACCTTCTGCCAATATCGATGCGACCAAGCTAGTGGTCGTGGTTTTACCGTGTGTACCCGCAATCGCAATACCATGGCGGTAACGCATAAGCTCAGCCAGCATTTCAGCACGGCGTACAATGGGAATACGATGCTCTGTTGCATATTGGATTTCAGGGTTTGCATGATTAATGGCCGTTGATACAACCACAACATCCGCATCGATAACATTTTGCTTTTGGTGGCCTAAATAAATAATCGCACCTAATGATTGTAAGCGATCAGTTACCGGTGATTGACGTAAATCAGAACCGCTTATTTCATAACCTTGGTTTAACAATACCTCTGCAATGCCGCACATACCAACGCCACCAATACCGATGAAATGGATACGACGAATACGACGCATCTCTGGTATTTCCCAACGCTGTACAACTTTATTTTTATCAGACATTGACGGCCTCAATACAATACTTTGCAACCACTTTAGCCGAATCTGGTTTGGCTAATGATCTTGCTGCTTTTGACATTTCTAATAACAACTCGCGATTACTCTGCAAGTGATTTAATTCTTCTAATAAATTCTGTGCGCTCAATTCAGCTTGGGGCTTTAATTTAGCCGCACCAGCATCCACTAAGAATTGGCCATTTGCCGTTTGATGATCATCCACCGCAAACGGATAAGGTACTAAAATAGAAGCAACACCAGCAGCCATCATTTCACTAACAGTTAGTGCACCGGAGCGACATACAACCACATCGGCCCACTCATAGGCCTTGGCCATATCCGCAATAAAGTCACTCACTTTAACATCTATAATGCCAGCAGACTGATAACCAGACTTAACAGCCTCATAATTACGTTTACCTGCCTGATGCCAAACATTAATATGTTTTGCATCCATCGCCATAACGTCAATCATCACATTATTAATACCAACTGCACCTAAGCTGCCACCGACCACTAAAACATTTAATTTTTCACTGTGCTCGGCTAATCGTTTTTCGGGCGCTGCAATCGCCACAATCGACTGACGCACAGGATTACCGACGCTCTTAGCATTTTTCTTCTGTGGAAATGTCCCTTCAAATGCCTGCAACAAATATTTAGCCAAACCACTTAAAATAGAATTGGTCATTCCTGGAATCGCGTTTTGCTCATGAATAACCAATGGCACACGTAAAATATACGCCATTAAACCACCAGGACCAGATGCAAAACCGCCCATACCCAATGCCATAACCGGCTTTACTTGACGGTAAACTTTTAATGTTTGCCATAAAGCACGCAAAATTTGTAAAGGTGCCAACATGGCTTTTAATATGCCACTGCCACGCAATCCAGTAACCGAAATACGATGCAAGGTATAACCCGCATCTGGCACAAGGTCATTTTCAATACCTTTAACACTGCCTAACCAATGTACAGTATAACCTTTTATTTTTAATTCTTTTGCAACACTCATCGCAGGAATTACATGTCCGCCGGTGCCACCTGCCATAATCATCACGTTACCTTTTGACATTTGCACTCTCCATTTCGTGATGAACTCGCAACAACAAACCAAGAGCAATACAGCATGCAATTAAACTTGACCCACCATAACTGACAAACGGCAGCGTTAAGCCTTTTGTTGGTAACAGCCCCATATTCACACCTAAATTAATAAACCCCTGAAAGCCAATCAGTAAACCCATGCCATAAGCAACAAAGGCGGCGAAATATTGCTGGCTTTCATATGCTCTGCGACCCAGTTTCATCGCTTTAGTAAAAATAAAAATAAACAAACCAATAATAAGTCCTGCACCTAACAAACCGGTTTCTTCTGACCATATTGCAAACACAAAGTCAGTATGCGCTTCGGGTAAGTAAAATAACTTTTGGATACTATTACCAAGACCGACACCCGAAAACTCACCTCGACCAAAAGCAATTAAGCTTTGCGTGAGCTGATAACCACTCCCGTAGACGTTTTCTTGCGTCCAAGGCTCCCAATAACCCGTAAGACGTTTTAACCGATACGGCTGAGATAACAAAATTAAAATTGAGGCCCCGACTACTACAATGGCCGTTAATATAAATTGACTGGCTTTTACACCACCTAAAAACAGCAATGCTAAACTCGCCAGCATTAACACCACGACTGCACCAAAATCAGGTTCAAGTAATAACAGTACCGCTAGCAATGCCAAAACAAACAGCGGTTTAATAAAACCAGACCACTTTGACTGCACTTCGTCTCTACGACGATCTAAATAACTGGCCATATATAAAACGGTTGCAAGTTTGGCGAACTCACTAGGCTGAACATTCATAAATCCCAATGAAACCCAACGCATACTGCCATTCACTTCACGGCCAATACCCGGAATGACAACCATCACTAAACTAATTAACGCCAATAGTATGAGAACACCACTCATTTTACGTACCCATTCTAACGGGACATGGGCAACTAAAAACGCAGTGATCGCACCCAGTATTAAATAAATACCATGACGAAAACTGATATATAAGTTGTTATCAAACTGACGCTGCGCCCAATCCATACTGGCGGATGTCACCATTAACCAACCTATAGATGCTAAAATCACAACCGCCCACAATAAGCTACGATCCACAATGATGGATTGCTTAAAATCAAACTGCTGCCAAACCGGCACGGTTTGCGTGGTGCGAGTAGCCGAACTCATAGGCCCTCCACCAGTTTCACAAAGGTCTCACCTCTGTGCTCAAAACTTTTAAACATGTCAAAACTGGCACACGCGGGTGATAATAAAATTGCATCACCTTTTGTTGCACTTGAGTGTGCTTTTTCAAATGCATCTGCAAAACTAGACGCCATAATAATGTCAGCAGAACCCGCTAAAGCACGCTCAATATCGTGACGGTCTTGTCCATACAACACTAAGGTATCAACAAATTCACTAACCGCTGATTGTAGAAAATTAAAATCGGCATCTTTACCCACGCCACCAGCCATAAGTATCAACTTACCACTAATATCTGGCCCTAAACCGTCTAATGCAGCGAGCGTGGCGCCCACATTTGTGCCTTTCGAATCATTATAAAAATCAACACCTGCTTTCTGCCCAACCCACTGACAACGATGCTCAAGCCCCGGGAACTGCTGCAAGGTGCTCAACATGCTCTCCATGCTAATACCTGCAGCCTCACCCAATGCCAATGCCGCTAATGCATTACTACGGTTATGACTGCCTTTTATTTTTAGCTGCTCACAATTTAATAAAGCAAAATCGCCTTTTGCTAAAAAGAGCACTCCATTTTGATTAATAACACCAAACTCTTCAGCCTTGGGCGTATTTAAAGTAAACCCTATTTTTTTCTCTGGCTGCTTTAACTGCGGCAAAGAGAGCGCATCATCTAAATTAATAACGCCGTACTTACAGCCATTAAATATAAGATGCTTTGATAAATAATATTCGTTATAGCTCTCATAGCGATCTAGATGATCTGGGCTTATGTTTAACACCGTTGCAGCCAGCGCATTCAAATTAGATGTTGCTTCAAGCTGAAAGCTGCTTAATTCCATGACATACAAATCAACATCATCGGCAATAAGGTCTAACGCTGGCGTGCCTAAGTTACCGCCTATCGCCGTATTCAACCCAGCGTTTTGCCCCATAAGGCCCACTAAACTGGTGACGGTACTTTTTGCATTCGACCCTGTAATGGCTAAAACAGGTGCCTTGGCATAATCAGCAAATACTTGAATATCGCTGACTACCTCAACACCATGATCAATCGCAGCTTTAATTTCGGGTGTCGCTAAAGGTAATCCTGGGCTGACAACAATTTTCTGTGCGCCAAACAAAACATCATTATTTAACGCGCCCAAGTACAATGTAACGCTTGGAAAGTTTTGCAGTATTTGCTTTGCATATGGAGGCTGTTCACGAGTGTCCATGGCCACCACAGCGATATTACGTGCAGCAAAAAAAGCAACAACCGAGTAACCGG
>JAWUXY010000013.1:0-16699 GCA_034111105.1 Bermanella sp. | reverse complement strand
AAGCCCGTGAAAATAAATTGGGCTTCAGCGATGTGAGTTCGTATTATCGTTTTATAAAAAAGTAGCTCAGTCAGTGCCTGACCTATGCCGATAATAATCAGTATTTTTTAAGTTTCAGTTGTCCATTTTATTGGCGGTATTATTTAATAGCATTTAATATCGACTCTATTTCTAATTTCATATGAGTGGCATTTTTCATGGATGCAAACTCACCACCTAAATCAATGGATTTCCCTTTTTTAGTGGTCAACATAAGGCTGTATTTCTCGTTAACTGTTTTACCATTTTGAGATGTACTAGACGATTTACGCGGTTTAATGTCTTCAACTTCTTGAGATGTAAAGCGATGTTGATTAATTATTTTAGAAAAAATAAAAACATCCACTTCTAATTGATTAGGTTGTACACGAACATGACAATTTCGCCCTAGCGCTAATATCCCAAGGGCGATGAAAACAGTCGCCATTGCCGCAAATACAAAACCAAAAAAAGATTCAGCTGTATTGGCAATCACCACACCGATAATAAAAAATAACAGCCCGATGCCGCCAATGAACCAACCGGCTTTAGAGCCGGGTGTATGAAAGCTGAGTGATGAGTTTTCAGTCGGCTTTGTACTTGCAGTCATAGAAGAATGATTAAGCGGGTTTTTGTTTTGGTTGACCGATAGCCGTGAATGAATATCGGCTTTTTGCTGTGTTGTGAGAGGTTGCTGTGTTAGCTCATCTTCTATGGTTTTGCTATCTCGTGTGACGAATACCGGTATTTCGTATTCACGGTTAAAGTTAATGCCTTTTAATTGACTACTGATGTCCAACGTCCAGCTATGGTAATCATTATCCGGTGCGCTAGATGAAGGTTTGTCAGACGGAACATCAAATTCAAAGGTAAGGCGAGTGGCGTTGCTGCTAGCCCTAGGCGTTGGTTTGATGACTTTTGACCAAATAGTGCTGCTATGGCTGCGGTTTTCTTTTCCGCTTCGTGTTGTCCAATGATGTGTGCATTTAAGCTCAAGAGTGTACTGATCACCTGAGGTGTAAGCGCAAGGCACTGAAATATCACCACCGACAGTGCCACCAATCACGCCAGGGTAAGGTTTAAGGTGTAGGGGGACCTTGTCGAAATTATCCCATTCGCGTTTGGTCTTCCTATACCAGCGAAACATAAGCACAGGAGGGATGCAAAATATAAACGAAAATGCAGTGGCAACAGGGTGCTGACCAAATAATGCCAATGCAAATACACCCAGAAAGAGTGTTGCTAAAATAGTGAAGAATTTAATGAGCCCCAGCTTGCTTTCAGCATTGGAGTAAAGCATTTTTGATGCCCATTCAGCTCGTGTTGTCCAAGGTTTACTTGGATCAGATTTGATACCGGATGGAAGTGGCGTTTCTTTTTTACGACTCACTTGAATAATACCGCCACCGACTAACATAAATGTCGAAGAAAAGAGTGCCATGATTAAGGTCAGTTTAATGTCTACCGCACGATCATAAACGGATTCACTTAGATCATTAGGGTTAACCCAAACCTTGAATTGGTCTCGTTTGGCCTCTTGTTTTAATTGATGTAAACGCTGGTAATGCTTATCGCTATCACTGCTGTTGTTTTCACTAATATCTACGCGATTACCTGTGTAGGATCTGCCATCACTCCAGTATTCATATTCCATATCGACAGAATACATAGTTGTGTACGAGCCATCATCATTACGACTTTGGTAACTGTTAACCTCTGCGCTGTTTAATTCAGCTAGGGTTGATTGCCAAGACTGCATTTGTACGGCATCAAACAAGGTGCTTATTACTGAAAAATAAAAGGCCGTTAAGCCTGCCAAAAAAAACACGCTGCCAAATATTACGCCGCCAAATTTCATAGAGTGCCCTTTATTATCATTATGGTTGAGGATCAATATTCAATAATGAATAACTATACCAGAAAGTTATAAGTGTTCGAGTACCGGTTTGATGATTGTAGGACCGGTTTTTGTCGATATAAAAATCAATACCTATGTTGGCTTAATTAAGCAGTAGCAAGGCCAAAATCATTACTATTTTAATCTTGGCCGGGTGCATCACAGGCCATTATTTTAAATGGATAAAATGGTAGCATAATCACACCTATTATTTTTTAAGGCATTAGGTTACATAATAAAAGTTGATTTTTATATTTATCGAGATATTATGCACGCCTTAATTCACTTCAATACTGCAAGGAGGTTCAATATGTCAAATTTAATAAACCTTTTTCGCAGGTCTCTACGCTTAGTCTAAGACGTTGTTCTATGGGCCAGTAGGCCTGCCAATCTATTTTATTACTAATTAAAGGATTGGTTTATGGACAATTACGTTCAAAAAATCTCAAAATCCGTGAGTCTTGTTGCGTCCAAAAAAACATGGATAGAAGACTTAGCGGTACAGCAACTTGTCAAAACATCTGAACTAGAGAGCATGACGTCTGTCGTTGGTATGCCAGATTTACACCCGGGGAAAAGTTATCCGATCGGTGCTGCATTTTTTAGTTTAGATCGCATTTACCCAGCGTTAGTGGGCAACGATATTGGTTGTGGTATGTCGCTTTGGCAGACTGATCAATTGATTTCAAAGCTCAATAAAGACAAGTGGGTTAAAAAACTGAAAGATTTAGAATCACCGCTATCAAGTGAGTGGCAGTCGCTAATATCAGAAGAAAGAACACACCGTAATATTGATTCTACTGACTTTGATGCCAGTTTGGGAACAATAGGTGGTGGTAATCATTTTGCTGAATTTCAAGAAGTGGATGAAATATTCAACGATGATGTTTTTAGCAATCTAAACCTTGATAAAAACAAAGCGATATTATTGGTTCATTCTGGCTCGCGTGGGCTTGGACACAGCATATTAGATGCTTATCTTTCTGCTCATAATCATGATGCAGTATTTTCAAATACGCAGCCGTTTTTTGAATACATGCATGAACACAACATGGCATTAAGATGGGCTGAGTTAAATCGATATTTAATAGCAAAGCGATTTTGTAAGTCGGTTAATATCAACGCTAATATGGTTTTAGATGTTAATCATAATTTGGTTACAGAGGCTGTTATAGGCCATCAAACTGGATACTTGCACCGCAAAGGCGCGACGCCTTCTGATAAAGGCGTGGTTGTTATTCCTGGTTCAAGAGGGGATTACACGTATCTTGTGAAACCGTTAGATAACGATATTGCATTGAACTCTTTGGCCCATGGCGCTGGCCGAAAGTGGAAGCGGGGCGATTGCCAAGCAAGGTTGAGCTCTAAATACTCTAAGGAAGATTTAAACAGAACAAAATTTGGCAGTCGAGTTATATGCGGTAATAAAGAACTGCTTTATGACGAGGCGCCGCAAGCGTATAAAAACTGCTCTTCTGTTATTGAGTCAATGCTTGATGCTGGGCTTATCGACGTTATTGCAAAATTAAAGCCCGTGATCACCTTCAAGACGGAAGGGCCGTGCTCATGAATTTATTGCAGTTAACAGCAGGCCAAGGGCCTGAAGAGTGCTGTAAGGCAGTTGATCATGCTTTAAACGCGATTAAGCAGGAGTGTAAAAATAAACGGGTCACGCTATCTATTGTTGATAGTCGTAAATCTAAATATGGCTTTCACTCTGTTTTAATTGAATTAAGCGGCGAGCGCAGCCAACACATTATAAACAGCTGGAGTGGGGTCATGTTGTGGAAAACGCAAAGCCCTTTTCGATTAATGCATAAAAAGAAAAACTGGTTTTTTCAGTGCAAAACAATTGAACGAGATGATTCATGTTTTGATGTGCTCATTAAATATGAAACGTGTCGTGCATCAGGTGCGGGTGGTCAGCATGTTAATACAACAGACTCTGCGGTTAAAGCGACTCATGTAGAAACGGGCATTTCGGTTCGAAGTGAGTCAGAGCGCAGCCAGCATGCGAATAAAAGGATTGCAAAGGCATTGTTATTGCAGAAGCTGGCAGATAAAAAACAAGAATCTATGCTGCAAGCGTCAAAACAAGCTTGGTTAAACCATTTAGAGCTTGAAAGAGGCAACCCTGTAAAGGTTTTTCAGGGTGCCAAATTTGAATTGCTCAAGGGCCGGTAATAAGAAAGCTTGCTTAGTGTTTCTTGTTGTTCAATAACACAAGTTTTGAAATGTGGCTCTCCCGGTTTTTTAAGAAATCTATCAGGTGGCTTGGGTAATCTTTAGAAACGGCGTTCTGAATTGAACGGCGTTGCTTTAATGCATTAAGCCATGCCTGACACTTTGGTAAATTATCAAACGTTCTTAAGTTAATAAATGTGTCGAATACTTTAAAGTATCGAAAAATCGTTCCGTATACCGCGTCTATTAAATGAAACGTCTCGCCAGTAAAAAAAGGACTATCTGTTAGTTCTTTTTCAATATGGGCGAACTTGCGTTGTATTTCAGTGTGAGTGATTTCAAAAGATGGGCTGTCTTTTGCATTGTATAAACTGGCAATGTTGTTCAGTATGCTGGTGCCAAATTCAATCCATGAACGATGATATGCTTTTTCAAAGCTATCAACCGGATGTAAGGAGCCAGGCGTGATTTCATCTAGGTACTCACAAATAACAGATGATTCAAACAGAGTGTGTTTATCATCTACTAATAATATGGGCACCTTTCCCATGGGGGATTTTTGTTTAAACCATTCTGGTTTTTCCGCAAGGTCTATATCTGTTCGGGTGTAAGGAATGCCTTTTTCTTCTAATGTGATAATTGACCGCTGCACATAGGGGCATAACACATGAGCAATAAGGTGAAAGCTTTGCTGATTCATACAATTATTCTCCTATGATTCTTGTGTTGATGTGTTGATGAAAGGTAAGTGCTTAGCGAGTATTTACCATCTCCTAAGCCAGCCTGTGCAAGTGCCATGAAAGAGAGCAGTAGTGGATATTCCCAACCACCACCAATATTGCTGAATAACCAGCCGTTGTTAACGTGTGCCCACGTAGCGCCCAGTAAAATAGGAAATACTAATAGCGAAAAAAAGCGTGTCTTTAATCCTAATAACAGCGCAATACCTGAAATAACCTCTATTAAAAAGACGATATATGCGAGTACTTCCGGCAAGCCAATAGAGCTAAAAAACTGTGCCGTGCCAGCTAAGGTAAACACTACCAGCTTTAAATAGAGGCTGTGGGCCAAAAGTACAGTAGCGAGTGAGACTCGCAAGATTAATTGGCTGGTGTTGATATTTAGTAAGTTATTCATTGTCTCGATCCGCGTTTAAAGGTGTACGCATATTATCAATCTTGCGAAGTTGCAGGTAAATTGGCAATCTATGCAATAATGGTTTGCAGTTTTGCAATGTTTGGGGTTGAGTATGGATTGGAATTCACTAAAGGTATTTCTTGCGATTGCTCGTCGAGGTTCATTATCCGCGGCGGCGGATGAGCTTGTGGTGAACCATTCCACGATCTTTAGGCGCTTGAATGCTTTCGAGGATCAAATAGGTGGCCGGCTATTTGAACGCATAAATAACCGCTACGAATTAACAGCCTTAGGGCATGAGTTGCTAAAGCTTGCGCAAAATATTGAAAATTCTTTTGATGGTATAAGTCGCCACATAGTGGGTAAAGATTTTAAGCCCAATGGCGTCGTTAAAATAACGGCACCTAATAATATCGCTTACCGCTATTTACCTCGTTATATTTCTGACTTTAATGAAGTGTACCCTGACATACGCATTGAGCTATTGGTCAGTAATCAAGAATTTAATATGTCAAATCGTCAAGCTGATATTGCTGTGCGAGCGACATTATCGCCACCAGAGCACTTAATTGGTAAGCCGGTGCGGGCGCTTAATTGGAGTGTGTTTGGAAGTGAAAAATATAAAAATAATTTTGGCTTGCCTGGTAGTGCAAGTGAATTAATTAATCATTCTTTAATTGGTGCGACAGGCTCAATAAGTCGTTTATCGGCTTTTATTTGGCAAGATAAACATTTTTCAGACCAGGTGATTACACGCAGTGATGATTTAACGGCCATGTCTTATTTAGTAGAATCTGGTCTGGGGTTGGCATTTTTGCCGGATGACCAATCTAGACCAGAACTCATCAAGTTATTTGAAATTAATGAAAGTAACCTCAGTCATTTATGGTTGTTAACGCACCCAGATTTACGCAATGTTGAAAGGATTAAATTAGTGATACAGCACTTATCGCAAGCGTTTGAAAATGAGCGTAACTTTTAAAAGCATGTAAAAGAGAGTGAAAATAGCGAGAGCAGTATTTGGGAATGCTCAAGACGTAATAACATTTATTATCTGATTCATATTAATATCGGCTGTCACTCATTATTATGTCCAACGTTTGACGTGCTTTTTTTGGATTTTTTAAATCCTTGGTTTCGACCATCTCACAGCCGTCGGCCACCATCTCTTCGAAGGTGCTGGGGTAATACCGACAATCGTCTGGACGATTGTAATAAATGGCGCAGGTATACACCTTGCTGTTGGGTACGTTCTCTAAGAATGGGCACAGTTCAATAAGTTGCTTCGTTTTTGGGTCGTGCCAAATTTCACCATTGTGCACATAGGCGGCTATTTCAGGGGCGTCGTCTTGCCAAGTGTTGATTTCAGCCTTTGAGGCGGATAAGCCGCCGTTACTGTATTTTATGCAGCATTTACCGCAGGAGTTGCAGTCTTTCATGGGTAATGCCTTGTTTTGACTCTTAGGTAATTAAGAGGCTTGAGGGATTAAATCGGCAGTTTACGTAAACAAATGCAAACTTGCTTGAATTTTAATGGTTAAAAGTGATCTGATGAACCTTATTGCCCCTATTACATATAGATTATTTACGGATTAATGTCGCCATGATTGAAGTTCAAGACCTGTGCAAGTCGCTTACATTGGGTGAGCAGACCTTAAACATTTTAGCGAATGTGAATTTATCTGTGGCAGCGGGTGAAACCATTGCGATAGTGGGTAAAAGCGGTTCGGGCAAATCCACGTTGTTAAGCTTGTTAGCCGGCCTAGACCAAGCCACAAGTGGCCGAGTATGTATTCAAGGGCAAGACTTATCGGTAATGAGTGAAGATGGCCGCGCGGCCGTGCGTAAACAGCATGTGGGTTTCGTATTTCAAAATTTTCAATTGCTCCCTCATTTAAGTGCGCGAGATAACGTGATGCTGCCGCTTGAGTTGACCGGGGACTCCAATGCTAAAGCCAAGGCCGAAAGCTGGTTAGATAAAGTCGGGCTGTCAGAGCGCTTAGATCATCAGCCCAATCAATTAAGTGGCGGCGAACAACAGCGAGTGGCCATTGCCCGTGCGTTTGCTTGTGAGCCGGATGTGTTATATGCCGATGAGCCGACAGGTAATTTAGATGAGCATACTGGCGAGAAAATAGAAGACTTATTGTTTGATTTGAATGCCCAGCTTAATACCACATTAGTATTGGTAACCCATGACGAGACTCTCGCCAAACGTTGCCAGCGCCAAGTGCATTTAATTGATGGAAAATTGATCGAAACCGTCACCAGCGAAACCCCAACACTTTAATTATCAGCAGGAGAGAATATGAAACACCATCAGGTTTTTCTGCTGGCATGTAAGCATTGGTATAATGATTTACGCAGCAGTGAAAAACGTTTATTAATTGCCGCTACCTTATTAGCAGCATTAAGTATGTCGATGATCTCAAGCTTTAGTGATCGTCTATCTCGCACAATGGAATATCGCGCGAGCGAATTAATCGCCGGTGACTTAACGGTATTTAGTACCCGTGAGCTATCCAGTGATTATATTCAACATGCTCTGTCGTTAGGTTTGAGCTCATCTACGGCGCTTGGGTTTTCTACCATGGCGTTTGCTCACGATCAATTACAACTTATACGGGTGCGATCCGTTCAAGATAATTACCCGCTAAAAGGCTTTAACCAAATAGCGGATGGTTTTTATGCTGATGAAGCTACGCAATCGCAAAAAATTAAACAAGCACCTGCGCAAGGTAAGGTATGGGCAGAAGAGCGTATCTTGCAAAAACTAAATGCCAAACTGGGTGACATCGTAGAGATTGGTAATGCAGAGTTTGTGGTGGATAAAATTTTACAGCAAGACGCGGATCGCTCGGGTAGTTTATTTAGCCCATTTGGCCGTTTGTTAATGAACTACGCCGACGTGCCTAAAACGGGTGTGGTCAACGAAGGCAGTCGTATTTGGTACAAGCAATACTACACAGGCAGTGAAGATGCGCTCTCGCAGTTTGTTGCCTGGTTAAAACCACAATTAAGCAAAGCCGATAAATTAGCCGGCGTCGAAGACAGCCAAAACAATGTGGGTAATGCACTGCAAAAAGCACAACAGTATTTATCGCTTGCTAGTTTGATTAGTGTGTTACTTGCTGCCGTGGCCATTGCGTTGTGCGCCAAGCGTTATAGTGAACGTCACTATAATACAGCAGCTTTGCTGCGTTGCTTAGGCGCATCCAGTGCACAGGTGCGTAATATCTTTATTTATAAATTATTGTTCACCGCCATTTTAGGTGCGGTGATGGGTGCGTTACTTGGTTTTGTATTACACTTTGCATTACTTGAAACCGTGGCAGATATCTTACCCAAAGACTTAATGCCAGCACGCGTGTTACCCGTATTGATCAGCTTGGTGTGCGCAGCGCTTGTTTTAATGTTGGTGGCTATGGCACCTATTTTAAACTTGAATCAAGTGAGCCCTGTACGTGTATTGCGGCGTGAGTTAGCCCCACAGTCGGTGAAAGCCAATGTGTTTTTTGTATTGGCTGTGGTGATTATGTTGGCATTGGCATATTTGTTAACCAATAGCATTATATTGTCTGTGGTGTTTGTCATTGGCTTGGCTATTTTGTTATTAGTATACGGCGTGCTATCAAGCATATTGTTAAAGGCCTTAATGAAAGTACAAGGCTTTTTACCACCGTTTTTACGAGTGGGCTTAACCCAACTAAACCGTCACCAATACTATGCTCGCTCACAAGTTGCGGCGTTTGCGTTTATTTTTACCTCGGTGGCGTTAATTTGGCTGGTGCGCGGTGATTTATTTGAAGATTGGCAACAACAAGTGCCAGCAGATACACCGAATCATTTTGCTATTAATATTCTGCCTGATAAAAAAGCCGACTTTGCACATGCCCTAAACGCTAAAGGTTTGGCCGCCAGTGACTTTTACCCAATGGTGCGTGGTCGCTTAACGCATATTAATAATGTGAATGTAGACGAGCTATACCCAGAAGACGACGCACCTAATGCATTGAAGCGGGAGTTAAATTTAACGTGGAGCGCAGAATTAACCCAAGATGAATCCCTGTCTGATGGTGAGTGGTTTGATGATACATCGCTTACAGAGAACGCTATATCCATGGAGTCTGAATTAGCGCGTCGTTTAAATTTAAAATTAGGCGATGCGATTACCTTTAACATTGCGGGCAGCGAGATTGTTACCAAGGTGAAAAACTTGCGTAATGTGAAGTGGGAGAATTTCCGCCCGAACTTCTATGTGGTATTTGCCGATGGTGTCATTAACGATTTTCATCATACCTATATAAACAGCTTTTATTTACCACCAACACAAAGCCGCTGGCTGATCGACATGAATCAGCAATTTAAGGCGGTGACCATTATTGAAATTGATCAGATCCTCAAGCAAGTACGTGAAATATTAACGCAAACCAGTGTGGCAGTTGAGGCTATTTTAGCGTTAGTATTGATATGTGCCATGGTGCTTATGTTTGCTACTTTGTTAAGCACCTTAAGTTTACGCAAACATGAGGCGGCGTTGTATCGTACTTTTGGCGCGAGTAAAAAAATGATTCGAGCGCGCATTCGCAGTGAGTATGTGACACTTGCATTCGTGGCCAGTGTATTGGCCATTGCCTCGTTTGAGTCCATTAGTTTTGCGTTGTATGTGTTTATTTTTGATGTGAGCTGGTTACCTCATTGGTCATTGTGGGTAGGGATCCCAGTATTAGCATTAACCAGTATTTTAATTAGTGGTTTTTGGGCAAATCGTGATGTATTAAATGCATCGCCACGACAGCTATTACAAGACATTAGTTGATGAACAATATTTGGACGATGTCCGGTGTGTTAATGGTTTATGGCGCATCTTTAGATGCTAAGCCTCATTCACACAATGCCGTACAAATTGTTTGGCCAAGTGATGTGTCGTGTTTGCATGTTGGCAGTGAGGTTATAAAAAGTGCGGCGGTCATAAGTGCCAATGTGCCACATCAACTCGAGATGGCGCATGGTTGGGTTGTACTGGTTGAGCCACAATCACAGCTTGGTGAAAATCTTATTGCCGTCTTGAACGGACAAACCGTTAGAGCATGGAATGAAATCCGGCCTTTTGATGGCGGGACCAAGCAGCTGTTTGATTCGCCCTTAACAGCGCTTGCGCCATTATTTCAAGGTATTCTATCTAGCATCCATGATGTTCATGATTTAAACCGTTATGTACAATTGACTGTTCGTGATGACTTAGATCGCCGCATTAAACATCTTTTAAATAATTTGAATACTTGTTTTGAACAGGCATGCTTAAAGCCGGAAAAATGGAAGGCTGAGGATGTTGCCGTTGGCTTAGGGCTCTCTGAAAGTCGTTTTTTGCATGTATTTAAAGAACAAATGGGCATTGCTTGGCGTCCTTTTTTGTTATGGCGGCGTATGCTTTGTGCTGTTAATCTTCTGATTGCAGGTTCACCTGCAACGCAAGCCGCCCACGTGGCTGGTTTCTCCGATAGTGCACATTTAAGCCGTAATTTTCGGGCTATGTTCGGGCTCAGTATTCGACAGGCTAGCCAAGTTTTAAAGGCTAAAGATTAATTACAAAATAGCCAGTTTATTCAATTCTTAAATTTCACCTAGCGGTATGCTTTCTTACTCAATATAGGAGAGAGCAGATGTCACCTCAAAAAGATCATCCATTAGAATCAAGTCAGTTTTCACATAATTTAATGGCCACTCGAATGTTGGATTTTAACCATCCAAGCATCCAATCTTTACTTGCTAAGAAAGATTGGAGTCAATTATCAGCAAGCAATGCAATTCTTAAAATATACAACTATGTAAGGGATGAAATACATTTTGGCTATAACTTTGATGACACCTTAAGCGCTAGCCAGGTACTCGTAGATGGTTATGGTCAATGCAACACCAAGGGCACCTTGTTAATGGCTTTATTACGAGCGGTGGGTATTCCAAACCGGATACATGGTTTTACCATTTTTAATGAGCTACAGCGGGGCGCTATCCCTAATTATTTATTCGCTCTTGCGCCTGAGCGTATTGTTCATAGTTGGGTGGAGGTTTATCTCGATGGTAAATGGTTAGAATTAGAAGGGTACATTATTGATCATGCGTATTTATCACAAGTTCAAGTGCGATTTGCTGATCAATGTGATGACTTTAGTGGTTATGGTATTGCCACTAAATGCTTGAAAAAACCTGATAACGAATGGACAGGCTCAAATACGTATATACAAAAAGAAGGCATTGCTGATGACTTTGGCGTGTTTAATCAGCCGGATGATTTTTATGCTTCGGTTGGTAGCAATTTAACAGGCATTAAAAAATACCTATTTCGCTATGTGATACGGCATTTGATGAATGCAAATGTCAGCCGAATACGTCAAAAAGGCTTATTTTAATCTGTTAACTTTCAATTGCTAAAAACAGGCAAGGTGTTTTAAGCTGCACGTGAACTTATACTTAAGAAATAGTGATGAACACTCAAACATATTTGCCTTGTATTGAAATAAAACCTAAAAGCGGGCCTGCTAATGCTGCGATTATTTGGCTGCATGGTTTAGGTGCCACTGGCGATGATTTTGCCCCGATGGCCAAGCACCTTAATTTTGATAAGCGTATTGCCATGCATTATGTGTTTCCTAATGCGCCACAGCGCAGTGTTGCCATTAATGGTGGGGCAAGCATGCCGGCTTGGTATGATTTACAAATAGAAGGGGTTGAGCGCAAAGCTAACTTAAATGATTTGGCTGAATCTCGTGAACAGGTTTTGGCAAAAATTGATGAGTTAATTGCAACAGGCATCCCTAGTGAACGCATCATTATTGCTGGCTTTTCACAAGGTGGTGCGGTGGCCTATGACGTTTTATTTAATGGCGCACATTCATTGGCAGGGGTGATGCCTATGAGCACCTATATTGCAGATACCAGCGTGATGAATAATGCGAAATTTAAACAGACCCCGATTTGGTTAAGTCATGGTACGTTAGACGATGTGGTGCCAATGAGTTTAGGCGAGCGCGCATTGAATCAGTTAAAGCAAGCGGGTTTTGAACCGACAATGAATGACTACCAAATGGCGCACAATGTATGCCCGTCACAAGTAAAAGATATACAAAAATTTATTGAAACAGTGCTGGCTTAACCAAGTATGCCGGCCATATCCGCAAGGGTGTAAATCATAAATAAACCCACAGCGATAAATAAAATATTTCTAAACTCGTCGATAAAATCAGTGTGACGAAGTGTACACAATATCGGTGCGAGGATAGCGGCGACGATTGCCGGTTGTATCATCGCTAACATGAGCGTATTTACATGACTGTTATGCAGTGCAATACCGTTTACTAAAGCGGTAAAGTTGAAGTTAATAATGCTAAGGGCCACATGAATAAAACAGGCTACCACCACCATGGCTTTACTGATAATGGGAGGGCGTTTCGCTTGAGTCCGTGCGTTCATATGGTCTGCCAATGTCAGTTAATCAATCCTATAAATACATTTAAGCAGCTTACAATGTGCAATGCCGTAATGTGTTGTTAACGTTTTATTAATATTTGTAGCTCACGTCATTCAAAAGAGTATTTTGAAAGTCACTTATTAAACTTAGGGCTTTTACTTTTTACACAATGCCACATCTAAGTCATACATGGATATTTTGCTGTCTCGAATATTATGTTAAATGACATGTTCGCCAGCCGTTATTGAGTCAGAAAACCGCTTGGTGCTGATTGGTACAATGCCGATATTGTATTGAGTAATCGAGGTCAACATTGGGCTAAATACCAGATCTTGCTTCTTTGATAACGACATTTTGAATGCTGCGATTCATGGGCATACGCAGATGGATTTCTAGGCCTATAGAGTAGAGGCAATTAATTTAAACCAAGCAATCGCTTGCTTGGTATTGATGGTTATTTAGTTAGCCAAATTCATATTTTGCAATTAATCTCGCCGTAATCGGCCCCACGCATCTCGATTTTACAGCGTTGATTCAATACCCATAATGACCCACCACAGTTGAGCTTAGCGCTCTCTAGCCCTCTCGATATGTAGCCGCCACAGCTTCGGGAGACACTTTTTAGGTCGCTGCCTTTGCATTCAATAGAAAGGGACTCTTGGCCTTCCCGCTGGGCGGTGCAGTTTTTTTCGATATCCATGTAACTGAATTGAAAGCCTTTGATATTAGAGCTTTCTAAGTCATCACTGTAGGCGAGGTTCGTCATTAAAAGACTGAAAATCAGGGTGAGCGCTAATTTCATAGAGAGCCCTCAAGGCAAGGTTGAAATGGACATAATAAGCCGAAGCTTTTTATCTACATTAGACCAATACTGGCGTATGGCCAGTATTCCCGATAGAATACGCCACCTGATTTTATCCGTATTGGCCATCAAGTGGCCAATGTTCTATGCCTTTAGGAGCACTTAATGTCCAAGATCAATAAGATTGTTTTGGCCTACTCCGGTGGTTTGGATACCTCTGTAATCGCTAAGTGGTTACAAGAAGAATACCAAGCTGAAATCGTAACGTTTACCGCTGACCTAGGTCAGGGCGAAGAGTTAGAGCCTGCGCGCAAAAAAGCCGAGGCCATGGGTATCAAAGAAATCTACATTGAAGACTTGCGCGAAGAGTTCGCTCGCGACTTTGTATTCCCTATGTTTCGTGCTAACGCCATCTATGAAGGCGAGTACTACTTAGGTACCTCTATTGCACGTCCATTAATCGCTAAGCGCTTGATTGAAATCGCTAACGAGACGGGTGCTGATGCCATCTCCCATGGTGCAACCGGTAAAGGTAACGACCAAGTGCGTTTTGAGCTAGGTGCTTATGCGCTTAAGCCTGGCGTACAAGTGATTGCTCCTTGGCGGGAGTGGGACTTGAACAGCCGTGAAAAGCTAATGGCTTACTGTGCTGATCACGGTATTCAAGTTGAAAACAAAGCCGGTAAGAAGTCGCCATATTCAATGGATGCTAACTTACTGCACATCTCATACGAAGGTGACTTAATTGAAAACCCTTGGAATGAGCCAGAAGAAGACATGTGGTTGTGGACCAAGTCGCCAGAAGCGGCACCTGATACCCCGACCTATTTAGACGTGACTTACCAAGGCGGCGATATTGTTGCTATCGACGGTAAAGACATGAGCCCAGCTACCGTTATGGAATACCTAAACAAAGTAGCAGGCGAAAACGGCGTCGGTCGTACCGACATCGTTGAAAACCGTTACGTAGGCATGAAGGCACGTGGCTGTTACGAAACCCCAGCGGGCTTTGTGATGATGAAAACTCACCGTGCCATTGAGTCTTTGACGCTTGACCGTAATGCTGCGCACTTAAAAGATGAGCTAATGCCTCGTTATGCTGAGTTAGTGTATAACGGTTACTGGTGGAGCCCTGAGCGTAAAATGCTACAAGCGGCGATCGATGAGACCCAAACACACGTAAACGGTACCGTACGTATTAAATTGTACAAAGGTAACGTGATTGTTGTAGGTCGTAAGTCAGACGATTCATTATTTGATGAAAGCATAGCAACGTTTGAAGACGATGCTGGTGCTTATGATCAAAAAGATGCAGCAGGCTTCATTAAATTGAATGCATTGCGTTTACGCATCGCCGCTAAAAAAGGTCGTAACTTACTTTAATCCATTAACGTAAGCACGCACCAAGAAAGCCTCGCTTTGAAAAAAGCGGGGCTTTTTTTATGGCTGTGTGTTTTGACGAGCCTGTACGTTTGAGGTTGAATTATATAAACCTGAGAGCTTTCCATGTTTGCATTTTGGGTATACGGTAGGTGCGTTTTCGTGCAAAGACTAGATCGATTGTTTCTTTTAGGGCTAATACAGTTTGGCGTGTGATTATGCCATCTAGCTTGCTCGGGGATATTATTAGTCCATAATCATAGTTGATATAGTATTATCTTATTAGAGTATGCAGCTTAATTTTTTAAACTTTATGTAGCTAAGGAATGGTTATGGAATGCTGGATTGAACGCCAAAATTATAAAAAAACAAATGCAGATACAGATCATGAATATCTTTATAGGATAGATCAAAGTCGAATTATTAACTCTGTGGCATTTCGTAGATTGCAGTCGAAAACTCAAGTTCATGGAGTGGGAGAGAGTGATTTCTTTAGAACAAGATTAACCCATTCTATGGAAGTTGCGCAATTAGGGAGTTCAATAACACATAGACTGGCATTTATATCCAAGAAAAGGAACTGTCAGAGTAAAGATTGGATCCCGCCTGTTCCCTTAATAGAAACCATATGCCTAGCTCATGATTTGGGGCATCCTGCATTTGGTCATAATGGCGAAAGAACATTAAATTATTTCTTACATGCTGATGGTGGTTTTGAGGGAAATGGACAAACATTTAGAATATTGACCAAACTTGGGGAGTATTCTAGCGAATACGGTTATAACCTTACAAGACGGTCTTTACTTGGTGTCATTAAATACCCTGCAATTCATAATGACTTTCGGTGGCCGTATCCAAATATTGAAAATCAATTACCTATAGATGTAAGTAAATGGTCATCACCAAAATGTATTCATGACTCAGAAAAAGAAACATTAGATTGGGTACTAAAGCCTCTTTCAGATAACGATAGAAAGCTATTTACAACTGTTTTTGATAATACAGGAAAAATGAAAACTAAGTACAAATCCTTTGACGCTAGCATAATGGAGTGTGCTGATGATATTGCTTATGGTGTTCATGATCTTGAAGATGCTTTAGTCATGAAATTATTACACAAAGAAGATGTATGCCAAAAATTAAATCGAGAGCTTGAAGAACTTTCATTAATAGCTACTACAAAATGGACAAGAAAAAATAAAGATTATATTTCAAATAAACTACTATCAGGAAAATTAGAAGAAACAAAAGAAGCTATCAGTTCAATAATTAATACTCTTGTTACGGCAACAACAATTGTCAGACTTAATGAGTTTGAAAGTCCCTTGCTTGATTTTCAATGTGAAATGGGAAGCGAGCGTTTAGATATTCTTAATTCATTTAAATGTTTTGTATTTGATAATGTTATTTCACAACCTTATGTACAAACACTTGAATATAAAGGACAGAAAATAATTAAAGAATTATTTTCTGCTTTGAAATCAAAACCATATTCTTTATTACCATTAATTGTTCAAAAGAAAATTACGGATAACACAAGTGTGAATCGTGTTGTGGCAGATTATATTTCGTCAATGACAGATACCGAGGCATGTAAGTTATATCAAAGATTATTTACACCTGAACAAGGGTCGATCTTCTCTCCGTTGGTGTGAAATATAATAGAAGTTATTTTTTATTACTACATAAGGCGGGAATATTTCATCCCGACTTATGCCTATTTAAAATTATGGATTATTTTTTTTCACCACAAACGCCCCGCGAAGGTAGTGTTCAAAATTCTGTGTCATTTCTTTAAAATCACTAAAAAAGA
>JAWUXY010000012.1:0-19901 GCA_034111105.1 Bermanella sp. | reverse complement strand
TTAATCTTTCTAACGCCACACAGCATGGCAACATTACCGCTGCGTATATTACAGGTGCCCATTTAATTGGCACGGCTATCGTTATACGTGCGTCGATGGAGTGGTCATCGCAAGATTCTAATTTAGGTTTAAAAGAGCTTTTGTTTGGCTTTGTTATATCGCAATGCTTACTGGCTCTAGAAACTAGACTGCGCTTGATCTGGACATCAGGTGGATTACTTAAATCTATCAATGAATCTAATCGTGCTTCGATCATAAAAGCGGCGCTTCAGCATATAGGGGCCGCTCTTGCCATTAGCAGTAGCGCTCATTTTGCTTCCGATTTAGATGCTCAATGGCAGCTTGCTATCGTAGCGTGGCTTGTTAGCTCAATTGTATTTTTATTGGCATATCTGGCACTAGCTGAATTATGCGTACGCATTATTTTGCCAAAAAATGAAGCATACGAAGGCGGGCGAGCCGTTTTAGAAGGCGCTATTTATTTGGGGTGGGGCTTTATATTGCCAGCCCTTGCCAATTAGCTTAAATTTTTTCTTGCAAGCCAGTAGCCATAGGGCTGCTGGCGTTTTCCCCACCCCTCAGTAAGCCTGATATTAAAATACTATTGACAGTTTTTATTTATGAGGTTAACGTGCGTTAACATGGAATCTACAAAAGATATTATATTGGCATGCGCATGCGATCAGTATTTAACTGATGGTTACAAAGGCCTATCTATGCGGAAAATTGCCGATAAGGCTAATATTTCTGCAACCGCCATTTATCGCCACTTTGGCTCGAAGGACGAACTGTTCCACTTTCTTGTAAGAAAGGGATTTTCAACATATACACGCTATTTGATACCAGCCTTAAATGAGAAGACGGCACAAAAAAGACTAAACAAGACAATGGAATATGCGCTCGATTTTATTTTAGAGCAGCCAAAGTACTTTGAATTAATATTCTCTAAGTCTGAAACAAAAGATGAATTGGCTAATTTTGATGATTTACGAGCCGAATCAAAGATTTCATTTGATTTTTATACGACTAGGATTTCAGAGTGCATGAAAGAGGGTTATTTGAAGCAAGACAATCCAGGAGAGGTAGCTGTATTATTGTTATCAGCTTATATGGGATTCTTTTCTTTGTATGGCTCAGGCCTTTTACCGCGTTCAAAAAAAGATATTAAATCGCTTTATTGGCGAACAATAGAAAAAATTCTATTTGGAATTGCAGCTAAATAAATAGCTGTTTTTTTATGACGCAAAGTTAACAGCCGTTAACTAAAATAAAATAATATTATATATATGAATAGGAGAATACGATGCCGATCTTAACATTTAGCACGGTAGAAGGCGCTTTAACGGTCGCGCAAAAAAAAGAACTTTCTTGCGCATTAACTGAAACAGTGGCAAAAGTCCTCGGAGAGAAACTAAAGCCCAACACTTGGGTCGTCATTAATGAGGCACCCGAAGGTAGCTTTCACATAGGCGGTCACTGTGTTTCAGCTAAAAACATTAAGAGTATGATGAATTAGATTCAATGCCAATAAATAACAAGAGGGCTGCTTTATGCTGGAAATATTACTCATTTTAAATAGCCTATGGTTTATTATGGGCTTTAATGTGTTTTCGATTCGTCATCGTATTTTTGCAAAACTCGTCATACCAAAAGAGCAACGTAATACGCCTGTATTTGATGTCTTAGCGGAGTCAGGTCGTTTTCTTGGAGGTTTTAATTTAGCGTTTGCGGTGCTAAATATTTTACTATTGATGAATTTAGACGTATTTCCAAAAGCGTCTCAAATGGCTATTTTGCTTTTTGTGGTTGCTGTCGCCCATGGCAGCCAATTTGCATTTAATGTTCCCATTGCGTTAAGCAATCTGCGCGGAAAAGGTGTTTGGCGGGTTTTAAAGGGGACTATGCTTTTCATTTTCACACTAGACTTTATTATGCTTTGTCTTAATTTAACGGCTGCGCTTTATTTTCATCTGCAGTCTATTATGACCCATTAAATTAGGCTAAAGACTTGTTTTTTTAAAAGCGGTAGACGTTATAAATATACGCTCTATTCATTAGAGATAGAGCGTATATCTAAATTCATATTTAATCGTTCGGATTAAAAATATAATGTCGATTGTCAGTCTCTGCTCTAGAGACTGAGTCATTTAAATATGAAAAAGTCTTTAAGCGATTTGCAGCATCAACTGACCCATCTGTTTGAATGATATTGCGATAAATAAGGTTGGGGGATAATGTATTAACGGCATACAACTTTATTGCATAATCTTTACTGTTGATAATATGGTTGCCACTATAAGTATGAGGAATGCCATCAAATACAGCTGGATTTTGTTGCGCTGCATTTCGGGCAAAAATACCGTTTTCACCGGCATCAATAATAACGTTGTTTTTAATACTCAAATCATCACCATCTAGCATCATTGAATTACCACCGCTGCGAATAATGGTATTGTTGTGCACTTCGACGCCGTCACCACCCACCTGAATACCGGTATTTTGCCAAACGACTGCAAAAGGGCTTACACCTGTATTGTAGATTTTATTATTTTTAATCTGTGCATCAGCTAAAACGGAATTTAATTGGATACCATCCGCACCCGTGTTTTCAATAATGTTGTCGTGAATGCGCACACCTTTCATTTTATGGGGATAAACAGTGACCATTTCGCCATCACATTCAAGTGTACGGCTCAATGCAGTATAACCCACGTACATGCCTTCACCTTTTCCTGTGTCATGAATGAAATTGTGATGCAAATTAATACCTGTCATGGTGAAGTTTTCGCCCCATGTTTCACTTCGGCAATCTGGATCGGTTTTAATCATCATGCCGGCAAAGCGAGTGCGATATATTTCTATATTATCCACTTCGACATCATGACTCAGCTGCCCAATACTTAATGTACCGCCGAACTTCATTTTGTAAGGATCCGTACTATCTTGGTTATGTGATGTAATGCGGATGAAGCTAGAATACTCAAGTGCAATGCTGTATTCGAAAGGCGTGAATGTCACTAATCCGCTTTCATTCAGTATGGTAATCGGCGCCTCTTCATTACCATGAATATTGGTAATTCTCATGGGCCCACGCAAACCTTCTTTTAAACAAATATTATCACCTGGCATGACAGGTGTTTTTGTACCGTCTAGTAAATACTGACCAGACTCAATGGTAATATCACATTGCAGGCTAAATGCATGACCTGAAAAGAATAGTGTTATGAGGGCGAACAGATAATAATATATTTTTCTTAAAAACGTTTTTTTTAGCATATAGATCTCGCTTATTAATATTTTCCCATAACTCATGAGTCTGTTTTTAACAGAATAGAGGTGAGTTATAGAGTGAAAATTAAACGATACCTAGAAAACAAGCATCGCTTTAATGCGCGATCAAATTAAGATAGGAGGCAAGGGCAATCAAGAAAATAGAGCTAATTAATAGTCCTTTAAGATTAGACATTAAAAACTCTATTTTTTGTTAAGCTCAAACAGTTAAGGCTTGAATACTTTAACGTTTTCTAAACCATTTTGTTTTAATTGTTGAGCGTGAAGTTGACTCATTGTGCCTTTTGCACAGTAAAGTAGAATCGTTTTATCTTTTGGCAGCTCATCTAATTTGTTAGTTAATTGATAGAATGGAATCTTCTCAATTTGGTTGTTCGTTAAATGAAGCGGTGCAGTTTCTTCTTCTTGCGGGTGGCGAATATCAATAATTAAATCGTTAGCTCCCGGTACTTGCACTAAATCAACTTCGGTAATACCTTCTGAGCTTTTAAGTACGTTTTGAATGCGCTCAATACGAGTGTTCGCAATGGCTTCATCTAGTACATCAAAGTTAAAGTTATTTTCTTCTTCGGCAATTTTTTCGGGTTTAGCACGAGTCGTCGGCTTGACCGATATAACGCCGCAGTATTCAGGCATGCTAGCCGCAAAATCATACACACCAATTTCTCGTGCTAAATCGATGATGTCAGGTTTATCCATTGCAATAAGCGGGCGCAATACTAAGGTGTCGGTGACAGAGTCAATAACGGTTAAATTTCTTAACGTTTGGCTTGATACCTGAGAAAGGCTTTCGCCTGTAACAAGTGCTTCGATATTCAGCTCTTTGGCGACATGACTACCGGCTCGTAACATCATACGCTTTAAGATAACGCCCATTTGAGAGTTATCGACGTTCTGCAATATTTCACTCACCACACCTTCAAACGGCACTGTTACAAATTTAACACCATGAGATACGGCGTATGTTTCCCATAAATAATGGGCGACTTGCTTTACACCAATTTCGTGGGCGCTGCCGCCTAAATTAAAAAATAAGAAATGGGTTTGTAAGCCACGTCGAGCCATTAAGTAACTGGCAATGTTTGAGTCAAAGCCACCAGAAACCAATGACAATACCCCATCTTGGCAACCAAGAGGGTAGCCACCCATGCCCGCATCAATGGCTGAAATCGTATGTAAGCGCTGCTTGCGGATTTCCATTCGTACGGTGTAGTCTGGATTTTTAAGGCTAACCGATTTTGCTTCGCAGTGTTGCAGCAAACCTCCACCCACATAGCGCTCAATATCTACCGATTTAAAATCATGCTGTCCTGTACGCTTAATTCGCACGCAAAAGGTTTTGCCCTTAATGCTGTCGGCATATGCATCTTTCGCAATTGCAAAAATGTCCTCGAAGGTTTCAAAGTTATGCTCTTTAACCGTCAGTATTTTAGCAATGCCGGGGATACGCTTAAGCTGTGTGCGTGTTTGCATCTCTAAGCTGTCATCTTGAATAATGACTTCAATGCTGTCCCATTGCCCCTGTACGTGGGAATCCACACCAAAGTGCTTCAATGTATCCTTGATATTACGACGCAACTGCACGATAAAGCGCTTACGTACAGGCTTGGATTTGATAGTGATTTCAGGGAAAAGCTTAATGACAAATTTCATACGACAGCACTTGAGGGCGAAAGCGGCGGATTATATCAAAATAAAGGTGTAAGCAGCAGCGTTCTTAAGACGCTTTCGGCATAAGAATTGAGCAAAAAACAGGCTATTTATAACTCTTCGGGTTCTCGGCGGATTTTTTTATTGATTGCGCTCGCGTGACGCTCCCGAAGCTCTGAATCAATATACTTATCAGTGGTGGCCATACTTGAGTGGCCAGCATCTTCTTTTACGTGCTCACGAGGGCGAATTTTCACATCCTCAGAGATTCCAGTATGCCTTAGCCAGTGAACAGTAGCGACCTTAAGCTCCATTGCTTCGCTTGCTTGACCAGCACTTACGAGGTTCTCATGAGCCTGATTAAAACAAAGTTGTACCAAGTTACGTATTTGCCGAGTGCTGGTCACAGGGCCATTACCATGACTTTTAGGCACCAGTGGGGTTTGCTCACCCAGGTGAGGCAACGGCGAGAGCCCAAGGTGGCTTCGGTATCGTTTAAGTGCGTCTAACATGGCATTTGAAACCGTAATCACACGGCTTTTATTACCTTTACCTACGACATGAAACCACCAATTTCGATCTTGGTCAGCTCTAAAATCCCCCATAACAGGTGTCGAGCGTTCATCGGCCACTAATTCAGAAATTCGTAAATACATGCCTAATAAGCAATTTAATATAAAGAGGGTTCGTTCATGCTGCAGGGGCTCTTTCTTGGCTAAATTTTCAACCACACGAATCACTTCATCCCATTGATAATTGCTGATTCGTCGAATGGGCTCTTGGTTTTGTGACTTTTGAATAAAGCGACTGCGCTGTCGAACCAATGCAACTGGATTTGCCGATAAAAATTCTTCTTGAATTAAAAAATTAAAAAAAGAACTGAGTATCGCAAATGATGCTTGTATCGCTTTTTGTGAGGGTGAGTAGACCTTAGCGTCGTTTCTTACACCCGATGCTTTATCCATTGAAGAAACAAACGGACGCCAATCCGCATTACAAATGCGATCACCTTGTTTACTTTTAAAGCGGGCAACATTTTTATCACCAATCCAATTGATAGGTGGTGAAATACAAAACTCCATGAACTCTTCAATATGCTCACGGCGTACATCAATAAGTGAATAATGCTTTACTTGCCACAGCCATTGCAGCAGGCGCTCAACTTCACGCCGATAAGAATTGAATGTAGCCGTACTGCCTTTATAGCTCAGTAAATACCTCACACAATAAAAGTAATCTTGTTGTTGCTCATCACTTAAATTAGGGCCTATTTCTTTTGCACCATATTTAAACGCATCTGGCAAGAATTGCAGGTTGTCGAAAATAGGTTGAGGCATTACTTTGCTAATCATGGTTAGGCTTTAAGTTTCCATTTTAACGTTTCACCTGCGCGTAAAGGCACAATCACATCGCCAGCAAAATCCATGGTTTCAGGTGCTTGCCATGATTCTTTTATTAGCGTGATCGTATCGTTATTACGCGGCAACTGATAAAAATCAGGACCATTAAAGCTCGCAAACGCTTCTAATTTATTTAAAGCACCTAGGTCTTCAAAAATCTCAGCATACAATTCAATCGCGGCATAGGCACTAAAGCAGCCTGCACAACCACACGCATTTTCTTTTGCTGAACGGGCATGAGGCGCAGAGTCGGTCCCTAAAAAGAAACGACTATGACCACTTGATACCGCATCTTGAAGCGCTTGCTGGTGAATATTGCGCTTTAAAATAGGTAAGCAGAATAGGTGAGGGCGAATGCCACCAACCAACATATGATTACGGTTAAATGCTAAATGCTGAACAGTAATGGTTGCCCCTACATTGTCACCTTGTGATTTAACAAAGTCTGCAGAGTCTTTGGTGGTAATGTGTTCAACGACAAGACGAAGATTAGGCACTTTTGCTACAAGTGGCGCAAGAATATCATCGAGAAATGCTTTTTCTCGGTCAAAAATATCAACATGGTTATCGGTCACTTCACCATGAACCAATAACGGCATATTGTTTTCAGCTAATGCATGAGCAATATCAGTTAATTTAGTTAAATCCGTTACACCGGAATCCGAATTAGTTGTGGCGCCGGCAGGGTATAATTTAGCCGCCACAACATGGCCCGACTTAGCGGCTTCTGCAATTAACTCAGGGGTCGTATTATCGGTGAGATACAATACCATTAATGGATTAAATTGCGGGTAGCCTGTGCTGTGCTCAAGAATACGATCGCGGTACGCTAAAGCCTGCGCAGCGTCCATAACAGGAGGCTGAAGATTCGGCATGATGATGGCACGAGACATCACTTTAGCGGTTGCAGGGACTGTATACTGTAAGGCATTGCCATCTCGTAAGTGCAAGTGCCAGTCATCTGGGCGGGTAATGACAAGTTGTTCAGTCATGAGTCAATCCAATCAGGTAAATTTGCCACATTATACCTGCCACACGCATAACCACATAACCTAAACGAAAAAAGGCGGCCAAATGGCCGCCTTGATTATTATTTGTACTTACGTGGCTTTATGGTCTTTCGCGATCAACATATAAAATGCTGGCACAATGAACAATGTAAGTAGGGTGCCTATGGACATCCCACCAACAATTACCCAGCCAATCTGCTCACGACTTTCAGCACCGGCACCTGTTGCCAGTGCCAACGGGATAGCACCCAGTACCATCGCAGCGGTTGTCATCAAAATAGGGCGTAAACGCATTGATGCCGACTCAATGACTGCGACCAATTTTTGTTTGCCTTGCTCTTGTAATTGATTCGCAAATTCAACAATCAAAATACCATGTTTGGTAATTAAGCCAACCAGTGTAAGCAAGCCAATTTGACTATATACGTTTGCGGTACCACCGCTCAACCAAAGGGCAATAACCGCACCTAATAGAGCAGGCGGTACTGATAGCATAATAATAAGTGGGCTCTTAAAGCTTTCAAATTGCGCGGCTAATACTAGGTATATAAATAGTAAAGCAAGCACAAAAGTTTGCATTAAACCTGCACCTGATTCTTTATACTCTCGAGTTTGACCCGCGTAATCCACTTGAACCGGAATATTCATTTCGACAGAGAGCTCATCAATTGCATTCTCAATAAACGCAAGGCCGGTTTCAACGTCAACACCCGGCACCAGACCAGCTTGTACAATGGCGGCCTTCAGTTTATTAAAGTGATTAAGCTCTTTAGGGGCTATGCTTTCTTTAACAGTCACCAAGTTAGATAGTGGAATCATCACTCCACCATTACCACGAACATAAATTTGGGTAATGTCTTGCGGGCTTGCACGATCTTCATCTTCAACTTGCAAGATAACATCATATTGCTCTGCGCCTTTTTTATAGCGCGTCACTTCACGCCCTGCCATCATTGTTTCTAACGTGGCTCCCAGTTCAGATACCGCAACACCCAAGTCCGCTGCCTTGTCACGGTCAACAGAAATATCAAGCTGGGGTTTGTTCAGTTTTAAGTCGGTGTCAGGCTGAGTAAACAAACCTGCGCCATACACTTTACCCATAAGTGCTTGCATGAACTTATTTAGCTGCTCATAGCCTTGGGTTGTTTGAATAACAACTTCAATAGGGCGAGAAATAATACTTTGACCAAGAGAAGGCGGCAGCATAGGGAAAGACATCGTCCCAGTAATGCCACCAAACATCGGCCCCATAATCGAATTGGCAATAGCCTGAGTTGATCGATCACGATCCTCCCAATCCAATACTCGTAAGAAAGAAATACTATTTGTGGCCGATGGAAAACCCGTAATCATAAAATAACGGTCTGTCTCCGGAATCCCCTTATAGACTTCTTCAATTTGCTTAGCATAACGATCAACATACGCCGTAGTGGCACCTTCAGGTGCAATTGAAAACCCAATAATAAAGCCGCGATCTTCAACAGGGGCAAGCTCACTAGGTAGCCATTTGTACAATACGCCAAGACCAACAACCGTTAACACCGCAATGCCTGCAACGATTTTGGTTTGAGTCAGTGCACGAGTTAACATACCTTTATAAAACGCGGTAAAGTTATTTAAGACTTCTTCACCTTTTAAATAAAATTTACTAGGGTTCTTTTCATGACGTAGAATTTTAGAGGCCATCATCGGCGCCAATGTTAGTGCAACAAAACCAGACACAATAACCGCACCTGCAAGAGTCAATGCAAATTCACTAAATAACTTACCTGTACGCCCTGGTGTAAAAGCAACAGGAGCAAATACAGCGGCCAAGGTGAACGTCATTGCAATAACGGCAAAAGCAATTTCGCGCATGCCTTTAAACGCCGCCTGCAAAGGCTCCATGCCTTCTTCGATGTATCTATAAATATTTTCTAATACCACAATGGCATCATCAACCACCAAACCAACAGCCAGTACTAATGCAAGCAGTGTCAGAGTATTAATACTAAACCCAAACAACAGCATGATGCTAAACACACCGATTAACGACACAGGTATTGTCATTAATGGAATGAGAGTTGCGCGCAGGTTGCGTAAGAACAGAAAAATAACAACAATAACCAGTGCCACAGCTTCAAAAATAGTGGTGAATACTGAATCAATTGAGCGAGAAATAAACACAGAAGAGTCGTAGGCTATTTCAACTTTCATACCTTCAGGTAGTGCTTCACGTATTTTAGGTAAGCGTGCCTGGATACCATCGCTTACAGACAATGGGTTGGCAACCGATTGCTTTACAACACCCAATGCAACCGCACTTTTGCCATTAAAGCGGGTAACAACGCGCTCACTTTTTGCCGCCTGCTCAACACGAGCCACATCTTTTAAACGAACAAGATAGTTATTGCTTTTACGTAGAATTATTTCTTCAAATTCAACTTCTTTGTTTAAGTCAGTTTGCGTAAGTACGGTAAATTCACGATCAACACTTTCAATTCGACCACCGGGGACTTCAATATTTTGCTGGCGCAATGCAAGCTCTACTTCTTGAGGCGTAACATTAAAGGCCGCCATCTTGTTGCGGTCTAGCCAAATTCTCATGGCGTATTCACGCTCACCAGCAAGAATAACGTTCGCCACACCAGGCACAGTTTGAAGAGGGTCTTTTACTTGTCTGTCGGCGTATTCGGTAACATCAAGTGCAGAGTGACGATCACTTGAGAATGCCATCCAAATAATAGGTTGAGCGTCGGCCTCTACCTTTGAAACAATTGGCTCTTCGATGCCGGTTGGCAATTGCCCGCGCACACGACCAACACGATCACGAACATCGTTTGCCGCACTGTCAGCATCACGGTCCAATTTAAAGTAAACCGTGATTTGTGATTTTTCGGAGCTGTTTTTCGATACCAAATAATCAATGCCTTCAACACCCGAGAGCGAATCCTCAAGAATCTGTGCGATTTGCGATTCCATAATAGAGGCGTTAGCACCAATATAAACGGTTTCAACCGTTACAACGGGCACATCAATGTTAGGGTATTCGCGCACAGTGAGGCGCTCAAACGCAATAAAACCCAACAACACAACAATAATATTCAAAACGGTGGCAAATACCGGCCGTTTAATACTGAGATCTGAAATACTCATGCGTTACCTATTTATTATTTGCTTGAAGCATTTCTGGGAACAATGGTGTAACAGGCGCGCCAGGTTGTAGCTTAATTTGCCCTGCGGTAATAACCACATCACCTGCGGCTAAACCAGAAACAAGTTCAACTTCGGCTTTTCGACGTTGACCAATCACGACTGGCACTTGCAATACCTTGCCATCAACAACTTTCATAATGAAATATTGCTGGCCTTGAGGGATAAGTGCTTGCTCAGGAACCATTAATGCTTTTTCGTTGTTACTTATTTCAAGAACAGCGCTAGCAAATAAGCCAGGGCGTAATTCTAAAGTTTCATTCTTAATAATCGCACGCACAATAAAACTACGAGATTGCTCATTAATAGCAGGGGAGATAGCCGTTACAATCCCCATATAAGTGCGCTCAGGAAAAGCAGGGGTAGTTATTTCAATTTTTTGACCTAACTTGACTTTGCTTAAATAGGTTTCAGGTAAAGCAAAGTCAAACTTAAGGCTATTTAAGTCAACTAAGCTCACTAGGTCTTGCCCCGCATTGACGTATTCACCCGCGCTAATATTGTGTAAATCGATCATGCCTTTAAAAGGTGAGAGAATTGCCATTTTTTTAAGCTGAGCTTCGGCAAATTCTGCTTGGGATTGGTTAATACTGAGATTTGCTGCGGCAGAATCTAAATCCGTTTCGCTCGCGGCGTTTTGCTTATAGAGCTTATTGATACGTTTGTATTCAGTCTTGCTAAGATTGACGCGTGCACGAGCTTCATTTAGCTGAGCTGTTTGCGTGCTGTCGTCTAACTGAAAAAGAAGTGTGCCTTTATCGACGCTAGAGCCATCTTCAAAACCTACTTTTATAATTCGGCCAGAAACTTCAGGCGATAACACAACAGACAAGTTAGCCTTAAGTGTACCAATGGATTTAATCGTTGATTTTAACCCCTGTGGCTCAACTTTAATAACCTCAGCCGGCAGGCCTCCTTGAGCAACAGAGTTTAGCGACAAAGCCAGTAAAAAAAGCATGCTGGTTGTCGTTATGAAGTTGAATCGTGTTTTCATGATGGGGCCTTTAATTGGTATTGGGCCATATTAATGGTCAAAGGTATAAATTACATGCAATTGTTTCGAGACTAATTGTTTCAAAACCTGAACAAACAAGCTTAAAACGTATTCATTACGACAATATGGCTCAGTTTAAATGACTAAAAGTCATAATAAATACATTAGTATTAGCAAATAAGTGCCAAATGTACCATGTATCTTTTTCAGGCCTATAATTGTTGTTTGATGCATCAGTGACAGAAAGGGTCAGAACTGATGAGACTAAAATACCTTTTTATAGGCGCTTTTATATTCTTAGCTGCATTCCCGTTGTTTGCCGGCTTGCTATACATCAATTATCACTTTGGTCAGCAATATATAGCGCAAGTTGACCTGCAAATGGAATCTCTTTCTTCAATTGCTAAAAAGCGTCTTATTACAGCAATAGAGCGTATTGAAGATAACACAGTATTAATATCAAGCCGTACACAATTGCGTATCAGTCTGAATCAATGGAATAAATCAGGTAACAATAGCGATGCGCAGAAAATGTCTCGCATCATTAAAGACGCGCAAAAAAGCTTAAAAGACTTACAAAGTATTCGTATTTATGACCTGCAAGGCGAACTAGTTGTATCAACTGGTCCGCCAGCTGGGCTTAGCTCCATCGACCTTAAAATTAAAGGCATCGATATTGCGCTGATACAAATGAAGGATGAGCTATACATGATCAGTTCATCCGCGTTGATACTTGATGGCGTCAATGTTGGCTTTATGCAACTGGACTTTCATGAAAGCGTGATTACCGACCTAATAGAAGATCGAACAGGTTTAGGTGAAACGGGGGAATGGCTGTTTGCCATGAAAAATCAGAAGGGCGATGCTCTTTTTGCAGTGCCTCTTAAATACGATGAAGAGGCCGCTTTTAATCGTACAACTTCGAAAGACATCATTAACTCGCCGATTACACAGGCTCTAAAGGGAAATGAAATCGTAATGCGCGATGTTCCAGATTATCGTGGCGAAAGTGTTCTAGCTTCTACTCGTTATATCAGTGAACAAAGTTGGGGGTTAGTCGTTAAAATAGATATGAATGAAATCAATCAGCAAATAACACAGAACACCATTCTTATTTATATCGTTGAGTTTATTGTCATTACCTTATCTATTTTGATGGGGCTTTTGCTGTCTATTTATATTTCAAGGCCGCTTAAAAAATTGAAAGATGGCACCAGTATCGTTGCTAAAGGCGATTTTACTCCTACCTATTTTTACAGTGAACTAGAAGAAGTTAAAGATCTTAACGACCATTTTACTCACATGGTAAAGTCACTTGAAGAATCAAATATTAAACTTAAGAAAAAAGTGGATGAAAAGACCCATAAACTGCAAGAAGCTAAAGATAGGCTCGAAAAGTTAGCTGTGCTAGATCACCTTACTGACTTATACAACCGTAGGCATTTTGAATCACGCTTTACGGAAGAATTCAGTGCTGCAAAACGCCATAGTAGGGAGTTAACACTTGTCATTCTAGACGTAGATAACTTTAAGCTCGTGAATGATACTTATGGCCACCCAATTGGCGATGATGTTTTAAAGAAAATTGCGAACACACTTAAAGAATCTATCCGTAAGTCAGATATTTTGGCTCGAATTGGCGGTGAAGAATTCTGTTTGCTGCTGCCAAGTAGCTCACGCAATGGTGCAATGGTCTATTTAGAGCGCGTCAGAAAGTCGATTAGTAAAATAGAATGCCGCTCAGGTAACGAAAAATTCAACATTACCTGTAGCTTTGGTGCCGCTGTATTAGATGTGACTATTACAGATAAAGAGGTTTTAATGAGTCGTGCAGACAAAGCACTTTACCAAGCAAAAGATGAAGGTAGAAATAGAATCATCTTTTATAAAGACCCAGATAACATTTCAGTTATGACAAAAGATCATTAATAAAGCCGCTCGAGTAATTACCATAATCCACGCCTACGAACCGTTGTACATAGAGAAAGCAGTTAATACCCGCCATTAAAACGCTAGTAACAAGTAAAACCTATTGATGTTTTGAGTCAAATTTGGAAAGGACAATCTGACTAATGTTCTTTTTACAATGTGAAATTTTTTCGACTACTCTTTTAAAGTTTTATATTAAAAACTTTAAGCACCCCTGAGCCACATTGAAAGAAAGCAGCCTATTGAGGTATATCTATTTTGGCTGGTTTTTTCTATGTTGTTAACTTCATGGAAAAGGGCGCTTTTGCACTAAATAACTTTGGATACCTAATATGATCAAACGCAACCTTTTTAGACTGGCCATTATCTCCGCACTAACAATAGCGTTTCAAATACAAGCCTATGCCATTGATGTCATTGCACATCGAGGCGCGTCAGGTGAATACCCACAAGGCACTTGGCTCGCATTTCACATGGCACTTGAACAAGGGGCTGATGCATTAGAGTTAGATGTGCATTTATCGAAAGACAACCAGATCATCATCAATCATGATGCGGATTTAAAAAAGAATGTAGGCATATCAGATAAAATCCAAGATCTCACACTCGGTGATATTAAGCTTCTAGATGCAGGGCATGAACTTACCTTGGATGACGGTGCAACGTTTCCTTTTCGAGGCCAAGGTATAACTTTACTGACCTTAAATGAACTATTTGATTATTTTCCTAACGAGCAATTCAGTATTGAAATAAAAGCAAATAGTAAAGAGTTATCGGAACAAGTTTGGATGGTCATTAATGAATATGGGATACAAGATCAAACCGTTGTGGCTAGTCAACATAGTAAAGCCATGAAGCATTTTCGAAAAATAAGTAACGGAAGCATCAAAACCAGTGCAACGGTTGCCGAACTCGTTGGAGCCAGCTTCGCATGGGGTACTGGCTGGGGCTGGGCATATAAACCTAAGTTCGACGTGGCCCAAATCCCATTTGACATTACAACCAAACCTTATGTGAAATTTTTCCAGAAAAAAGGCGTGCGTGTTGATGTCTGGACAGTGAATGAGCCCAATCAGATCGAGCGTGCAATTAACATGGGTGTCGATGGCATTATCGGCGATTACCCTGCACGTATTCATGAGGCCTTACAGGATCATCATGAACGCTAATATGTTTTACTGCATGAGATATTAGTATGATCCCATGATGCTAAGTATTGTTATTCAACTGTGTATAGCTGAATAACAACATGGCACGGTATAAATCCCTGAAGTACCTTCAATTTATTAGTACCAGGTATTAGTCATAATTTATCTGGATATTGGGAATACCATATAGGTAGCAAAATGCCCATAAAACAGTCCATAATTGATGCTATCTACACTATTCCGATAATAATAATTATCGGAAATTGTATATATTCATCTGTTAACTACTATTAAAGAAAACATGCATACGAGAATCTGATGGATACTGCAGAAACCCTTCATTCAAGCCTATTTGAACAACATGATTACTTAGAAGTCATAACCTTTTATGTAGGCGACACTCAATATGCCACACCGGTTAGTGAGGTTCGGTATATTGAACAAGATAAACGCAAAACCACACGCATTGAAATTAATGCAAAACTGGGTGCTGAGGTCACAACGTATCAAGGTAAGCCTGTGCCTATCTACGACTTTGCACAGCTAATGGGCTGCGAGGCCGAATACCTCAAGAATCTTGAGTTACTTCAAATTCTATCAAGCCGTGAAAAAGATCATATTAACTGGATGGCTGATCTCGAAAACTCCCTAGTAACGGATGAACCATTTAATAAAGCCAGAGATCCAAACCAATGCGAATTTGGTAAGTGGTACAAAACCTTTCAGCCTGAAGATGAATTACTGGCTGACATAATGAAAGATTTTGATGAGCCCCACAAACGTATTCATGGACTTGCTGATGAGCTATTGGCACTCAAAGATGCTGGCGAGTTAGACAAAGCACTGAGTAAGCTTGAATTTGAAAAGAACAGAACAATGGCTAAATTATTGGGTTTATTTAAAGCATCCAAAGAGCGTCTTGAGAATATTACACGCCCTATTTTGCTCTATATAAATACCGGCAAAAAAATGATCGCCGTGCGCTTAAATGCTATTAGCGATATCGTAACCTATTACCGTAATGACTTTACAACGCAGCTAGATGTAGATGATAACAAAGAGATTCAAGAGTTAAGTTTTGTGACTGGTTATCTTGAAAATAAAGACAACCAGCCCCCTTGTGTTTTACTCGATTGGCGGATGTTTAACCGCTAGTTAGAAGGTGTCCGCATAGTCACAAATTCTTCGGCTGAACTTGGGTGTATGCCAATTGTCTCATCGAATACTGCCTTAGTTGCGCCCGCTTTAATCGCAATCGCAATACCCTGCATAATATCGGCTGAATGCTCGCCAACCATATGAGCGCCAAGTACCTTATCAGTGACTTTATCAACCACAAGCTTCATATAAGTTCTTTCTGTAGAGTCGGTCATTGTGAGCTTTAATGCCTTAAACTCACTTTCAAATACTTGTACATCAACCCCTAACTCAACCGCCTTCTCTTGTGATAAACCAACGGTTGCTAAATTAGGCTGACTAAAAACAGCTGTAGCAATATTGTCATAGTTCAGTACATCAGGTTGTGATTGATACTGCTGCTTTAAAAAAGTCATGGCTTCAGCTAAAGCCACTGGGGTTAGTTGTGGCGTATCAATCAAATCACCTAGCGCATAAATGCTGTCTACATTAGTTTGGTAATTGGAATCCACAGCAATAAAACCTTTTGCGTCAAGCTTAATACCAAGCTCATCAATACCAAGATTGTTTAAATTAGGTATACGGCCGGTCGCACAAATAACCAGATCAGTATCGATCATACTGCCATCTGCAAGTTCTACTTTATAATCGCTTTGAGTTTTAGTAATTGCGCTTGGTTGACTGGCAATTAAATGAATGCCCTTTTTAAGAATTTCTTTTTGTGCAAACTCACGAGTGCTGCCATCAAAGCCTCGCAATAGCTTCCCTGATCGTGACGCGATATGAGTCTCACAACCTAGACCGTTCAAGATGCCTGCAAACTCAACCGCTATATAGCCGCTGCCAACCACTACAGCGTGTTTTGGAAAAGCATTAAGGTAGAAAAAATCATTTGAATTAATACAGTGCTCTTTGCCTGGGATTTCTGGCAAGGCTGGCCAGCCACCGGTTGCCAATAGAATTTTTTCAGCTGAAAATGTTTGTCCATCGACGATCACGTGATTTTTATCGATTAACTTCGCATGACCAAGGATTGTTGTTACACCTGAATTATCTAACAGGTTTTTGTAAATCCCATTCAAGCGCTCAATTTCTTTTGTTTTGTTATCTCTAAGAGTTGGCCAATCAAACCCGTTTACTGATATATCTAAACCATAGCCTTTTGCTTCATGGGCTAAGTGTGGGTATTCGCTGGCGTAAACAAATAGCTTTTTAGGTACACACCCAACATTGACACAAGTGCCGCCCAGGTATCGTGATTCAGCTACCGCCACCCTTTTACCCATGTTGGCGGCCATTCTACTGGCGCGAACACCTGCAGAGCCTGCACCAATAACAAATAAGTCGTATTGAAATTCACTCATAATTGTAGAACCGCCCTAACATTAACGATGCCTGAGTTGACCTTATCAATAGAGATTTGTTCCACTTTAATGCCTCTCGTGGTTTCAAGTAGCTCTAGCCAGTCAATTACTGAATTAAAATTCACTTGATCCAACCATATGCGCAAGCCTGTTTTGCCATCAGGCTCAAATCGCTTTAGCTGGATATTTTTAACTTTCGCTGTGCTGTTTACAATGGTAAGGATCGATGAGCCACTTGTCACTACGCCCGCATTGCTACTGGCAAAAAGATGAGCGTTTTCTTTGATTTTTTTATGAAAAGACATCTCAGTGTTGAATTTCTTTTCGGCTTTCACTTTGCCATCAACAACCGGTTGCCACACCCACGCAAAAACAAGCGCAATCAGCATAAATACCAATAGCGCCTTTACAATAAGCTGGTCTCTAGCGGCTAGCTGTGAATACCATTCATGCGCAGACTTATAAAGCGTACTTTTTTGCACTTGAAGGCGAGCGTTCGCTTTAAAGTTATCGATCGAATTAGCCATTCTTGCTGACCTTTAATACGCCTTTTACGCGCTTACCTGTATTGGTTGCAGATGCAATATCAACAATTAAGCCGTTACCACTTAATTTTTGTTTTATATTGTCTAACTGAGCGATGTTGTCCACGATCAAATTAATTTCTAGCTCATTTTTTTGTCGAGTAAATCGTACAGCGTCCCACTCAACGCTTGCAGGGTTAATATCTTTTGTCACACTTGCAAGCAGTGAAACGAACCCCTTGCTTGCGACAGGACCAGCCCCTGCCTCGTCTAATTTATCTTTAAACTGTCGACGAATACTGCGCACTTTTTCATTTGGGAAAAGCGTGCCGTAAAAGCTCTTTGATGCATCAGACACCAAGCTGGTCATTTGCTGGTATTGCTTCATTTGAATTAATTGAATAAAAAACACCGTTACTATTAGTGTAGCAGCAATAGCAAGTGGGGCTTTTATCTTAGAATGCTTGGTTGCAACGGCCTCTTTCTTTTTTGTGTGACCACCGGACAGTAAATTCCACTGATAACCTGCAGATGACTTAGTGATAATTTGAAGTAGGTCTTCTTTTTGAGGCTGGTGAACTTCAAAGCCTAAGTTTTCTATTTCTAAAGGCAATAATGCATGCTCATTATCAAAATCATAAAACTCGACAATATTGCAGCTATCCGTTTTAAGTTTCTCTAATACATTGCTTAATATTTCAGACGGCACACTTAACGCAGAAAAATTAGACGCGCGCACACTTGCCACGTTATCTAATATACAAACACAAATACCCTGCTCAATCTGTGGCAGCAACAACGGAAGATATTGCACTGAGTCGGGCTGGAATTGCGCAGTAATCACATCCATTGCTTTGTTTTCGATCACTAACGCATAGGCTTCAGTACCTTCGCGGCCAAGATAATGGATGTGATTATTATCAATTTCATTTGCAAGCTGCTCTTCAAGGGCAAACGGCAGCGCTTTTATAATTTGCCTAGCTTGTTTTACTGGCATTTGCGCAGCCAATATTTGACAAAAAGTATCGTTAATAATTAACGACTGCACAGTCTGCTCAGTATCGGTTTCAATTGTGCTCACAACGCCATCTTCTATCTGGCGAAGATGTTGCGCCTTAGCATTGAATACATGTAATTTCATAAGATTATTAGCAATCCACAATTTTGAGGCGGTCTATATCTTCAACGGTTCGAGATAAGTCACGGTAAATAACACCAATAAAGCCGCTATCATTATTAGAGCTTGGCTTGCGGCGAATAATGCTCTCGCTCACCAAGTCTCTTCCATTAAATTCAATTCGTATTAGCACGCTAAAATACTGACTTTTAACTGTAAAGTCAGCTTCAGCCCACTGCCCGCTCCCGCTGGGGTTTGTTGTTTTGTTCGTTACTTTTTCAATTTCAGGGGTTTGCCAAAACGCCTTAATATCTTTATACAAGGCAACATTTCTATCTTTACCACATTGACCCGAATGCGTTTTTTTAACCAGCATATCCGCATCACTTGATGTCAATAATGGGTCCCACGAAGATAAGATTTCTTTAGTCGTTGTATTAATATTTAGAGCAGTTATGGCAGGCAAGGCTGTAATATAAGGCTCTAACTTATTATACGTTTCTATATCCATATCTTTAACGAGTTTGAGTTCGGAGGGGTGTGTAAACTCAATTTCAGATGCTCGATATGGTGGTGTTAAATTTTGATAATCAAAGTTATTACTATGACCAACAGTTAACCATTCCTTAATATTTATTGCGACCGTTGAACTTATTTGTGGATCAATCTCCACAATGAGTCTTTGCAAGCGGCTTAATGCAGCGGTTGGATTAGGGGCTTTTGGTGCCAATGAATTTAAATTAAATAAACCCTGTAAATCCCTCACTGTAACAAAAAACTTTGCTCCATCAATTTGAGTAGGGAAAGGCTGGTTCCATAATTCAGATGCCGTGTCCCATTCTTCGCTACTTTTAATGTCGCGCTGTAAGTCAAATGATAAACCGGCTTTTGCAATATCTTCTGCGCTTAGCATTAACAGCTGCGCCTGAGTTTGTGTAAATGTTACCGATGCCTGTGCAATGTCCATTGTTTGTCGCTGTTGCATTCCTATTGCCAGCATTGAAACCAATGCAAAGATAAACAACACCGTAATGAGTGCGAGGCCTGACTGTTTATTGTGATTGTGTAAACGCATAGCGCGGCACCTCATACCAGCGTTCAATTTCACCCAATTGTTTGGTCGTAATATTCACTTTTATTTGTGC
>JAWUXY010000011.1:0-15501 GCA_034111105.1 Bermanella sp. | reverse complement strand
CCTATAATTTTCCCTGTAAATCAGGCTGTTAGGCCAAGCAAGGCTGAGAAATATTTCATGAGTTATCAGGTACTGGCGCGTAAATGGCGTCCACAATTTTTCAAGGACATGGTAGGGCAAGAGCATGTCATGCGCGCCCTTATCAACGCCCTTGATAATCAGCGCCTGCATCATGCGTATTTGTTTACGGGTACTCGTGGCGTGGGTAAAACCACTATCGCGCGTATTTTGGCCAAGTGCTTAAACTGTGAGCAAGGCATTACGTCTGAACCATGTGGTGAATGCGACAGCTGCCAAGAAATCAGCCAAGGTCGCTTTGTTGACTTAATTGAAGTGGATGCGGCCTCGCGTACCAAGGTTGAAGACACTCGCGAAATTCTTGATAACGTCCAGTACGCACCGACTCGCGGGCGTTTTAAAGTGTACCTTATCGATGAGGTGCACATGTTGTCGAATTCCAGTTTTAACGCGTTGTTAAAAACACTGGAAGAACCCCCAGAACACGTAAAATTCTTGTTAGCGACCACCGATCCGCAAAAATTGCCGGCCACCATTTTGAGCCGTTGTTTGCAATTTAGCCTTAAGAATATGACCCCAGAGCGCATCGTAGGGTATTTGAAGAACATACTTGGCCAAGAAAATATTCCGGCTGAAGAACCCGGGTTATGGCTTTTAGGTCGAGCGGCCGAAGGCAGTATGCGAGATGCACTAAGCTTAACTGACCAAGCGATTAGCTTTGGCCAAGGCCATATTAAAGAACTTGATGTGGCCAGCATGCTGGGCACAGTGGACCGTGGCCGCGTATTTCAGCTTGCTATTGCATTAGCCGAAGCCGATGCATCGCAAGCGTTGCAATTAGTTGCACAAATGGCCGAGCACGCGGTGGACTTTAACAATTTGCTGGCAGACCTTATTCATTTGATTCACCGTATTGCCATTGCGCAAGCGGTGCCGGATGCGGTTGATAATAGCCAAGGCGATAAAGAACAAGTACTTGCGTTGGCACAGGCCATGAGCCCCGCCATGATACAGCTTATGTACCAAGTGGCATTAACGGGCAAACGCGATTTACCGTTGGCACCTGAGCCACGGTCCGGCATGGAGATGACCCTACTGCGGATGATTAATTTTGCCCCAGTCGGTCAGCAAGCCGAAGCGCAAAGCCCTCCGGGAGTGCCCCAGGTAAAAAAGCCTGATCTGGCGCATCTCAAGCGCCAGATAATTAACACGGCGCAAGATTCACCTAGCGAAACCAGTGTGCCAGCGATGCAAGCGCCTGTTTCTCAAACGCCTAGTTTTTCTGAGCCAGCCCCAGTACCCGCTTCGGCTATGGCAGGCACAACACCTCAATCAGGTGATACCGCCGATATACCGTCAAATAACGACTTTATCGCTCAACCTGATGAAGAGTTGGTTGTACCAAAAGCGGACGTCATTCAAACACCAGTACCGGCGAGCGTTAGCGCTCCTGCTGCGGATGAAGTCGATGTGCCTTGGGATACGTCTAACGAGCCTCACATTGAGCCAAATACGCAACCTGTTACTGAGGTTGCTTTTGAGGCGCCGCAAGAAATGCCAGCGGTTACGACACCGTCTGAAATCAGTGAGCCTATTCAAGCGCAAAGCACGCCACAGATTGAGCCGCTACGGCATGATGTGATTGAACCACCGCTGCAAACCATGCCAGTGGCGCAGGCTCCATCCCAACCGATGCATAAAGTGGTTGAAGCGGTTGCCCCGATTGAAATTGATTCTGCCGAGGTGCAAGCGCAGCAGGCTAAAGCCGCAGCCAAACAGGCACAGGCAGAGCAAGAATTGGCTGACTTTAAGGTCATGCCACTTAACAGCAGCAGCTGGCCACTTATTTTTAACGCATTGCCGCTAGAAGGCATGCTGCGTAACTTAGTCGCGAATACCTGCTTAATGCAGACGGATGGCGGCCAGCTCGTTTTCCATAGTGATGCTGGGCACATGCGGTTGTTTGGTGAAGCTCACCAAAAACGCTTCGCGCAGGTATTAAATGAGACCTTAAACCAAGCGTATCAAGTACACGTTTTTGAAGGCCCGATTCAGTTTGAAACACCGGCTCAGCGTGCGCAGCGCCTGCAACAAGAGCGTTTAGAGCAAGCCGTTGTCAGTATAGAGCAAGACCCGAAAGTACAAGCCCTGCGACAAGCGTTCAATGCGCAGGTTATAATGGACACCATTACACCCGTTGACTAACTCTGCGGGCAATTATCAACCAATAAATCATTGAGGAATTCACATGATGAAAGGCGGCATGGGCAACTTGATGAAGCAAGCCCAAAAAATGCAAGAACGTATGCAGAAAGTTCAAGAAGAGCTGGCTAATGCAGAAACCACAGGTGAGTCAGGTGCTGGCCTTGTGAAAATCGTGATGACGGGTCGTCATGACGTGAAAAGCGTGTCTTTAGATGACAGCTTGATGGAAGAAGATAAAGAAATCATCGAAGACCTATTAGCGGCTGCTGTAAATGATGCAGTACGTAAAATTGAAGCGGCGAGCTCAGAAAAAATGGGTTCAATGACCGATGGCATGGGTTTGCCACCGGGTATGAAGCTTCCTTTTTAAGGAATAGAGCAGGTTATGGCATCTCTTAGCCCACTGATAAATGAATTGGTACAGTCTCTCACTATCTTACCGGGTGTGGGGCCAAAATCGGCCCAACGTCTGGCATTGTATTTACTTGAGAAAGACAAAGCCGGCGCGGCGAGCTTAGTGGCAACACTTAGCGAAGCCCTCGAGAAAGTGGGGCATTGTCAGCAGTGCCGTAACCTTACCGAAACTGAGTTTTGCCCAGTGTGTGATGACGTAAAGCGCAACGATGATCAGTTGTGCGTCGTCGAAACCCCAGCCGAAGTGCTGGCCATTGAGCAAACCGGTTTTAAAGGTCGCTATTTTGTTCTGTTTGGTCGATTAAGCCCAATTGAAGGGATCGGCCCAGATGCGTTGGGTTTAGATAAACTCAAAAGCTGGGTGTTCGAAAAAAGCGTGCAAGAAATTATCTTAGCTACCAATCCCACCGTTGAAGGCGAAGCCACCGCTCAATATATCCAGCAAATGTTTGCCGGTAAAAATATTGAGGTAAGCCGCATTGCTCACGGTGTTCCATTAGGCGGCGAATTAGAGTACGTGGATGGCGGTACAATAGCCCATGCGCTTGCTGGCCGTAAAAGCGTTTATTAACTCCATTTTTTGCGGCATTCGTTGCAACCATTAAGGCCATTATGATTTACATTCAAGACAACCAAGCCTTAGCGGAAGCAGCTCAGTATTGGCTAACCACAACGCGTATTGCGCTTGATAGCGAATTCATGCGAGTGGATACTTTTTATCCTAAACTGGCGTTGATTCAGATTAACGACGGGCGTGATACATACCTTATTGACCCGCTGGCGATTAGTGAATGGCAGCCGTTGTGCGATGTTTTTACGTGCGAAAATGTCGTGAAAGTTTTGCATAGCCCCAGTGAAGATTTTGATGCTTTTTTTCATAATCTAGGAGTGTTACCTGAGCCCATGTTCGACACTCAGCTGGCGGCTTCTATGGCCAGTTTAGGCGGCATCATGGGTTATCAAAAGCTGGTCAAAATCTTGTTAGATGTTGAGTTAGAAAAAGGCGAAACACGCAGTGATTGGCTACAGCGTCCATTAAGTGAAAACCAATTGCACTACGCTGCGGATGATGTCGAATATTTGTTACCCATGACCGACATGCTAGAAGCCCGCTTAAAAGAGCAAGGCCGCCTGCAATGGTTGCATGATGATTGCCAGCAAGTGTTACAAGACTGGCGACAGACTCAGCAGGCGGGTTATTCGTATGAACGCGTCAAAAAAGCTTGGATGTTGAAAGGTCATCAACTCAATGTTTTAAGCCAATTGGTCGAGTGGCGTGAAGCCCGCTGCAAAGAAGTGAATATTCCTCGTGGCCATTTGATTAATGATGCACTGCTGATGGAGCTAGCCATGCGCTTGCCACAAGCAGTAAAGCAACTATCGTCTATAAAAGGCATACGCCAAGCAACCGTGCGTAAAGAAGGCGAACAAATAATTGACCTCATTCAGCGCTGCAAAGAGACGCCGCAAGACGAATGGCCAACCCGTATGGATCGACCATTGTCACAAAATGCAGGTGAATGGTTTAAAAAAATGCGTCGCCAAGTGGACAAAATTGCTGAGCAATTAGATGTACCACCTGAATTATTAGCCCGTAAAAAAAACTTGGAAGCTATGCTGCGTGAAGGCTATCCAAGAGGGCCGTTCCATATTCCGCAAGCACTTCAAGGATGGCGAGAAGGGGTAGTGGGTGAACCACTACTGGATGTTTTAAACCAATTGTCGAAGTAATCCTAATTGAGTAACTGCTATGAAAAAGAAATTATTAACCGTTTGGTCTAGCCCTAAAAAAGAAGAGATGTATTTATATACGGACCGTCTTGAAGGCCTAAAACGTGTGCCAGAAGAGTTATTGAAAATGTTTGGCGCACCAAAAGAAGTAATGGGTTTACCATTAAGTGAAGACAAAAAGCTGGGCCGCGCTGACGCGAAAAAAGTATTAAATGAAATCCTAACCAAAGGTTTTTACTTACAAATGCCGCCAGTGCGTGATGACTATATGCTGGACCTGCATAAAGATACGTCAGCAAAGTATACCGATATTATTTAGACGTAATGGGTGTGACTCATTCGGTCTTTTTTATCGAATGAGATATCGTATATTGCGCCTACTTTTTAATACTAGAGCCAGTTAGTGTCGCAATGAGTAGGGTGGGCATGCTCCACCATTATTTTGGTTAGCGATGCCTAGCCGTAGTGTCTGCACTTGCAGCTAAAATATAAACCTAAAGGTACATCGCCATGGCCAAAAAAGAATTACCCTTTTGGCAAACAAAAACCTTACAAGATATGAGTAAGGATGAGTGGGAAAGCTTGTGCGATGGTTGTGCAAAGTGCTGTTTGCATAAATTAGAAGATGAAGACACAGGCGAAGTGCATTACACCGAAATTGTATGCCGTTATCTAGATCGTGAAACTTGTAATTGTACAGAATATAAGCGTCGTCAAGAACTGGTACCTAACTGTGTTTGGTTAAAGCCAGAAGACGTTAAAGAATTTCATTGGTTGCCATCAAGCTGTTCGTATCGATTAATCAGTGAAGGCAAACCGCTACCAAAGTGGCATCACTTGCGCAGCGGTGATAAAGGATTAATTCATAAGCGTAATCAGTCTATGCGCCGTAAAGGCATTCCGGATGATAAAGTGCCGGAAGAAGAGTGGGAAGATCATATAATATGGATGGAGTAACGATGGCCTATATTGAGACTTATCTGTGGGCTTGGGTAACGTATTTGCTTGCTGCGGTGGGTATGTACTATGTCGTGGTTAAGTTTACCAAGTACTGGCGTAACCAAGATGTAAAAAATTATTTGCGTATGGTCAGTGCAGTGGTGTTGTTTACGCCAGCCTATCATACCTTAGATGGCCTTGATGCATTAGCCCCTGCTTATATCGTCATGTTTGGTGAATTATTTACCAACGGTACGTTGGCGGCGTTGCAAGGTGTGATTCCCATTTTGTTGGCACTATTGTTAGGCGCAGTGGCACTGGCTATTCAAGCGCTTATCAATAGCTTGATTGCAAAATACAAAAAAAGTTAATAAGACAAATTAGAGAATTATGGGCGCTTTATTATTACGGCTTAAAAACGTACCTGAAGACGAATATCAAGAGGTATGCGATTTACTGAACGCTCATGATCTGGTTTATTATGAAACCACGTCAGGCTTTTGGGGGGTTGGCATGGCGGCTATTTGGTTGAACGATGCGTCGCAACTAACAAAAGCTCATGAACTACTGAATGAGTATATGCAAAATCGGCAGATGAAAATGCAAGCCGATTATGAGAAAGCACAACAACAGGGCGAATCGCGCACTCTAATATCAACGTTCGCTGCGCAACCCGTTACGTTTGTATTGTATGTACTGGGTGTTGTGGGCATCCTAGCCTTAAGCGTCTTACCGTTTTTGGGGTTTGTTTAATAACGCTTTTTACTTAGTGGCTGAATATAGGGTTCAGTCTCAATAGATGAAATGACTTTGACTTCATCTGATCTCGGTATTTTAAGACACTTCTTGCATGTACAGTTCAGCTTGTGCCCATTTTCCTTCGTTACGACATCATCAAAATCTAAAATAAAATCCTGAGGGTAGTCCTCAGTTACGATGACTTTTTTAGGTTTCGATGTTGAGGCCTGTTGTGTCAGAGTTGGAATACCAGAGTCCCTCCAGGTGATATTCTTAAGAGTCTGGTTAACTTGGATCTGCATTTGTTTTTCTTTTATTTGGTCCATTTCAGTCATCCTAGCGTCATGTACGCGTGATGTTTGGCAACATAAGGGATTCTGGCTGAAAAGGCTTACTGCTTTAGTACTAGTTTGTATGGTAAAAAACGACGATTTGTTTAAAGTTTGAACGGGTTCAAATAATTTTGACCTAAAATGTCTAGTTTTTTATTTGCTCAAATACTTTTTAGATTTTGAAAATGGGAAGCTCATCCTCACACAACAGGTAAAACGAGATGAAAATCTCTCGCTTCATATGATATTTTACGTTTATTCATTATGTGCTTTTTGCAAATGCTGCATAAACGTCTGTTTATCGATTTCACCTACCATGCGTAAATTTTTTAATTCTGAATTATCACTAAAAAATAACACAGCAGGTGGGCCAAATAATCCAAATTCATTTAATAGTGATAATTGCTCATCTGTGTTGTCTGTCATATCAAGTTGAATAAAAACCACGTTATCCATTTTTTGTTTTACATCAAGTTGGTTGAATATTTCAGCATCCATTATTTTGCAGGCAATGCACCAGTCAGCATAAAAATCTAATATGGCTATTTGTTGATTGTGTTGTGCTTGATCTAGCCATTGCTTAAATTCATCACGGGTTGTGATTCGCTTAGCGGTTGTATGATTGGTTTGCGTGGGTGTTATGGCTGATGCCGTTGATGAAGCTTGCCCAATACCCGCTAACGGTTGCAATGGATTATGATGACCCGACGCCCCACCAACAATTAATAATGCACCGTAAAATGAAAGCAACAACCCCATCGCTTTAAATAGCCTCCCCCAGTTTTGTGTGCCTTGCTCGAAAGCCCCTAAAAATACACCACTGCCAATGAGTAAGCTGGCCCAAAGCATCATAGTGATACTGGCTGGAATAATACGTTCAAGTAACCAAACAGCAACCCCTAACAGCGCCACGCCAAATACGCATTTCACGCCGCTCATCCAAACACCCGCTTTGGGTAAAAAACGACTGCCACCAGTACCAATTAATAAAAGCGGTAGGCCCATACCTAAACCCAATGCTAGCAAGGCTGCGCCACCTAATAATGCATCGCCAGTGGTTGAGATATACACCAACGTGCCTGCTAACGGCGCGCTGACACAAGGGCTAACCACGAGTGCTGATAAGACACCCATTATGGCCACGCTTACGAGTTGGCCACCTTGCTGTTTTTGGTTCCAGTTATTTAACGTGTCTTGAAGTGCTCTTGGCAGTTGCAGTTCGTAAAAACCAAACATAGACAGGGATAATAATACGAATACAGCAGCGAAACTGCCGAGCACCCAAGGGCTTTGCAGGTACAGTTGAATATTGGCTTTCGCGCCAAAATACCCAACCAGTACACCCGCCGTGGCATAGGCGACGGCCATAGCCACAACGTACGTTAGTGACATAATGAAGGCTTTGCGGGTTGTTAAGCTGGCCCCTTGGCCGACAATAATACTAGAAAGAATCGGTATCATTGGAAACACGCACGGAGTGAAGGCCAATCCGACACCCAGTGCAAAGAAAATAAGCATCTGCCAAATAATACTGCCAGACTGCAGTAAGGCTGTAATTGAAGACACATCGGCGCTATTTATATCAGCAGTATTGCTGTTTGGTTGCTCTGGTGGCGTTAAGCTAATTTTTTTGATTTGAGGTGGGTAGCATAATCCAGCCTCTGCACAACCTTGGTAAGATAAGCTAATAGGCTTTATTGATGTTGTTTGGGTATAAAGTTCAAGCTCATGCTTGAATATGTGTACTTGACCAAAGTATTCATCTTCCTTTTCAATCGCTGTTTGCTTGGTGGTAAATGATAAGGATTTATCTTCTTGTTTGATTGAGATTCTAGAGAGATACAAATAGTAATGATCCGCAATATCAAACTTAATGGTTAACTGACCATTGATAAATTCATGCTCATAGCTAAATGCTTGATCTACAGGTAAAAATTCTGTTTCTTCTGCGTGACTTAGAGCACTGATTAATACTAAGCTAAGCCATAGACTGACTACCTTTAACGCCTGATTCATAAAAAGCCCCTTTTATCGAATACAGGCATCATAATTCTTAAATTGTTAAGGAATCCTTAAGATTCCAAAGCCATACTTAAACCATAAATATACGGTGTATTACATGAAAACCATTACCACTTCGCTTAACAAGCTATTACTGATTGCCCTGTTATTTGCGAGCATGCCGAGTCACTCTGAGCAGTGGATTAGCAAATTTGATCTAGCACAATATAAAAACAAGGTTGTGTATTTAGATTTTTGGGCATCTTGGTGCGGGCCTTGTCGTAAATCATTCCCTTGGTTAAATGAGATAGAAACAAAATATAAAAAACAAGGTTTGGTTGTCATTGGCGTTAACCTTGATACCGAGCTTGATCAAGCAAAACAGTTTTTAAACGATGTGCCAGCAAACTTCAGAGTGTTCTCTGATCCTGATGGCAAGCTAGCAGAAAAATACAAATTAGTCGGTATGCCGAGCTCATTCGTGATTGATGGTAAAGGTAAAGTTCGCCATCGTCATGTTGGGTTCAAACAAAGCAATATCGATGCATATGAAAAAAGCATTGAATCGCTTTTAAAAGAGCTAAAGAAGTAAAAACCTGAATTTGGAGGGTTTATGAACGTTATTACCTCATTATTACTATTAAGTACATTAACCATGGCAGGGTGCAGTTCCCTGGGGGTTAAGCCTTGGGAGCGAGATATTTTAGCGCGTGAAGATATGGCGTTAGATAATGCTCCCATGGACAGTGGATTCGATGACCACATTTACTTTAGTAAAGAAGCCAGCAGTGGCGGTAAAAGTTTTGGTGGTGGTGGCTGTGGTTGTAATTAATACAGGTCTATCACATTCCAACTTTATTTGAGGTAAATATGAAATCAAATCCATCATTTATAAATAAAAATATCCGTCATTCACTCACAGCTGCTGCGGGTTGTTTGTTAGGTGCTACCACGCAAGCGCAAACAGTGGATGATTGGCAGACAGATGTTGCCGTATTAATTTATAACGAAACGGATCGAGTGAGTGCGTTTGAGCCAGCTATTTCATTAAAGAAAACCTTTGAAGACGATAGCGTCTTAGGTTTTAAATTCATTTATGACGCGTTAACAGGCGCATCACATAATGGCGCTGCTGAAAGTGACCAAGTACAGACCTTTACTCGTCCCAGTGGTAAAGGCAGTTACGAAACATCAGCAGGGGATGTACCGTTAGATGATACCTTTCGAGATTCGCGCGGCAGCTTAAGTGTTAATTATGAGCAGCCTATTGGTCGTTTCAATAAAATGATTTATGGCGGTAACGTTTCAGCTGAGCATGATTTCACATCAATGAGTGCGAGTGCGACGTATCTTCAAGATATTAATCAGCGCAATACAACCTTGAGTGTTGGCGTTAGTTTTGAATACGACGATATTACGCCAGAAGGCGGTATTCCTGTTGCGTTAAGTGAAATGCAAGTGAATACCAATGCACAGGTACGTGATGAAGAATCTGATACCCGTACCATGAGTGAAGTACTATTTGGCGTGACACAAGTGATCGATCGTTACACCCTAGTGCAATTGAATTACGGCTACTCGCAAAGCAGTGGTTATCACACAGACCCTTATAAAATAGTATCGGTACTAAATTCGGATGGCAGCTTAAATGCAGCGAACGGTCTTAATGGTACGTATATTTATGAGAATCGCCCTGATAGTCGCAGCAAACAAAGTTTATTTGCAAAAGTGAAACGGTATATCGGTGGTGATGTAGCTGATATTTCTTATCGCTACATGTGGGATGATTGGGAAGTGGCATCTCATACCATTGATACCCATTACCGATTCAATATGAGTGACAGCTGGTATATCGAGCCCCATGTTCGTTATTATCAACAAAGCGAAGCGGATTTTTATCGCTACAGCATAAGCACTGCCGAGCAAGCGTCTAACCTTGAATACATCACCGCAGATTATCGGTTAGGTGATATGACCGCAACTACAATAGGTGCCAAGGTGGGATTTATGGCGGGTGGCTATGGGAACAGTGTGAGGTTGGAAATGTATCAGCAATCGGGTGATGAAAGTCCGTCTGATGTTGATGCACTTATTTTGCAATACAATATTCGATTTTGATCATACATAACAAAGCGGCTGTGCCGCTTTTTTATGAGACAGCTTAAAAAATTCCAATCAACAGGAAAATCACTGCACACAGGACACGATAAGTACACTATGCGTATATTATTAGTTGAAGACGATGTGCAGCTTGCGTCAGGTTTAAAGCAGAGTTTACAAGCAGAGAAATATACCCTCGATCATTTTGATCACGTTAAATATGCATTAAATGCGGCTGAACAAGAGCATTATGATTTAGTAATCCTTGATTTAGGATTGCCTGATATAGACGGTTTTGGCTTTTTGCAACGTTATCGTAAAAAAAGTAAAAGCCCTGTTCTTATTTTAACGGCGCGAGATGGTATAGACGATAAAATCAAAGGTTTAGATTTAGGTGCGGATGATTACCTAACCAAACCGTTTGATGTAAATGAACTGCACGCGCGAATCCGTGCATTATTACGACGCAGTGCAGGGCGCGCCAGTAACATTATAAATTACCAATCCATTACTCTAGATCAAGCGTCACGCAGTGTGAATTATTGTGATAGTACGGTTAGCTTGTCTCGCCGAGAATTCAATTTATTAGAAGTGTTATTGCAAAACGAAGGCAAAGTCATGTCTCGTGTGTCACTGGAGCAATCGCTTTATAGTTGGGATGATGATATTGAAAGCAATGCACTTGAGGTACATATTCATAATTTAAGAAAAAAGCTGTACCAAGAACTTATCAAGACAGTACGGGGTGTTGGCTACATGGTGCCTAAAATATGATGTCATTTTTGAAGCGTCATATTACCTCATCTATTAATCGTTTTTTGATGGTGGGAATATTATCGTTCACTATTCTTTATATTTCAGCTGTATACATATTAAGCCAAAAGCAATCCGTACACGAAATAGAAGAGTTATTCGACGCTCAGCTTGCACATAGCTCGTTTATATTGATGAACTTATTAGGGGAGAGTATTTCTACCATTGATCAGTCTGGCGAATCTTTACCCATTGTATATCATGGTTTTGATGAGTTTTCGTTACCGTCTAAAAATGCACTTTTTTATCAAAAAAAAGTCGCTTACCAAATTTATAGTCAAGAAGGACAATTATTAGTTATTTCTGGTAGTGCACCCGATTTAAGATTTGCAGATAAAAAATTGGGCTATTCAAATATTGAAATCAAGGGTGAAACATGGCGTGTATTTAGTTTGTATGATGAAGATTGGGATTTCTGGCTGTATGTGGCAGAAAGTGCATCCATTCGTAATGAACTCGCCCATGACATAGCCAAGCAAACCTTATGGCCCAGTTTAGCGTTGCTTCCTATTGCATTGTTGTTGCTCACATTGGTAATTCGTTCAGCACTTAAACCGCTCAAACAACTGACTGCTAATATAAAAAAAAGAGCGCCTAAAAATTTAACCTCCATTCAATTAGAACATACCCCTAAAGAAATGAAACCTGTCATGCTTGCGCTTAATGGATTATTTTCTCGTTTAGATGATGCTATTCGTCGTGAGCAACGTTTAACGGCCGATGCCGCGCATGAGCTTCGGACCCCTTTGTCGGTCGTTATGCTGCATGCGCAGAATGCCATGGCCGCAACTAATGACAGCGATCGAGATCAGGCATTAAAAGAATTGGAAGTGGGTGTCGCTAGAGTGTCGCGATTACTTGAGCAGCTACTCACGTTGTCAAAAGTATCGCCAGAAATTATTCCCAAACAAAAAATTACTTTTTATCCTTTTTGCCAAGAAATCATGGCCCAAATGGCAGTTGCCATTATGGATAAAGAACAAGAGTTAGAATTATCCTGTTTGCCGGTTGATCAAACAATAAAGATTTATGGTAGTGAGTTTTTACTGGAAATTTTACTTAGAAACCTATTGGATAACGCAAGACAATATGCACCTATAAAAGGGAAAATTAAGATCCATATTTCTCAGCACGAGACCTATTTAAAACTGTATGTTGAGGATAGTGGAATAGGTGTTGCTGATAATAATATTGAACGCTTAACAGATCGGTTTTATAGAGAGCATCATAATGTGGGTAAAGGCGCTGGCTTAGGTTTGTCATTGGTGCGTAGTATTGTGGACTTTCATCATGGCGTACTCTCATTCCATCAAGCATCTCTTGGTGGGCTGGGCATTATAATACTGATTCCATTGGTTTAAATTTTTTATGTTGTATTTTTTTGTTTTTTAAATGAGATGCAGCTTATGAACACTGCATCTCATTTTTTTAGCGTTTAATTCACGTCTTCAAGCCATGCCCAGCCACTTTCTTTTCGTTGTTGTTTGACGATAGACCGAGTAGCGGTTTCATTGTTGATGTTTTTATCAACACTGTAGGCCGTCCATTCACAATATTCACGGTTAAACTCAACGGTGCTGTATCCGTTTTGTGTGGAATTGAAATACTTAACATGAGGGTTGTTTAGTCGAATGGCAGCTTCACTGATGGATTGTAAGATTTCATTGGCATTATTTTTTCCTTTTATTTGTTTGGAAATCAACTCAAATAAGTTTGCCGATGAAATAGACGGGGTCATGAACTCTGTGCCTGCAATATTGGGCCACCAAAAATTCGTTAAATGACCATAGTCGTATTTCACATACGAACTGATATAGGAATGTAAGTCTCCCGTTAGTACTACAAAGTTTTCTAGGTTGGCGTCTTTGACGGCTTCCATTAAGCGGTCTCTGTCTTTTATGTAGCCATCCCACGCATCAACATTGATATACGCAAGTGGATGGCCCAATAAGGATGCTGTCATGCGACCTAAATAGGTCTGATTACCGAGTACTGTCCACTTGGCTTGGCTTTGTTTTAAACCATTTTTAAGCCAATTAAATTGTGTTTCTCCCATCATGATTTGACTGCTGTCATACATGCCTTTGCAACCAATGGGTAAATAGCGAGAGAAAAAATCATTTTCACCACAGGGGTGAGCAGATCGATATGTGCGAGTGTCGAGCATGAATAATTCAAATAAATCACCAAACTTAAAGCTGCGATATATGCGAGTGTAGTCATGAGGATGTGTGGCATCTTCATTTATGCTGACACGTGTGGGAGTGTATTCAACCCATGCTTTTTGGCTATCAAGTTTCAATTGCTTGAGAGCTTGTGCATCACTGCCTTCTTCTGTGGTGAATGGATGATCCGGTGCGCCGAGTGTATCGCGCTCATAATCCCAGTAGGCATCGTTTGCTGTTTCGTGATCGTCTGTGGTGATGATCCATGTATGTACTTCCATGGCCAGTTGCAAATTAAGATCACTTCGATACGTTTTATAAAGATGACGATAGTCTTGTAAGTCGAGGGCCGCAGAACCATTGCTGGGTAAAATAATGGTGCGATCACTAAAAGGAAGGCTTTGGAAGCGAGGGTCTGCGGCGGTTTCGTAAATAAAGTCACCAAGGTGAACAACAAAATCGATACTGGCGTCATTGGCCACATAGTTCAGTGCACCATAGTAGCCATTTGTATAATCTTGGCAGGTTAGTACGGCAATTTTTAATGTCTCCAATGAAACGTTTTCTTGTGCAAGGGTTTTACAGCGGCCAATACGAGAGCTGATACCTTTATAATAAAAACGGTAATAATAAACTTGGTTTGCATCGAGCTGGCCATCCAAATCAATTTTAACCGTGTAATCTTTATCTGCGGATATATCGCTTGGATTAATAACGCCTTCTAGCATGATGAGGTTACAGCTTGGGTCTTTGCTTACTTGAAACGTAAGCGTTTCAGTAGGGTCATAATGGGTAGGGTTGATACGTGTCCAAAGCATGACACCGGATGGCGTAGGGTCACCTGATGATACTGACATATCAAAGACCATGCGCGCGGCATCATTATTTATACGGCTATTATCCGGCAGTGTATTACCGGTATTGGATGGGTCAAAGTTGAATGTGCCGGCTTGCACGGGTTTTGCGCTCAGAATATAAGGCGTTGCAAAACTGGCAGCGGTAATGCCAAGAAACTTGCGTCTATCTAGCTTAATCGTCATATCGGGGTCCTTTCGAGTTGCGTGAATCTACGTCCACTTTTTCAGTGTAGAATGCAATGTGCTACGAAAGTTAACCTTGATTATATTGCAATATAAAGACGAGTTTATGACAGGCGCAACTTGTCATAAACGCGTCAAAAAATTATTAACTCATCCCCTCAAGTAACAGTAATAATTCTTTTAGGCTGTCATCAAGTTGTTTTTGCTGTTTATTATTTAAAGAAGATAAGATGTTGGTTTCGTTTTCAACATGTTCATCTACTGCTTTATTGATAATTTTAAACCCTTTAGCAGATAGTTTTACAAGCTTGCCCCGCGCATCGTTCTTATTTACAAGCCGTTCAACAAGTCCTTTTTTTTCAAGCTGATTCATGCGATGTGTCATGGTGCCAGATGTCACCATCAGCGCGGCAAATAACTCAGTAGGTGCTAGGCAATATGGCGTGCCTGAACGTAACAATGTTGCAAGTACATCAAATTCCCAAAAGCTTAGATCGTGCTGCGTAAATACCTTTCCTAACTGTGGTTGCATTAATGCTTCACAGCGTTTTAAGCGGCCAATGATGCCCATGGCTGAAAGTTCTAGTTCAGGTTTTTCAACGCGCCATTGAGCCAATATGGCATCGACCCCATCTAATTCTTTTTTACTCATAAATAATTTATCTTGAATTCAAGATAACTCCATGCCAGAATAAATATATCTTGAATTAAAGATAAATGCTTTAACGCTATTTGTCGAGGTAAAACGATGAAAACCTTAGCTTGGATTGCTTTAACGGCGTTGGCTCCCATTATTTGGGGTTCAACCTATATTATCACCAGCGAATTGTTACCTGACGGCGCGCCATTTACCGCAGCGGTGATCAGGTGTCTCCCCGTCGGTATTGTGCTGATATTGCTTAGCCGTTATCTACCTTTAAAATCTCAATGGCTAAAATTGATTGTGCTTTCAGCGCTTAATATTGGTTGTTTTCAGGCACTGCTATTTATTGCCGCTTATCGATT
>JAWUXY010000010.1:0-25759 GCA_034111105.1 Bermanella sp. | reverse complement strand
CACTAAAATCAAACTGGTAGCAAGGATCAAGAGAATTCGCATAGGTCTATCTGATATAATCTTCAAAATATTTACTGTTATTGTTGTGTCAGCGCGCAATTTAACCATACAGGCGCGCTAATCACCAAGGTTACTTATGTGTCTTTTGCCCATCAAGGGCAAGACGCGTACTTAACTAGGTGTGATTCGCAATAGGTGCTTTAGTTCAAAGGTTTAACTATGTCAGAAAAGATACAACACAGCATTAAAGTTCCAGATGAGCTGGGCAATAAACGCTTTGATCAAATAGCGGCTCAATTATTTCCTGATTATAGTCGGGCTCGCTTAAAAATGTGGATACTCGATGGCGACCTCACCGTTGATGGTGAAACGCGCAAGCCCAAAGAAAAGCTGGTGGGTGGGGAGCAGCTGGTGATAGATGTCGTGATGCAATCTGAGGGTGAGTGGTTACCTGAAGAAATCGACTTTCCTATCGTATTTGAAGACGAACATATCCTAGTTATCAATAAACCCATGAATCTAGTCGTGCATCCTGCGGCGGGTAATCACTCTGGTACGTTGTTAAATGGGTTATTGCATCATTGCCCAGAGCTGCGCAATATTCCGCGAGCAGGGATTGTTCATCGCTTGGACAAAGACACAACCGGCTTAATGGTTGTGGCCAAAACCCTACAAGCGCAGAATCACTTAGTTGAGCAGCTGCAAAGCCGTGAAATGGGGCGTGAATATGAAGCCATTTTACAAGGCACTGTGACGGGTGGTGCTACTATAAAAGAGCCGATTGCGCGCCATATGAAAGACCGCACAAAAATGGCAGTGCACCCAACGGGCAAAGAAGCCATTACTCATTACCGAGTGTTATCGCAATTTCCTACACATACCCATGTGCGTGTTAAATTAGAAACAGGCCGTACTCACCAGATTCGTGTGCACATGTCCCATATTCAACACCCGCTTGTTGGTGATGCTACATATGGTGGCCGTGTGCGATTACCTAAAGGGGTAAGCCATGAGCTGCGTGAAGTGTTGCGTGATTTTCCGCGCCAAGCGCTGCATGCTAAAAAGCTAGAGCTTCATCATCCTGCAACTAATGAGCTAATCAGTTGGGAAGTGGATTTACCTGAAGACTTTGAAGAGCTGTTAGACGAGCTAAGATATGACGCAGAGCATCACGGTACTGCGGACTATTAATGATAAGGCCATTTTGATGACAACGCCGCTTGATTGTATTTACCCCAATTGGCCTGCACCAGTAAATGTGAAGTGTTTAAGTACGACACGTACTGGTGGCGTCAGTATGGCGCCATATGATGCATTTAATTTGGGTGTGCATGTGGGTGATGACCTTGACCACGTAAAGCAAAATCGCCAGATACTTAGTGATGTTTTGCCTGGCCAGCCAATGTGGTTGAATCAAGTTCACGGCATTGCGGTTGTTAATGGCTCAGGTTATCAAGGTGTCTGCGATGCAGACGCCAGTTTCTCCAGTGATACAAAACAAGTGTGTGCGGTGATGACGGCTGACTGTTTGCCCGTGCTGTTTTGTAATAAACAAGGAACTCAAGTCGCGGCCGCTCATGCAGGCTGGCGTGGCCTATTGGATGGCGTATTGGAGAATACGGCCTCTTCATTTAGTGATACCAGCGAAGTAATGGCTTGGCTAGGCCCTGCGATTGGTTCTGATGCATTTGAAGTTGGTCAAGATGTGAAAGATTGTTTTTGCACTAAAGATGCTGCCAGCGAAGGATGTTTTAAGCCATCACCAAATGCAGGTAAGTGGCTGGCGGATCTATACTCACTAGCGCGATTACGTTTAGCGGGTGTAGGTGTAAATTTGGTTTACGGTGGGGATGATTGCACTTATAGCGATCAAACACGCTTTTTTAGTTATCGCCGTGACGGTGTAACAGGGCGCATGGCCAGTTGTATTTGGCTGACAGAATAGCTCTGTCAGCTTAGGTTGTTACGCTTTGTGTGGTTATTTGGCGCAGTATTTTGTTACATCTTTTTGTGCGTCTTTAATTAAGTTTTCACGGCCTTTCTCGTCGTACCATTCGCGATCACCATTTTCTAGGGTTTTATAAATCCGGCCATTGTTCTTTAGGTCGATTAAGCGCTGTTTTGCTTTCTTGCAGTTTTCAGCCATGCGTTCAGCATCTTTGGCTTCTTGTTTTTCTTCTTCTGATTCTGTGGTGCGGTCTACGCCTTGTTCTTGTAATTGCTGACGCATTTTTTGTAATTGCTCCGTTGCCTGCTTAGAATTAGCCGCTTTAGGTGTATTAACCATAATGTTTTCAGATTGGGCTTTTTCTGGCGGAAACTGAGAGAAATGGGTTTGGCCGCTTTCGTCAGTCCATTTGTAAACTTGGCCCGCGTGAGCAGAGGCCAATAAAAACAAGGTAAAAAGTAAGGTTATTGTGCGCATAGTTAGAATTCTTTTTGTATTCATAAGGTCGTTAGGGGTCAACTTTAACGGTTTTTGCACAAAAGCAAAGCACGCAGTGCTCAAAGCATTAAATGTCAAGCAAAATCAAGGCTATATCGCCTGAATTGGCTTGACTTAACGTGCTGTGCTGTCAAAATTAGCAGCCCAATTTTTCGCCCACGACGGTCACCCCCGTTAGGGTTTTTGGTGGTCTTTCTGGGATGATGACCTCGTCCCAGCCGAATTCGAATCAGTTGCCTAAGATGCAGTTGATCTTGGTGAATAACTACAAGTTTTTCATCACCCGTTACACCCTGGCGTAAGGCCAGTACGGTGCGGTAGTTTTGACGATGGTTTAGCGTCAAACAATCCTATTGCAATGAATTTCCAGCTCGCACACGGCGAGCTTGCGGATGAGAGGAAAAAACGGTGGAAATGCTTTCCGGCGGAGAAATGTTAGTTCGCTCCCTTCACGAAGAGGGTGTTGAATATGTTTATGGTTACCCAGGTGGTAGCTTGTTACATGTGTATGATGCGTTTTATCAACAAGAAGCGGTCAAACACGTCCTAGTGCGTCACGAACAAGCGGCGACACACATGGCTGATGGTTATGCTCGCGCAACAGGTAAGCCTGGTGTGGTCATGGTAACGTCTGGCCCTGGCGCCACCAATACTATTACAGGTATTGCGACTGCGTTTACCGACTCTATTCCTATGGTTGTGATTACCGGTCAGGTAATGAGCCATTTGATTGGTGATGATGCTTTCCAAGAAACCGACATGATGGGGATTTCACGTCCTATCGTTAAGCACAGTTTTAGCATCAAGCACCCAAGCGAAATTGGTGAGACGGTTAAGAAAGCGTTTCACATTGCGACAACGGGTCGCCCTGGTCCTGTTGTGATTGATATTCCTAAAGACATGACGGTACCAAATGATCGCCATGAATTTTCATACCCTAAAAAAGTAAAAATTCGTTCTTACGCGCCACCTGTTAAAGGTCATAGCGGTCAAATTCGTAAGGCGGTTGAGTTGTTATTGGCGGCTAAGCGCCCAATGATTTATTCTGGCGGCGGTGTCATTTTAGGCAAAGCTTCTGAGCAACTGCGTAAATTGGTACGTGAGCTTAACTACCCAATCACACAAACCTTAATGGGTTTAGGTGCTTACCCAGCGACTGATCGCCAGTCTTTGGGTATGCTGGGTATGCACGGTTCTTATGAAGCCAACATGGCCATGCATCACTCTGATGTGATTTTAGCAATCGGTGCACGTTTTGACGATCGTGTAACCAATGCTGTCAGTAAATTTTGCCCAGATGCTAAAATTGTTCACATCGACATTGATCCATCTTCGATTTCTAAAACCGTGACCGTAGATATTCCAATTGTTGGTCCGGTTGATAGTGTATTAGATGATTTCTTAGAGACCATCGCAGAAATTAATCAAAAGCCAGATTCGAAAGCCATTGATTCATGGTGGAAACAAATTGAAGAGTGGCGCAAGCGTCACGGTGGCGAATACGAAAAGAACGACAATGGCTTGTTAAAACCACAAGAGGCCATTGAAGGTTTATGGAAGGCCACTAAAGGTGATGCTTATATTTGTTCTGACGTAGGTCAGCATCAAATGTTTGCCGCGCAATACTATAAGTTTGATAAACCAAATCGTTGGATCAACTCAGGTGGTCTTGGCACCATGGGTTTTGGTTTTCCTGCTGCCATGGGTATTAAATTAAACTTTCCTGATGAAATGGTTGTGTGTGTGACGGGTGAAGGTTCAATTCAAATGAACATTCAAGAATTGTCCACGTGCTTACAGTACGGCATAGCCGTGAAAATTTTCTGTTTGAATAATGGCTCTCTTGGCATGGTTCGCCAATGGCAAGACATGAACTACGAAGGTCGCCATTCAAGCTCTTACATGGATTCATTACCAGACTGGACAATGTTAGCCGAAAGCTATGGCCACATTGGCTTAAACGTGGAAACAAAAGACCAGTTACAAGGTGCAATGGAAGACTGCTTCGGTAAATACAAAGACCGCTTAGTGTTTGTAAATGTGGTGGTTGACCCTGAAGAGCATGTTTATCCGATGCAGGTGCCATTAGGAACCATGCGTGATATGTGGTTAAGTAAAACGGAGCGCACCTAATGAGACACATTATTTCGATTTTATTAGAAAACGAACCAGGTGCTCTAGCACGTGTTGTTGGTTTGTTTGCACAGCGCTCTTATAACATTGAAACGTTAACCGTTGCGCCAACAGAAGATCCGACTCTGTCACGAATGACTATTACCACGTCAGGCCCTGACCGTGTAATCGAACAAATCACGAAACAATTAAATAAATTAATTGAGGTTGTGAAATTGGTTGATTTAACCGAAGGTGCTCACCTTGAGCGTGAATTGATGCTAATTAAAGTCAAAGCGTCAGGTTCACAGCGTGCTGAAATTAAACGTACAGCGGACATTTTCCGTGGTCAAATTGTGGATGTAACCGCAAATGTTTATACCATTCAGTTAACAGGTGCCACTGACAAGTTAGAAGCGTTTATCGAAGCCATTGGTACAAATTGTATTTTAGAAACAGTGCGTACTGGTGTTTCTGGTATTGCTCGTGGCGAGAAGACCTTAAGTCTGTAATTGATATTAGGCTTAAATAAAAAACGCGTTACTTTTAAAAAGTAACGCGTTTTTTTTGTGCCCGAACTACAGGCTAATTAGTTGCAGTATTTTTGGCGTTCTTATTTTTTCTTTGAACCGTTCTTTTTTTAGAAAGTTTTAATGATTTAGTTTTGTTGTTTTTACCACGCGATTGAGTATTCTAAAGAGTGCTATGTCGGCGGCTAATTTAATCAGAAAAAGCCAAAATTAATCGAATGCGTAAACTTATCTCAAGCTTTTATATATTCTATTAGATCATTAGAGTGTTTCTTTCATTGCTTATATGAGAAAAGCTTATAACCCTTTTTGAAATACCCAGTCCCTATTGATTATCTTAGTCTAATCTGGAAATGAACAGTGGTAAAAAATGGGTGGGTCATGTATTTAATGCGCTTGATTTATTGCAGTAAGGTTACGAGTCGTTTTAAAACGGATGACATAGACCAAATACTGGAAAAATCCAGAAAACGAAATAAAGATGAAAATATAACCGGTGTTTTGTGCTTTAACCGAAAGTATTTTTTGCAGTGCATTGAGGGTAGCCGTGAAGCAATCAATAACGCCTATCATCGAATCCTGCAAGACCCTCGTCATGATCACATCATTTTGCTGGGTTATACACAAATTCCCCATCGAGAATTTACCACTTGGCAGATGGCGTTTATTCCTGAGAAAAAAATCACGGACGAAATTAATCTGAAGTACTCAAATAATCGAGATTTTGACCCATTCACTATGAACGGTGAAAGCACATATCAGATGTTAGTCGAGTTAAGTAATAACGTCACCGCCATCTGATTGTTATTGATTAGCTAGTTTTTTGACTAATTAAGTACACTCCTATAATGACAAGCCCTAGCCCTGTTAAATGAAAGGGCGTAAGGGTCTCGCCTAGAATCCAAACCGCTAATAATGTTGTAAACAGTGGGCCCGTTGTTCCGGTAATGGCGGTGCGTTCTGACCCAATACGCGCGATGGCTCCGCTCATAGCGTAGCTGGGAATCACTGTGCTAAAGAATGCTAAAGCAAAACCATAACCATATACGCCCGTAGGGTATTCTAAGACAGTGTGTATTGGTGTGTGCAGTAAATTCACTTGAGTAAATAAACATGAGCTAACCATAGCGACGGATGTAAATAAACTGGCGCCTAATTTTTCGATTAGAGGTTTGCTCAGTAATACATAAACCGCAAACGTGATGGCACAACATAGCATTAAGGTTAAGCCGAACCATGAGCCGTGTAACGTAAATTCACCGGGTAATAATACGATTAAACCGGCATATACAATCACAACTGCAAGCATTACGTGTTTAGAGGGCATTTTTTTATCCCATGCGGCTTTTATTAGCACGACCAAACTTGGGTATGCATATAAAATAATCCGCTCTGCATGGGCACTGATGGTTTCAAGGGCCAGTAGATCGAGGTAGCTCGATAAAAAATAGCCTAAAAATCCAGTAGTAACCGCACCTACCACATATTTTTTCTTTCCCACTAGCTCTGGGAGTTGCCATATAAGTAAGGCTAAGTAAAAAGGGAAGGCAAACCACATTCTTAAAACCATTAAGCCTTCGCTGTTTGCGCCCAGTGCATAAGCTTCTTTAATAAGAATAGGTTTTAATGAAAATAGAAAGCTGGCTAGTAGCGCCAAGCCTAATCCAAACTTAAAGTGTGATGTCACAGCATGCTCCTTGAATGTGCTGCAATATATGAGGCTGTATAACGAGGAGGTATGACCTGGCATTAAACAGCCAGGCATGATGGAACCTAGCTAGTAAAAGCGTGTTGCCACCACATGAGTGAAGATGAAGCGTATTGATGAATACTTTTGAGTACGTACATTGTGTATGCCTGTAAATAACAAACCCATTAAAGCCAGTTTTCTTAAGCGCTTCAAGCTTTATCATAATATAAAATGTATTGATGACAAATATTCTATAGGCGCATGAAAATCCATACGAGAAAGCGTCACTAAAAACAGGCATACTGTTTGTTCGTCAGTATTTTTTGTATCTTTTTAAAAGGCAACGGTCGTGTTTTCAATCCCTTATCCTGTTTGGCTGATCACCTTAGCTCAAGCGCTTGGTATGCTCACCGCACCTATGGTTATTTTTGTAGGCGGTTTTTTGGGTGTTTTGTTTGCGCCATCAGCGGCGTTAGCGACGTTACCAGTTGCCGCACTGGTTGTGGGAAGTGCCGTGACCAGCATGCCGGCTGCGTTTATTATGAAACGCATTGGTCGGCGCAGTGGATTTATCTACGCAACGCTAGTGGCTATTTTAGGTTCTATATTGGCGTTTTATAGTGTGCGCAACGAAAACTTTTTAGGTTTATGTTTTAGTATATTTTTACTCGGAGGTCACATGGCATTTGTGCAACAATTTCGGTTTGCCGCCATAGAGTGGGTGTCAGCCGATAAAGTGGCCATAACCGCCAGTGTGGTTATGTTGGGTGGCTTATTAGCGGCATGGTTGGGTCCTGAGATTGCAATGCAGGGGAAGGATTTATACGCGCACACCTTTAGTGGCAGTTTTATTTTGCTGGCACTTAGTCATGTGGTATTACTGATTTTGTTAAGTGTGATTCCTTTTGCTGAGATCGAGCCTACAAATGACCTTACATTTGTAAAACGTTCATGGTTAGCATTGCTGACTCATCCCGGTATTGGGGCTGCGATTGCCAGCGCGGCGGTGGCGTTTGGTGTTATGAGTTTGATTATGACGGCAACACCGGTCAGCATGAGCGAAATTAAAAATTACCCGTTAAACGACACTAAAACAGTGATACAAAGCCATATTATGGCGATGTTTCTTCCTTCGTTATTTGCCCCCATTTTATTCAGACTATTTAGTTTGTTTACGATGTTGTTACTAGGGTTAATTGTTATGAGTGTTGCAATCACGATTGCCATACTTGACCAAAGTTATTGGGGATATTGGGGTGCATTAGTTTGTTTAGGTACTGGTTGGAATTTTCTATTTGTTGGTGGTACGGCCTTATTAGCGCAACAATACGACAAGCAAGAAAGCTTTACGGTACAAGCGATGAATGATGTTTGTGTATTCAGTACTCAAGCTATTATGTCGTTGTGTGCGGGTTGGATGGTATTTAATTTCGGTTGGTTAGCTCTTAATTTAATTGCAGTGCCACTATTGATGTTTGCCTTGGTATTAATTGCGCGCTGGTATTTTTTTAATGTAAAAACCGAACAAGCCACTTAGTCAGTGGCTTGTGAGTGTTTTTTGTTGCGCATTAAAGAATGATTAAGCAATATCTTCGAGCAAAGTGTCCATGCCGGATTCAATGCCATCAACGCTTTCTAAATCCGCAAGGGCTTTTTCAGTATCCATATTAATGTTTTTGGCGATATCTAAGGGAAACCCTTTGAGAATCTCTGGATCAGATAATCCTTTTTTATGAGAATTATGAATATAAACTGCAATATACATCAGACCTGCAAGCGGTTGCTCTAAATTTACTAACTCATCATGACATTGATAGCGAATACCATCTGCAATTGCATCTGGGAATTTCCAGCGTTTGGCTAATTCTGCGCCCACATCTGCATAGGTATAACCGAGCATTGATTGCTCGACACTTTCCAATTGATCTCCCGCCTCAACCGCTGCGTGAATTCTTTTTGCTTCATGAGGCATTAAGAGTTGAATGAGTAACTCACCAATGCTGTGAAGCATGCCACAGGTAAACGCCGTCTCTGGATTAATTTTACAATATGGTGCCATCCATTTAGCGATAGCCGCGACAGCAAAATTATCGCGCCAAAATTCCTTACGATTAAACCCTACAGGGCTTTGCATTGCACCGGTAATACCGGAGGCAAGTACTAATGTTCTAAGGGTTGAAAAGCCCAGTAATACAGAGGCATCTGCTGTACTTGATATGGTTCGACTGACGCCGTAATGGGCGCAATTTGCTAAACGTAACACTTTGGCGGTGAGTACTGGATCAAGGCTAATTTTCTTTGCGATTTCGTCCATATTGAAATCGGATTGGTTAAAGGTTTGGATAAGTTCTTGAACTACCTTTGGGATATTGGGTAAATTTTGATTGTGATCAAATAAGTCGGATAAATTCATGCTGACGTCCACTGTTATGCTGTTTCTAAGATTAGAACACCCTGTTCAACTTGGCGAATAGGATATGGATATTTGGCTCAATCTTGTGTGCTCTTTGTTAGAATAGATCAATCAAGATGAAAAAGTATAAGGGGTCCTCATGGTTAGCGTTGGTTTTATTGGCATTGGTTTAATGGGCTTGCCCATGTGTAAGCGATTACTTAGCGCAAATGTGCCATTAACCGTGTGGAATCGCAATAGCGATAAATGTTTACCATTGGCTGAGCTTGGGGCAAATCAAGCCGCTTCAATAGAACATTTAGCACAAAATAGTGACGTTATTATGCTGTGTGTATCGAATACACAGGCGGTGCAGGAGGTCATTGCGTGCTTGTTACCTTATTTACGTAACGGTCATGTGATAGTGGACTTCAGCTCAATCAGCCCAGATGCGACCCAAGCCTTGGCCCATAGCGTATCTAAACAAGGCGCCAGTTGGATTGATTGCCCTGTTTCTGGTGGTGTGGCTGGTGCGCAAGCGGGTACCTTGGCAATGATGGCGGGCGGTGAAGAAAGTACGCTGAAATCCTTAGAGCCGCTATTGTTAAACCTAGGGCAACGTCTAACGTATATGGGCGAAAGTGGTGCAGGGCAAACCACTAAAATTTGTAATCAAATGATTGTCAGTTGTAATGTTTTAGTGATTGCAGAAGTCATGGCCATGGCAAAGCGAGCCGGGGTTGATGCGGCTAACATTCCGACGGCATTAACAGGCGGTTTTGCGGATAGTACGCCTCTACAGTTAACCGGATCACGTATGGCAGTGCACGATTTTGATGACATTAAATGGCATGTCAAAACCTTACTTAAAGACTTAGATATGGCAGGAGATTTAAGTAAAGCGTTAGGCAGTGCCACACCGATGGCCGGACTTGGTGCGCAACTGATGCGTCAGCATGCGAGCAAAGGCTTTGCCGAGCAAGACCCCGCAACCTTGGTGGCGCTGTATGAAAACGTGGTTAAACGTAAAGTGTAAAACGAATTTAAGGAGTGTCACATGAGATTAGTTGCAAACTTATCCCTGTTGTTTACTGAAGTCCCTTTACTAGAGCGTTTTCAAGCCGCTGCGGATGCGGGTTTTAAAACCGTTGAAATTCAGTTTCCTTATGAAGAAAGTGCCGATGATTTGGCGGCCGCTAAAACACAAGCGGGTGTGGATATCTGTTTAATTAATTTGCCTGCTGATGACTTAATGTTAGGGGGCGAAGGCCTTGCTTGTGTGCCAAGTAAAGAAGCGCAATTCGAAGACGCAATCAAGCAAGCTTATATTTATGCCAAAGCACTGGGTGTGAAGATGGTGAATGTGCTACCAGGGCGTTGCTTGGATGAAAGTCAACATGTGCACTATATGGCTACGCTTAAAAAGAATTTGTTAAAAGTCGCAACACTCATGCAAAAGCATGAGATTTTGGTGACATTTGAAGCGGTTAACACCAAAGATATGCCGGGTTTTATTATTCACCATACAGAACAAATGTTGGATATTTTAGCGGAGTTAAATCACCCTAATTTAAAAATGCAGTATGACATTTATCACATGCAAATTATGGATGGTAATGTTGATGAAACCTTGCGTCATCATTCGAATATGATCGGCCACATACAGTTCGCGGATGTCCCCGGACGAGGCGAGCCTTTAAGTGGAAATTTGAACTTTAAAAGTATTTTTGATGATATAAAAAACAGTCACTATCACGGTTATGTGAGCGCGGAATACCGGCCAAGTAGTGGCGATACTCAAGCAAGCTTAGGTTGGATGGAGCAATTCGATTTAGAATGGCTTAACCATCCTCATGAAACGAAACTATCCCCTTACTAAATTTAAATTAAAGCTCACAACATATAAGCCGTTAACATGAATAAGCTTAACGGATTAAGCCTAGACTCGGGGGAACCCTATAAAGACCGCACAAACGAATCTTTATTTATCACGTCGCTAAGGAACTGGCTGCGCTTAAACGGATGTTGTGACGCATTATTTTAATCCACGGAATAATGAATCAAGCGCAGCCAACACTTCATATTAGTTTTTCTGCACTTCCTTTGTTCAAAACATTGCAACCGCTGAGCATTCAACCTTATACTTCTGCGCCAAATTTTAAATTGATTGAACGTTCAATTTAATAAAAACAATAATGAGGCTACATACTCTCTATGACATTATTTATTAATAAGCCGCTTTCAAAAGCGCTTACCACCGCAACGCTGCTTGCCAGTGCATTACTATCAACACAAAGTTTGGCCGCTACACCACACATTGATGCTGTTGAAACAGCATTGCGTGATTTAGCGCCGGGTTCAGAAGGCACGGTTTGGCAACGTACTACGGGCAATGACATTGCGGGTTACGGCCCTTATAAAAGTGATTGGTTATTACAAACCCCAAATTGCTGGGGCGATGCACAATGTCAGCAAGCACCAGGCGCACAAACGTTAGCGGATACGATTTATCGAGATATTTCGGCTGCACAACATTGGGTCGATATTACGACATTAGTGACGTACCCTGATGGTATTTTTCAAAAAGCCATTGTTGATGGTATTTCGGACGCATTAATCAGTAACCCAAACCTAACCATTCGTATCTTAGGTGGTACGCCTCCAGGCATGGGTAACTTTAGTTCGCCAGTGACTGAAAGCGCGGCGGCTTATGTATCTCGTTTGAAGAGCGACTTAGGCGTGCAATACAATGATGCCAACATTATTGTGGCGGGCGTTGAAACCAGTTGGTTATATTCTTGGAATCACTCAAAAATTATTGCGGTTGATAGTAAAACGGCCATCGTCGGCGGACACAATCTTTGGGAAGGCGCTTACGGCGATGTGGCAAACCCGATTAGTGACGTTTCTATGCGTTTGATTGGTCCTGCATCTGAATCCGCGCATGTGTTTGCGGATCTTTTATGGGACTTTGCGTGTACTTGGAGTACTGGTGTTGTGAATGATACGTTTTATGTTGATATCGAGCGCACACCTGCGATGGGCAATGCGTGTCCAAAAACACACACTACCGTTAGTACTGCAAGCCAAGGCAACGCCACCGTGATGGCATTGGGTGGTTTAGGGTTTGGTATGGATGTTCCCGGTGGTGATAGTGGCGGACTAGAGAAAGCAAATGATAGCTCCGCGGATTGCTCATGGCTTTTCAAAGATTATTACAACAATGATAAACGTTATACGGTTGCTAACCCAGAAGAAGAAGGTTTACGTACATTGATTCGTAGTGCACAAGAATCCGTCTTTATTTCTCAACAAGATCTTATCGCTCCGTGTGTGGCCCCAGTTGCAAACGCTTATTACGATGCGCGTTTGTTTGATGTGTTAGCCGATAAACTTTTACAAGATGTGAAAGTACAAATTGTTACCAGTACGCCTGGTGCAAAGCAGTCTGTTGTGGCGCCTTATTCAAACATGAAAAAAATGTCTGACATTACCGATATTCTTGTGCGTAAAGTGAAATCACGTGGCAATTTATCAAGCAGTAATGCAAAAGCAAAAATCTGTCAAAATTTGCAGTTAGCGCCTTTGCGCATTGCCAGTGGTGTTGGCAAGTGGAGCAACGGCAACAGTATTGGTAATCACGCTAAAGTGATAGCAGTTGACCAAGCAGCATTTTATGTGGGTTCTAAAAACTTATACCCTGCAACGTTGCAAGACTTCGGCTACATAGTTGAAGAAACAGAGGCAGCCAAAACATTCTACGAAGAATATCAAACACCGTTGTGGTCTAACTCTCAATCGGCTGCGGTTGTGGATTATAACCAAGGTATTTGTAATCTTTAACATGAGTGTTAATGATATGAATGAATTATACGGGACTCGCGTATAACGTTCATTTTACGATAAGCGGCAACCGTATTGTGTTGCCGTGGCGGCTAAAATATTATGTTTATTGTTTAGCCGTCACGTTTTTAATTCAAATCTTCTAGATCGAAAAATTCGACCTGTTCTACGTTTTTACTACAAAGTTTGTGACTGTTTTTGTTATTTTTCAAAAACTAAAATCACATTATTTGCCGGTAAATTAAGCCTTTCTTTAAAGTGTAGGCCATGATCGCCTGCACATTCTTGTAAAAATGTTAATTCTTTAATACCCGCCTGTGGGTTCACATCGTGTTTTAGCCATTCATCCAAATTTGCATTGCCTTCACTGGTAAACCCATTTTCATTGATGGGGCCGTAGCAAAAAAATAGACCTGTCTTTTTGAGAGTAAGGCTGATCCCTTTAAAAACAGTATTGACCTCATCGGCACTGACGAAGTGCAGTAAATTTGCGCAATAAGCATATTGATACGTATTTGAGGGCACAGACCATGTTATTTGCGTGATATCCAATGGCATACAAGGCAATAAATTACCCAGTTGTGCTTCTTGCTGCCAAGGTTGTGATAGCGAAACTTGAAAAGGGTGCTCGGTTAGTTGCCAGTGTAAGTTTGGCAGTTGAGTACAAATATGCACGCCATGTTGACCAGTACCACTGGCCAATTCTAATAGTGGCCCACTGTTTGTCAGCCAAGGGGATAATGCGTCTAATATAGGTTGTTGGTTTCGTATACAGGACGGATTGGTGATTTTCTCAGACATAACACTCCTTAAAACAGGCTTTTTACACAGATACCCTAAACCATGGGTGCCTCTAGTGAGTAAAGGCAGTAAAATGTGTCAGTCTATGTAAAATAACCAGCAAAATTCAAGATAGAGGTCAGTATGTCACAAGTGGTATTAATAACAGGCGCCAATCGCGGCATTGGCCTTTCTATGGCACAACAATATGTGGCTCAAGGCAGTGAAGTAATTGCGGTGTGCCGTGAAAGCTCAGATGAAATCGAAGAGCTTGCGGACCTTGTGATAAGCGGCATCGATTTAAGCCAAGACGATGCCATGGACAGCGTCATACAAGTGCTAGAGCTTGCCCAAGGCGATGACTTCAAACTTGATGTACTGATCAATAATGCGGGTCTATTTAAGAATGAAACACTAGAGCAAATGGAAGTGGATCAGATTCGTGAACAATTTGAGATCAACTCGTTGGCTCCGCTTAAAATCACCCATGCATTATTGCCTTTCTTAAAAGATGGTTCAAAGGTGGTTACCATCACCCGCCGTAGGCGTAGTATCGAAGCCCATACCACTGGTGCCGACTATGGTTACCGTGCGAGTAAAGCGGCACTGAATGCGTTTACAAAGTCCCTTGCCATGGATTTAAAACCAAAAGGCGTTGCCGTTGCCGTTGTGCATCCTGGGTTTGTACAAACTCGTATGGTGGGTTTTAACGGTGACATTACACCTGACCAAGCCGCTAAAGGCATTTTGGATCGAGTAAGTGATTTGAACTTAGACAATACGGGTGGTTTTTGGCATTCCAATGGTCAATCCTTACCTTGGTAGCGCTTCAGTGATTGGGTATGTTTATCCTGATAAAAAAGTAAGATTCGCAGACATATTTTAGAAATCGTTAATTGTGAAATTAACTCAGTAGGAAAAACAATGAGTATCGAAAAAGACAACGTAGTGTACTTTCATTACACACTTGCAGGTGAAGATGGCAAAGCGTTTGAAACCAGCACCAATAGTCACCCAATGACGTTTTTATTTGGCCACGGTAATATTTTACCGGCACTAGAAGCTGAGTTTGCAGATAAAAATGAAGGTGATCAATTTCAAGTGACGCTCACCCCAGAGCAAGCTTACGGTGAGCGCAACGAAGCGGGTGTGCAGCGTATTCCTATTAAGCACTTATCAACTAAAGGTAAATTACAAAAAGGCCAAGCGGTAAAAGTAAATACTGATAACGGCATGCGTGATGTGACCATTGTTAAAGTAGGTAAATTCAATGTAGACGTGGATACGAATCACCCATTAGCGGGATTAACCATTACGTTTGATATCAGCATTGAAAAAGTGCGCCCAGCCGAAGCGGAAGAGTTAGCGCATGGCCATGTGCATGGTGAAGGTGGGCATCACCACTAAAGCGAACGTGTTTATATCGCTGTGTTGAAAAATGACTTGGGAAGCGTTATGTGTCAAACATCAACGATGCTCAAGTCATTTTTTGTTTCTCTATTTACACATGTATTCTCTCTCTACATCCAACTTTAAATAATGCCAAATTATCTCCTAAAGTAGCCGAAGGTTGCTTGCATGCAGGTGATCGGGCTGCATATATTTAAACGCAAGTTGAGTATCCTCCATAGGTTTCATTTCTCTTTGCAATCTGATTTACTGTTTGTACTATTTAAACTGCCAAAGAATAATAACCATGGCACTGCAGCAGCAATACAACGAACTCAAACAACAGCTTAAATCCAAACGTGATGTGTTCTCTGATACACATAGTACACGCTTACATCGTGCCTTAAGTTGGCTTAATTGTGCAGCGCATCAACAAGACGATGTGGATTTACAACTCATTAGTTTATGGATTGCTTTTAATGCGTGTTATGCGGTGGATCAAGGGGGCAGTGAGTCTCTGGCCGAACGCTTTGCGTTTCAAGGTTTTGTTGAAAAATTAGTCAGTCATGACCACGACAAAAAAATCTATGCCTGTCTTTGGCAGACTTATTCGGGGCCAGTTAAGGCGTTAATTAAAAACCCCTATGTATATAGTGGTTTTTGGCAGGCTAAACGTGATGATGTAAACAGTGACGGTTGGCGAGAACCGTTTGATCAACTTAGTGTGTCGGCATTAAATCACCTAAGTCGACAAAATGTTCCGCAACTGTTGAGCATTGTGTTGGACCGCTTGTTTGTTTTACGTAATCAATTGATTCATGGTGGTGCCACCTATGCGAGCCAAGTGAATCGCGAACAAGTCGAAGATGGTGCACAACTGTTATCGAGCCTTGTGCCGATCATGATTGAAATAATGCTGCATGCAGAAAGTGAAGATTGGGGTAATATTTATTACCCCATATTGACGTCAACTGTTTAGCGGGCGGTTCGGGTTTTGTTCATCATCTTCATAGTCACGTAATTGATGAAAGGATTGTAGAATCAGCTGTATGGCTTCCATTTTTTTCACAAGGCTTGTCAGTAATGTTTCATACGCCACATCTTGCGGTTCTGGCAATGCTTTAAAGTCTAGATCGATTTCTTCCATGTAAGGTAAAAAACGATTGCCTGTTGCAGTAAATAAACTGTCTTCAGGAAATATGGCCTTAAATTTTGCTTTGTTTTCTTGCGATAGGCTGTCTAAAATTTCATCGGCTTGTAAAGCAAACGGCACAATGGCCTTTAGCGCGTCTTCAATGCGCTGGTTAATAACATTTTCACTCATGGTCATCTTCTTAACTTTAATAATGGGTTTAACATACTGCGCTACATGTTTGTTTACAAGGCGTTATCAGTTTAAGGGTGTAGCCCTACGCTTAGCATAATAATGCTGGCATCCGCTATATCGTTTTTTTGGCTTGTTGATGTGTCGTCATTTAAATCGATTTCACGCTCAAACGTTCGGCCTGCTTCAAGGGTGAGCCAAAACTTATCAATTAGATTTCGGCGAACGCCCAGCGTCGCAATCCAGCTGGTGTACGATAAGTTAACTCTTTGATTGTCCTGTGACTCATATCGCCAGTTACCACCCAAAGGGGCTAGGGCTGAAAATACGCTCCAGTTTTGATTCGCCCGATGTTCAATCTTAGTTACCGGAAAGCCTAAGTCGTAGCGTGTTTGTGGGTTCGGTTGATAGCTATAAGCGGCCATTGGCACCGGTTTATATTTGCCAAATAGACGGTTAATACCGGCTCCTACCGTATAACTATGGGGCGACTCATCTTTATAGCGCCATAAGATTAACCCCATTAATGAATACGACTCTTCATCTTTGGCCTTCAGGTCGGTGTGCCAGCTGGGGGTGATGTTTAAAATTCGAGTCCAGTTATCGTTATACTTTTCGATAAAAAGCATCGGCAGCTTAATGCTGTACATGGTTTTTTGATCGAAATTTGGGCTAGGTAATTTAAATATTGTTTGTTCAATGGCCATCTGTGGGACAAATATCTGCCCAAGGACGTCATATTTGCCAATAGGCAAATGAAGGCTACTGCGTTGCATCGACAACTCATATTCACTACCAGAGATACCCGCTTTGCCAATGTCATAGTGCTTCATACCCATGGCAATAGGCGAGGGCGTTACCAATGTGATGTCTTCAGCAAAAGTGGTCATGCTAGTGAGCATTAAAATAGCCACAGCAAGACAAACCAAAAAAGTTGAACTGGGTGTGAGTACCGCTTTATTTAATGGGGATTTACTGAAATATTTTATTTCGGTGGACGTCGACATTATAAATGATTCACCTTGTTTCTTGGCCTGTTTTGCATACTTGTTCAACCGCACGATTTGATGGGACGTGATTTTTGCGCATTGTAACAGTTATTTTCTCACTGAATGGCTAATGCGGTGCAGTTAACTTTAAAGTGCCCCATATTGCATCACATTATGGCTATAACCCGTCATACAGGGTATGAGTTTTTAAGCCTGATACACGATTATTCATACCTAAAATAAATGTTGTCCAATTGGTCAAAGTTGGGCACGGTGCTTGCTAACCCTCTTAAACTTTGCAAAACCATAAGAGGATTTCTATCTGTGTTTAACTCAAAATTTGTAAAACTCGCTCTGATGAGCGCCGTATCTGTGGCACTGCTATCAGGTTGTGGGAGTGATAGCGACGACAACGATATTGACGGCAAAACCGTCTTTACGGCAAACAAAGCGGACACGGCACAACCCATTATTTGGATTGGTGACTTCAACAACTTTGATGACGCTGTCGCTTTAATGCTAGTTGCAAAAGACCCCCGTTACACCGTTGAGCTTGCTGTGGTTGAAGATTCATTTAATACCGTGGCACATGGTGCCAATACGGTTTACAACATTCTCGAATGGTTAGGTAATCGAGACACACAAGTGATTCGCGGGGCGTATTTTTCACCAGAAGAAATCCACTATGGTGCCAATGGTATAAAAGCAAATAACACAGCTGTCACCGATGAAACACCGATTGTGGATGGCGTCATCGATTATCAATTACCCAATTCTAAAAGCGGTGATACTTGGAACTTAGAGCGTCGTAATGTCATGGGTATCAACCTTTATGGTCAATACGTTCCGGGACCTTGGCGTGATAATGGCTCGACCCTTTATGGTACTGATCACTTAATCCCACGAGCGACTCAAAGTGATTATCACTTTATGGGTAATAAAGGGATGTCATTTAAATTTGAACAGGCAGAAGACATTATTCTAGAAAAATTAAGCACACTAGAAAATGCGGTCATTTTAAACACAGGTAAACTCACCACATTTGCTCGCGTATTAGCAAAAGCCAGCGATGCACAATTAGCCAATATTGATAAGGTCATCATGATGGGTGGCGGGTTTGAAGGAGAGCAGCCATTCACTGTCGAGAATGAACGCGGCCATAATAAAGGCGGTAATATATTTTCTCACCCAACATTTGGGTTTGCGAGTGACTTTAGTACCGATCAAGAATTCAATATTTTGTTAGACCCTTTGAGCGCAAAAATCTCATTTGATTTATTGGCTGAAAAAAATATCGAAAGCTACTTAGTACCGACAAACTCAACTGATTTGGCTAAGGTGGAGTCAGCCAGTATTGCTGAGTTAGGCGTACAGGGCAGCACAGCAGAAGCGTGTTATACCTCTAAATTGTTTACCTCTATTCGTGAATTTGAAGGGGGTGACTTCCCTGGTTTTGATGGCAGCCCAAGTGGCGATTTTGCATTAGATGCTGTGATTCGTTTATGGGATATTGTAGCCGCACTTGTTTTATTAGAACCCGATGCATTAGAGATGAGTATCAAACAATCTTACGTTGATGTTGACCAACTTGATGCAGGGTTAGAGCAAAGTGAATACCCATATGACCCGATTAGTTTTGATCCTACCGTGGGTAAAACCACACTAACGGCAGCAGGTGTTGGCGAAAAAATGAATGTGGTAATAGAGATCAATACAACACAAGCACGAAACGTCATGATTAAACGTTTGCTTGATTCAAAAAATTCGGCGGTAACCGGCCCATCGTGTAAAGGGTAATGGCTTAACGAACATAAAGCTGAATTGACTCTTGTTAATACAAACACAAGCGTCAATTCAGTTTTTGTACTTAGTTTTCTAATACCTCAAACGTTAATCCACTTTTATCGATTAGGCGAGTAATCAAATCGTCTTTATAAATAGTGGCTGGCGTCCAAAAGCCTCCGGCTTTTTCTTCTTTTTTAATACTTGCTAAACACACTGCAGCTTGGCCTAACATTTTTGCGGTACTGCCATAGCCTGGGTCACGATCACCGGTGACTTTTACTTTTATCATTTGGCCATCATTGGTTTTACCCACAAAGCGATAATCAAAGCAGCCTTTTAATTGTTCTTCTGGCGTAGGGCCTTCACCGGGCTTGGGCAATACAAAGCGTTCTAAAATCCAACGTGTTGGCTTAATAGCCGCTAGAATCATAAAGACAGTTAACCCCCACCCCATATTGCGTGAGCCTGTTTTGCCTTTGCGGCCTTTACCCATTAGCATTGCCTCGCTGTAAGTAAAGTCATCACCATAAGCGTTGTTTGATAACGCATTACTGCGATGCACAACACGAGTATTGACTGCGGCCATTACAAATGGGCCGACCCATTGGTCGAAGTCTTCATCAAACTTTGAGCCGCTGATGTTTTCTTGGCGACGCTTAAAACCATGGCCACTAGGGCAAATGCTGTATGGGTTTTGTAATTCTTTGCGCAGCGCTGAATCTTTCGCGGCTTCTTTTGCAATGTTGACCATACTGGCAACCGTACCGCCACTGGCACCGCCTTTTAAGCGGGCAACGCGTTGCTTAACCTCATGGCACATTTTTCCAAATTTAGCTTGCGCCTGTTGTTGTAGAAAATACACGCCTAAATCCGATGGGATCGAATCAAAACCACTGCAATGCACGATACGTGCACCTGTTTGTTTTGCGGTGGTTTCGTATTTATCGACCATGCGTTTATACCATTGCACTTCGCCGGTTAAGTCGCAGTAGTCAATACCGTTTTCAACACAGGCTTTGACCAAAGGCTCGCCAAATAGAGCGTACGGGCCCACGGTTGAAACAACCACACGGGTTTGCTTGACCATGGCGAGCAGTTGTTGTTCGTCAGCTGCATCAGCGATGATATGTGGAATAGCCTGTGCGCCGTGCTTTTGTTTGGTTTCGACTAATTTTTTTTCACTGCGTCCTGCTACGGCCCATTTGAGTTCGCGGCTGTTGCCGTATTGGCTCATCATATAGCCAGTTAAAATGTCACCTACAAAACTGGTGGCACCAAATAAAATAATGTCGTACTGGGGGGTGGCCATGATTGCCTCATTCTTTTTATTGTTAATAGTGGTAAACCTTAGCTTCACTGTAACAAGACCGTGCTTCAAACAAAAGAGCACGCCCTGCAACAAAAAATCGTCATTGTTCAACGTATAAATAAGATGTCAGTGGAACTATTAACGGTGCTAATAAAATAGCGGTTAATGCAGTTCACTAATTTGATAGCGTAAGCCGTTTGCGAGTTGAAATTCATCGTCAAGATAGCGACTTAAGATGGCTTGAGTCACGGGGCTGTTAGGGGAGATAATTTGTACGTTTCGCTGCTCCCATTGAATGTTCATGCCACCTGCAGTGGGTGCCAATAGTACCCATAATTGAGGCTTGCCTGCATTGCCGTTGATGACATCCAGTTTAACCAGTGCGCCTAAATAAATGGCATCATCCTGATCGAATACTTTGGGTTTGAAATGGTGCAGCTTAGTGATGGCGTCTTTGAGTTCTTGAATACGGCGCGCTTGGCCTTCAGCCAAATAGGCGTGTTCCAGACCTAATGTGTCGTATTGGGTTTCGGCTTTGCTTTGTTCGTGTGTGGCCCCTTTATGGGCCTCATCGGCTGCGGCTAACGCATGCTCAAGCGCTTGGGTGAGTTCAATGATGATTTGTGTAACCAGTGCCGACTTGTCCATGAATATCCATCACCGTGTGTGAGGCGCTATGGTAGCGCAACTCAAGCATTGATAAAACGGCGTTTATTGCGGTGGGTCGATTTGATTTAGAATGCTGTTATTAATGCGATACCAGCCTGCAATGCTATAGCGTAAATGGCTTGCGGGCAGCACTTCGTGGGGAAAGTCTTCACTTAAAAAGACCACTAACGTGCCAAAACTGGGGTTTACCTTTAGGTATTCTTGGTCATTTTTGTGTGGATCGTACACAACCAGTTCGCCACCATAGTGTGCTTGCCAATTAGGGTTCAGATACAACACAGTGCTTAAGCGGCGGTTAGATTGACCTTTAAAGGCATCCATATGTTTTTTGTAAAAAGCACCGGGCTTGTACTGTGCAAAATGACTTTCGTAACTGAACAAACCCAGCATTAATGAACGATTTAAATGGGTTTTAAGGCCATTCATCCAATCAAACCAAAGGCGTTCGCTTGGGTGTTGAGGGTCCAGCCAATGAATCTGGTCGCGACGTACAAACGGGTTTATTTGGTGGTCTTGCTTACGGCCAGTACCAGCGTCGTTAAATTCATATTCTGGCAGTGAGGCGACGCGCGTTAACAAGGGAGCAATAGTTGCCATAGGGAGCGCATCTTCAATCACGCTAATGCCGCGCGCTGCGATGTCGTTCTCGATTTTCTCGTAGACGCTAAGGCTACTGTAATTAAAACCTTTGGCGTACATGACGGCGTTGCTCATTGATAACAAAGCCGCGTATTCTAGGGGCAAGAGTGTTTATAGTATGGTGATATATTTTAATCTTAACGATAAAAATATATCACTATGATTTGTGTGAAATAGGTGATTTATGTCAGTTGGGTTAGGAGATGCGCACCATGCGCCGCAACAGGTCAGCATTAATGTGTACATTGCGAATCGACCACCCATGCCACCATATGATGAATTAGATGACTGCATGCCTATGCAAACTGGCGATATTGGCGCCATTGCCCAGCATACAGGTAATCACTGGCGTAAAGTGTTTAACGTGTATGCCAAGTTAATGTATGAGTTTATGCAAACGCTTGATGCACGTACAGCCAAACTAAGTGAGACCCAACATTTCACGCATGCATTAAAAAACCATGCAACATGGCAGCAGTATCGTGATGATCAATTGCTGCAAGCTGACAGTGGCACCACATTATTGTTTAGCCCGCCTTTAGCAACAGAAGATCACAGTTTGCACATCATTATGGGCAAAGGGTATGCCCTACAATTGGGATATGAATATCAAGCGCCTTTTTTAATCGAGCATGAGCACGAAGATTTTGCCTGTTATCGAGATCAAAAAGTGATCTTGTGCCCATATTTTGATTATCGACAATTAAGTAATCAAAAGATTACGACCCTAGTTGGTATTATGTTATCGCTACTTGAGATTACATAAATTTATCAATGTGATTGCCATATTTATCATGTGTGATTATTCATCTAAGAAAAAAGAGACTTAATGTTGATTATTTTAAGTACCGTTACGATTTGTATCTTTTTATTGGTTGTCATCGCGATCTTTAAGCCCCTTTGGATCATGAATTATTTAGCGTCTCGCTTTCACTGCAAGCGGATCAAAGACTTACCCTATGATACTGATACACGTCATATCCTTGATATGTATGTGCCTAAACATAAAAAAAGTGACGATATCATTGTATTTGTTCATGGAGGCTCGTGGGATACCGGCAATAAAAACGAATATCAGTTTGCTGGTCTTGCGTTTAGTCAGCTCGGTTATGTAACGGCGGTACCTAATTATCGGTTATATCCACAGGTGCAGTTTCCGCAATTTATTGATGATATCGCTAAAGCCATTGCCAGCTTACCCAAGCACTTAACATTGCAAGGTGTGTCGGAGCATAAAATGCTCAATATTATTTTAATAGGTCACAGTGCCGGTGCCCATACCGCCGCTATGCTAACGGCTGACCCATGTTACCTTGCCAGAGCCAATGCTCAGGTAAATATTAAAGCGTGTATCGGCTTAGCGGGCCCTTATGACTTACCCTTAGATGACCCGTTAGTGGTAGGTAAATTCGACGGAGTAGAGTTACATGATGTATCGGAACAGCGAATCGACTTAGGCCATGAGCACAATGCCCATGAAGCTAACCCCATTAATTTGGCCACTAAAGATATGCCGCCCATGTACTTAATCCATGGTCAAGCCGATGAAACAGTCGGGCCTTATCATTCTGAGCGATTCGCGAAAATGCTCACCCACTTACAAGTGCCCCACAAGCACACTACCTACTCTGGCGTTGACCATCGCAAGTTAGTCGGCGGACTGTCTATCTTTGGGCGTAAACTGAACCCTGTATTTAAAGATATTCAGGAATATATTCGCAATTTAAGCTAGCGTTAACAGCAGTGAATAGAACTAAGTGCCCGTTGTAACGTTTATTCCTGCACTAATACCCGTTAAACTTACCGCTAAGCTCAACAGCATACAAAAGGACTCATTCATGCTCGCCATGCTTGCCAAACTATTAAAAATCCTAAATAGCGATGCCTCACCCGGGCAAATAGCGCTAGGGTTTGCATTTGCACTATTTGTGGGGTTAACCCCGTTTTTTAGTTTGCACAACTTATTTATCTTTCTATTGGTGTGTGTGATTCGCGTGAACTTGGGCGGCTTCTTTTTAGCATCTGCGGTATTTGCACTGTTAGCCTTTTTGCTTGATCCGGTTTCGATTTCACTTGGGGAATACTTATTAGCCCACCCATCATTGCAAGCATTTTGGACAGACTTATACCAAAGCGATGTATGGCGTGCCTTTAAATTTAACCACACCTTATTGATTGGCAGTGTGGCGTTATCGTGTTTACTGTTTATTCCTGTTTGGGTCGCCTTTACCGTCCTTATAAAATTGTATCGCACCAAATTAATGGCTTGGTTTGAAAAGTTGAAAATAGTTAAATTTTTGAAAGCCAGTAAGTTCTACCAAGCATATGAAAGATTAGGAGCCTAACATGACAAAATGGATTCGTTGGTCAGGCCTCATTGGGTTTGTTGTCGTTACCGCCTTAATTGCGTGCTTTTGGTTATTTGCAGCAGGACCGTTAACAAAATTAGCCATAGAAAGTTTTGGCAGTGATGCACTTGGTGCAAAAGTGGATGTGGCGAATGTCTCATTTGGTTTTAACCCTATGACCATCACCGTGACAGGTGTGCAGTTAACCGATAAAGACAAACCGATGGAAAACATCTTTAGTTTTGAGCGAGCGGTTGCCAATATTGAGCCGTTCCCATTATTACTGGGCCAAGCCATTATCCCTGAATTAAGCTTAGAAGGCGTTGCTACAGGCACACCGCGTCGTGTTTCTGGGGCTATTAAACAAGCCGCTGTTGAAACATCAGCTAAAGAAGACGCCGATAATCAGTCAGAAACATCAGCGAAAGCAAAGTCAGAGCCTGAAAGTAAAACGTTACCAAGTGCCGATGAGATACTAGAGCGTGAATCATTATTAACTGAGCAAACTGGAGACGCATTTGAAACCGCCTATGAAGACCATAAAAAAGCCATAGAGCAGGCACTTGCAAATTTACCAACCGATAACTCCATTAAGCAATACGAAACTCGACTTAATGCAATATTAAAAGGTAAGTTTAAAAATATTGATGACTTTAAGCAGCGCAAAAAAGAATTAGACGCATTAAAAGCACAATTCAAAAAAGATAAACAAGCCATTGCTGACGCAAAAAGTGCGGTTAAAGAAGGCAAGTCTGACTTAAAACAAAAATTTGATGCGTTAAAGTCAGCACCTAAACAAGACTTAAATAATATTAAAAGCAAATACACATTAGATGGTGCCGGTGCCAGTAATTTAACCGCGCTTTTATTTGGTGAAGATGCTGGCGGTTATGCACAAACCACACTGGAGTATTACGAGAAAGTTCGCCCATTATTGGTAGATGACGAAACCAACGCCGCAAAAGAAGAATTAAAAGCCAAACGTTTAGAAGGGCGATTTGTGCCGTTTAAAACGGATCGTCCACAACCAGACTTCTGGGTGAAGAGCATGAGCTTTACCATGAGCCTGCCAAAAATGGGTGATCAAGCTGAATCGTTAGGCCAAGTTGCGGTTAACGTATTGGATATCACCCATCAACAAGATGTCATTAATCGCCCAACACTCGTGAAAGGCCAAGGTGTTAACTTAAACAAAATTCAATCATTGACTGTTAATGGTGTATTGGACCATAGGGTTTCCCCTGGTAAAGACAGCTTCACCTTAGAAGTGAATGATTGGCAGCTCAGTAAAGTGAAACTGGGCTTAGCCGGCTTAAAAATGGACTCTAGCCTAACCGACATTAGTGCAAAAGGTTATGTAAGTAATGGCCAAATGGATGTGAATGGTCAAGCGCGTTTTAATCAAGCAAAATTCAGCAGTAAAGACCGCACAGTGCTTGCCAAAGAAATGGTGTTAGCGCTTAAAACGATTAATACTTTTACCGTAAACGGTAAGGCAAAAGGGGATTTAACGG
>JAWUXY010000009.1:0-8327 GCA_034111105.1 Bermanella sp. | reverse complement strand
CTGGGGAACATTTATCGAAAATACGAATCATAATCAGCTAATTTTTACCGTTTATCATCGATAAATCTGCATATACTCTTAACATCAGTTGAATAGCATAGCGAGTGACTCTCATGGATCAATACAAATCCTCTCAGAAATGGCTACATTGGGTGAGCGCTGTATTGATATTAGGACTATTTGCCTTGGGCGTGTGGATGCGCACCCTAGGCTACTACGACACCTGGTATCAAACTGCTCCCAATTGGCACAAACAGATCGGTATCGTGTTGCTATTCATTATGGCCGCTCGATTAGTTTGGCGCTTTATTGCAAAAGCACCTGCGCCCCTAACCAATCACAAGCCATGGGAAGTAAAAGTCGCACATATCGCCCATTATGTTTTATATTTTGGCGTGTTTTCAATTATGGCCAGTGGCTACCTAATTGCCACCGCAGATAATCGACCTATTGATGTATTTGGTGTGTTTAACATGCCAGTATTATTTATGCCATTTGACGGTCAAGAAGATGTTGCAGGCCTGATACATGAGTACGGTGCCTATGCATTAATGGCCGTTATAGCGCTACATGTGGCCGGTGCAATTAAGCACCATGTTATTGATAAAGATTCGACTTTAAAAAGAATGCTGTGAACGCCTCAGGGCAAAAACCGATTTAACGTAAGACAAAAGTAAACCATAAGGAGATCAACAATGAAAAACTCAATCAAAGCACTGGGCGCAGGCCTTGTTTTAACCCTTAGCAGCTCTGTATTCGCCGCTGAAAACTATGTTATTGATACAAAAGGCATGCATGCTTTTGTCGAATTTAAAATTAAGCACCTAGGCTACAGCTGGTTAAAAGGCCGCTTTAACGATTTTGAAGGTGAATTTTCTTATGACGAAAAGAACCCAGAAAAATCAAGCGTTAACGTAACCATTAAAACTGCCAGTGTTGATTCAAACCATGCCGAACGTGATAAGCATTTACGTGGCAGCGATTTCTTAAACGTAAGCAAATTCCCAACCGCTACATTTAAAAGTACTAAGATCGTAAGTGATGATAAAGGCGAATCCGACATTCATGGCAAGCTAACTCTAAATGGTGTTACTAAAGACATTGTGATCGAAGCGGAAGAAATTGGCGCGGGCAATGACCCTTGGGGTGGTTTCCGTCGTGGCTTTGAGGGCAAAACTGAGATCGCGCTTAAAGATTACAACATCAACTTTAATCTAGGCCCAGCCTCTGAAAAAGTTGAGTTAATCTTAAATATTGAAGGCGTGCGTAAGTAATCCAATAACTTACCTTAACGCATAAAAAAAGCCCGGCTCAATGTCTGAGCCGGGCTTTTTATGCAGGCATCATATTAAAATCTATGCGGCTTTATCCGTATCTGTTGGTGCTTTAACATCCGAGGCAGTGCCTTTATCATGACTCAAACTTGGCAAGCATAAGTTTAGAATAATCGCTGAAAGTCCACATGTGGTAATGGCAGAACCAAATATATTTTGCACAAGCTTCGGCATTTCTTTTAATACATCCGGCACCATCGCCACACCTAAACCCAAGCCAAATGACACCGCCATAATCAACATGTTACGACGATCCAGTTCAAGGCTCGCAAGAATACGAATACCTGCCGCAGCCACGGTACCGAACATAACTAAGGTTGCTCCGCCCAATACGGGTTTTGGCAGCTGTTGAAACATCGCGCCTATAATAGGGAATAAACCTAATAAAATTAACATGCCAGCCGTCCACATGGCGACGTATCGAGAAGCCATTCCGGTTAACTGAATAACTCCGTTATTTTGACTGAACGTGGTGTTAGGAAAGGTACTCATAACCGCTGCAATTAATGAATTAACACCATCGCCTAGTACGCCATTTTTAATGCGCTTGGTATAGAGCGGGCCGGTAATCGGTTGCTTAGAAACCAGAGACGTTGCCGTTAAATCACCCGCTGATTCAATAGCGGTTATTAGATAAATTAACGCAACAGGAATAAACGCCGCTAAATCAAACGACATGCCATATTTAAACGGTATGGGTAACGTAAACATGTTTACACCTGAAAGGCCTGAAAAATCCACCTTTCCCATAAACACAGCTGCAATAAAACCGACCATCAAACCAAAGAAAATAGCACCACTGCGCAAATAAATATTTTTGGCTTGATTCAAGACAACAATTAAAACCAACACAGATAACCCAAGACCAAGATTGGCTAAACTACCAAAGTCTGCTGCTTTAAAACCACCAGCTAAATCGGTCATTCCCACCTTAATCAAATTAAAACCAATCGTGGTGATCACAATGCCCGTCACAAGCGGATTAATGAAAAACGTTAACTTATGTAAAAACCGACTTAGAAATATTTCAATGAAGGCACCTAAGCAACAAACACCAAAAATTAAACTTAAAATTTCTTCAGGACCACCGCCTTTGCCCTTTGCAATAAAGCCTGCAGCCAATATCGAACTTAAAAACGCGAAGCTCGTACCTTGAAGCGCCACCATACCCGAGCCTATTGGCCCAAACGTTTTTGCCTGAATAAACGTGCCCACACCCGATACCAATAGCGCCATACTGATTAAATAAGGGATTTCACTGCCCAAACCTAATACACCGCCAATAATCAGTGTGGGCGTAATAATGCCGACAAAGCTAGCCAGTACATGTTGCAAAGCAGCAAGTAATGTTGGCCCTATGGGCGGCCGATCATCTAAGCCATAAAGCAAGTCATCTGTGGTCGGCATAATTCTCTCCATTATTTTTGTAATGGTGCTTATATGCAAAAACATGACCAACTGGTCAAATTATTTATAACCCGCAATAACGCCCTATTTAATGACTAAATCTTCAATAGTCGCACCAGCTCAAAACACTGCGCACCATATGGGAACACTTCAGCGTAATTAATGGGAATGGCAGTAACACACGTGACGAAGATAAATGGCTTTGCTAATATGGCGCCTTGGCAGATTAACACGCAAGTCACTGCCATGCTCCAACTCCCATTGGTGCATGGTCGCGCGTTAATAAATCAAAGCCGCATGCATCATTATTTTTAAGGAATACTGACATGCACGCCAACCCTCTGTGGATAAAATCCCCCCTCGCCACCTTCAGTGGTAAAACCAATCAAAACCAACATATTGCCAACGGCATTGTTATCCATAATGGCGTCATCACTGAATGCTTAGCCACTGGCCAGCAGCCCTCCATTGCACATTACGATGTATTCGATGCCCGTGAGCATGTATTGCTACCAGGGCTTGTAAACACCCATCACCATTTTTATCAAACCCTCACGCGGGCATGCCCGCCAGCACTAAACAAAAAACTGTTTCCTTGGTTACAAACGCTTTACCCTATTTGGGCGGGCTTACAACCCGAGCAACATGCTATAGCAACTGAATTGGCCATGGTGGAGTTATTACTCAGTGGCTGCACCACCGTGAGCGATCATCACTATTTATTTCCACAAAGCTTAACCCATGCCATAGATACTCAAGTGAAGGTGGCTCAATCGTTAGGCATGCGAGCGACGTTTACACGCGGCAGCATGAGCCTAGGTCAAGACCAAGGTGGCTTGCCGCCACAGTCAGTGGTGCAAACTGAGCAAACGATTTTGGACGACAGCGAGCGACTAATAAAACAGTACCATCAAAAAGATAACTTAATAGAAATTGCGCTCGCCCCTTGCTCACCTTTTTCTGTCACCACTAACTTAATGCATGATAGCGCTGCACTGGCAAAACAATTTGATGTCAATTTGCATACACACTTAGCCGAAACCGAAGATGAAAATAGTTTTTGCCTAAACATGTTTGGGATGCGCCCACTCGATTATTTAGAAAGCGTAGGCTGGATGCATGAGCGTACGTGGCTTGCTCATGGCATTCATTTTAACGACGATGAAATTAAACGCTTAGGAAAAGCAAAAGTAGGCATCACCCATTGCCCATCATCAAATATGGTATTGGCCTCGGGAATTTGTCGCATCAACGAATTAAAAGCCGCAGGTGTTCGTTTAGGTTTAGGAGTGGATGGCAGCGCCAGTAACGATCACAGCAACCTTATGCAAGAAATTAGACAAGCCCTGCTGATTCAACGCTTACGCTATGAAGCGGATGAATTTACTCACGAAGATGCCCTAGCGCTTGCAACATCGGGCTCAGCAAGTGTGCTAAATCGAAATGATATCGGTGAGCTAACTGTCGGTAAAAAAGCCGATATAGCATTATACAAACTCGATGAACCTCGTTTTAGCGGCAGTCACGATGCCGTTGCTGCACTGGTACTATGTGGTGCTTATAAAGCCGATGCGGTGATGATTGATGGTCACTGGAAAGTCAAAAGCGGGCAATGGTTAGGCGGCGACATTCATGCGCTCATGGCAAAACATACCAAATGTGCGACTGAGCTTTTTCAAACTATTTAAAAATATGAACCGAAATATTCGTAAAACTAATTGAAATTAAGTGTGCGTTAAAACTATGGCATTGCGCGATATTTTAGCAGTAATTCAATCACTTCGTGGTCACTGTTACTGCTAGCAAGCGCATCGTCCATCGTTGGTCTTTGCGGTAAACGAATGTTTAATTGCATTCGTAGGGCTTCTTCTACTTGTGCATCTGAATTTGGATCGAGGTCTTTACCAAAAAAGTTACAAATTCGCTCGTGTAAAAATGCTTTCATCGCAGTAGGCGCCGTTGTTTGAGAATTCATCCAATACTCCTAAGATACTCATTATTTATCCTGTTACTTTAGCGAATCTAGTTATATAAATCACTATTGACTCATAAACAACAGGCAATAAAAAAGGGTAAACCTAATAGGCTTACCCTTCTTTTAATCAAACAATGTGCAATTTAGATAGCAACAATGTTTTCTGCTTGCGGGCCTTTTTGACCAGTCGTAACAGTGAACTCAACTTTTTGGCCTTCAGCTAAGGTTTTGAAACCTGAGCTAGTGATAGCGCTAAAGTGTGCAAAAACGTCTGGACCAGATTCTTGCTCGATGAAACCAAAACCTTTAGCTTCGTTGAACCATTTAACTGTACCGGTAGTTGTAGACATAATAATATCCTGAATTTTTTAATAAGTTATTGCCTTAAAAAGGCATGAATTGCGTAAAAATTTTGACTGTAACTTAAAAACTGCAGGACGGAGGTTAATACGAATAAAACTGCGAAATGTAGATTGTAAATAATAGACGTTCTTTCTAGCTGCTGTAAACTATATAGAGCTAAGACCCAGCTGTCTACTAATAATTTAAAAAAACTTATAAATGGGCCTGTAACGCCCATTTAATCAGCACATCTAATTATTTTTCAGTGGCCCAACGTATCATTTGACTGCGCTCTTGTTCCGTCATATTGGTCATGTTTGCCAAGGGCATATACTTTGTTTGAACCGCTTGTAGTATCCGAGGTTTATTGGCATTGAGTTGGTCAATGTTTTCTAATGCAATGCCAGCTGGTGCCGCTGCAAAGCCTGGTTGTGTTGGCTTTACTGCATGACAAGAGGCGCAGCGTTGTTGCGAAATACTCACCACCTGGGCATCGGTAATTGCGTCATCTGACATATCCACAGGTTTTGGTAGCATGTAGCCAATAATGGCAAACAAGAAAACCAAACCAGCCACTAATATCCATGGCTTGTGTTGCCCTTGATGTTTTAAGTTAAAGTAATGACGCACAAACGCCGCATTAAAACTGATCAAGGCCAAAATCAACCACGCCTGCTCATGGCCATACGTCATGGGATAATGATTACTGATCATGATGAAAATCAACGGCAGCGTAAAATAGTTATTATGGGTAGAACGCAACTTAGCAAATTGAGCTGGCTTAGCATCTGGTTTCTCGCCAGCTTCAATGGCCCGTACAAGTTCACGCTGCGCGGGCATAATGCCAAAAAACACATTACCCGTCATGATGGTGCCAATGAGCGCACCGACGTGTAAATACGCGGCACGATCACTAAAGATTTCACCCAATGCGTAAGCCGCAAAAATCAAACCTGAAAATAAAATAGCGCCAAATATCTTAGGGGTTTGCTGCAACGGACTTTTCACTAATGCCTCATAAAAAACAAAGCCACCGACTAAAAATCCTAAACTAATGCCAATAGCCTGTAATTGCGTGAGGGCCATTTTACTTGGATCAATCAAGTATTGATCAGCGCCCCAGTAATACATAATGCATAACAGCGCAAAACCAGTTAGCCAGGTTGTGTACGCCTCCCATTTAAACCAATGTAGCTTTTTAGGCATGGCTTCTGGTTCAAGTTCGTATTTAGCCACTTCATAAATGCCACCACCGTGAATCGCCCACAAGTCGCCTTTAATGCCTTTATCTTGCTTCCATTGCGGCGGCGTTCTTAGGTTCAAATCTAACCACACAAAATAAAATGAGGCGCCAATCCAAGCAACACCTGCTATTACGTGAAACCAGCGAAAAAACAAATTCAACCAATCAACTAAGTATGCTTCCATATTATTCTCTATTCAGTCACTTCAATACATTCAACGCATGTTTTTTTAACGTATTACTGCTTTTTATAAACAGATTTACCTGCCACATAGGTTTCACTAATAGCACGATCATCACCGAGAATCATCAAGCTAAACAACACTTCATCTAGGGTTTTGCAGGTGCCTATTTTACGAGCTATTAAATCGGTACTGGCCAAATCCATCACGATAAAATCCGCTTCTTTACCGCTTTCAAAATTACCGATTTTATCATCAAGGCTAAGGGCTTTAGCATTACCTAATGTAATCATATAAAACGCTTCACGGGCTTGTAGAGCATGCCCTTTAAGCTGGCAAATTTTATACGCTTCGTTTAGGGTTTGAAGCATAGAGAAACTCGTACCACCGCCCACATCCGATGCCACACTCACTGGCACGTTATATTGTTGCGCTTGTTTTAAATCAAACAGACCACTGCCTAAAAATAAATTTGAGGTAGGGCAAAATGCAATTCCGCTTTGTGTTTGACTAAGGCGTTCGAAGTCTTCTTGCTCTAAATGCACACCATGTGCAAATACACTGCGTGAACCTAATAAACCATAATGGTCATAGACATCTAAATAACTTTTTCGCTCGGGAAACAATTCTTTAACAAAATTAATTTCGTCTAAATTTTCAGACAAATGAGTTTGCATATAAACGGTTGGGTTATCTTTTAGCAACTGCCCTGCTTTCTCTAACTGTTCATGAGTGCTGGTGATCGCAAAGCGTGGGGTCACAGCATACAATTGTCGACCATTTTCATGCCATTGATCGATAAGCTCTTGGCTGTCGTCAAAACTGCTTTGCGGCGTATCGCATAAATCATCCGGCGCATTACGGTCCATCATGACTTTGCCACAAATCATGCGGCTGTTGTATTGCTGGCTTGCATTAAAAAAAGCATTAACTGAGCTTTTATGCACGGTAGCAAATACCAAAGCTGTTGTGGTGCCATTTTTAAATAATTCGTTTAAGAAAAAGTGAGCGGTTTGGCTCGCTTTATCTTCATCTTTAAAACTAATTTCAGTAGGGAAAGTGTAATTATTTAGCCAATCTAATAACTGTGCGCCGTAACTGGCAATGACGTCCACCTGTGGAAAGTGCACATGGCTATCAATAAAACCTGGCATAATCAGTTTATTGTCGTAAGTTGTAATACTGACATCCGGATTATTGGCAATTACATCGCTTGCCTCACCTACAGCGACAATGTCACCACTCTTATCATCCACCAATAGTGCGCCGTCATTAAAGTGCACTAAATTGTCTTGTGTTTGAAAATGTAAAATTTGTGCACGGTAAATATGTTGAGCCATTGGATCTATGCCATCTCTTTAATTATTGCATTAATAGTATCTGCTTCAATTATAATCTTGCAGTCACTTGAAAAATTTTGTTCTTCTAAATTATTACCGGAACCTGCGCGATCAACAACCCAAAACACCTTCATGCTATCAAGTGCTAATAACGGGTGATGCCAAGTATTAGCGTGATAGTTAACCCCTTGGCCTTTAACAACAAACAACTTTAACGTCGCCGGGTCTGGTGCAGAATCACCTTCACATACCAGCACTAAATACGGCGTATCGTCACTGGGTAAAAAAGCTTGGCTGCCTAGCGGGTGGCGTTCCATCATCGTTATGTTCATGGGTAACGTACGAGGCTGGGCCCGAAAGATACTCATAATCGCTTGCGCGTTTTGTGCGCCGTCAAACTTTTTTTTGCCGTTAAGCTCAACGGTTGCCAATTTATGGAAACGCTCCGTGGTGCCTTCGTTAATCATAATTGGCTTGATGCTCTGGTCATTATCATCAATATGA
>JAWUXY010000008.1:0-14661 GCA_034111105.1 Bermanella sp. | reverse complement strand
ATGGACAATAAGTTAGCTCTGTTGTTTTTGTAGTGCTGTCTAACTGAGAGGGGATAGGCAAAACACAAATTACCCGTGGGTAATGAGTTAAATAAACTAGATGGGAATAATTAACGGATTGGATAGTACGCCTAGGTGGTTGAAATGTAAACACTTATTTGGTTTTATTTTTGAGCGGTGGCTTTAGTTGGTACTGATCGGGCGCAGGGCACCCTCGTACAGGTTTTAGGTGAAGTGGCTTAAGTGTTCTTATTGGGCGCGGGGTTGCATGCCCCGTGAGCGGAGCGAATGTGTTGGGGACACCCTCTACAGGGGAGGCGTTAAGTAAAGTAAGTGTGTGTTAGATCCATTAAGTATTGAGTTTGCTCTGAGTAAAGGAGTGGTGAGCTCTTAATGCTGAAGTATGAAGTTGGTCACTGATATAGCTCTGAGTCTTTTGTCTCTGATTCAAGTAGGGTTAATATCGTGAGTATATAGCCTACAACATATTAAAAGGACTTTTATGAAATATTCGCTAATCACGTTAATGGCGCTTCTACTGCTAGGCTGCGGCAGTAAAGATATACAGGTTAAGGATGCTTTGATTTCTATTTTAAATAAATCAACAGATAAGCAAGAGCAATATAAGGCTTGCATACTTTTGGCGGCTTTGCCGGCTGACGATGAGCTAATTGAAAGGCTTAATGCATGGGGGAAGGACGATTTTTGTGTTACTTATCTTCAGGCTAAATATCTTGTCAGCCAAGAGAGTACCAACAAGTTCATCGACTCTTTCCCTTCTGACAAGCCACTATCCATTTTATGGAAAATGCACAGCGAAACTGGTTATATCTTCGGGATTTTACCGCCTGCTGTTAAGTTACTTTCTGAGTTTGCACGTGATAATGATCAAGCGCTTGATAAATTAATGCGGATTCTTGCCACTGCCGATGGTGCTCATGGTGAGTCGATTACCGACGTGGTGGCTGATATTTACATGAGAATGCCCTCGAGAGTCGAGTTGAGTTTTAAGAGAGTCAAACCAAGTGAGTCAGATATTTTACTAATCAAGAAAACCTCAGAGTATAAAAGGAACTTATAAATGAGCGGCTTAGTATTTAATAAAACATCAAAAAAATTAACATGGGGGGCGGAACATTATAACGCCATTACAGGCGGGTTTGGGTTAGGTCCATTGCCTGATGGTGATTATGAGGTTAAAACACGCAACGTAGTAGCTGGAAGTCACTTAGCATCAGGTTTTGAAAATACATTGACGGGTAATAAGTGGTTTATACCGATAATCCCTAATTTTCCTGAGTCTCGGAACGGTTTCGGAATTCACCCTGATGGTAATGTTCCTGGAACAAAGGGGTGTATTGGACTACAAGCATCAGATGCAGGGAGCTTTTGGCGTAGATGGCTTAATACAACTTTAAGTGCACGTCCGACACAAATTACAGTGAGCTCCTAACTCAAAAGCCATAAAAAGGCGAATCCATGGGTTCGCCTAATATAAAAGCCCTTAAACGCTTGCCCGCACTTAAGCTGACAAAACAGCCTGTACTGCTGGCATCAACTGGCTCTTACGAGACATTAAGCCTGGTAGGTACATCAGCTGGTCTTCAGTGGTTGCACCATAGGCTGTAGCAGCAAGTTCTGCTTCGGCATCAGAGTAAACCACTAAATGTGCGTTTTTGGTTTTGGTGTCTACGATGGCGAAGAAGATGAAATCTAGGCCTTGTTTGGCTTTTTCACCGGTCATTTCTTCAAGTAAGTCGGCTTTGCGGTCGAGTAGCTGTTCAGGTAGTAAGGTTTCAGCGACGCCAAAGCCTACTTTTTTACCGTTGATTTCGTAGTGTTTGAAGTCACCTTTTAATACATCGTAGGTTGATACGTCAGCAAGGTCAGACTTGGCTTCCATCATTTTTAGGCCAAAGTCGTATAAATCATCGATACCTGCGATTTTAGCTAGCTTCTCAGCGTATGGCTTATCTTGTGGGCAAGTGGTCGGGGATTCGAAAATCAGGGTGTCCGATAGAATACCGGCCAATAGCATGCAGGCTGTGGTTGGGGTCATTTCTTTGCCTATTTTTTCGAAACGATCTGCAAGGATAGTCGCCGCACTGCCCCAAGGGCGAATATCAACCGATACCGGTGTATTAAAGGTAATTGGGTGGTCTTGAATGGCGTGGTGATCGATGATGGCAACGATGTCGTTAGTATTTACATCTTTGTGTAGCTGGGTTTTTTGGTTGAAATCCACTAGGCCCACTTTTTGACCTTCTACTTTTGAGATCATTTTTGGCAGTTCAACACCGCAATAATCCACGACAAATGCGGTTTCTTTGTTCAATTCGCCTGCACGGCGTGGCTCACCACCAAATAATTCAGCTGCACCGATAGCTGAACCAATCGTGTCGCTGTCTGGGCTTAGGTGGCCTAACCATACTAGGTTGTCTGTTTCGTTGTTTTCTGGTGTTTCTAGATCAAAAAAAGCCATTCTTTACCTGTATAAATCAATAATTACTGGGCGAGTCTTAAATTTGGCGCAATTATAACCATAAAGTGCGTTTGGTTATAATAATTTAGTGTTCTATCCACATTATCCTAACAAGGCTTGGGCTGATGGTCTTGTTGCTCGGCAAGCCCAAAGCAGGAGATTGTTGTTAAGTGCTAAGTCGCAATCATAAGTATTTGCGTATATACACAGCTTAGAACTTTTTTAGGGGTGGCATCCTCTCTGTTTATCGGTTGGCTTTATAAAGCAATGTCGTGGGTTAAATCAAAGTGGGCACTAAAAAAGCGAACCTGTACCTGATGGTGCTAAATATGATCAATTTACTTAAACACTTTAACCGGACTGTTTGGTAGTGAAGGCCTACTTGTATGAATGCTGACTGGCGGCGTAAATTTGACCTGGCACAAGTAATGTTTCAGGGGTATTCAATTAAATCATCGTCGACAATTATTATGGGCTGTGCTTCACAGTATTGCTGTGTGTTGTATGCGTATTTTACCTATAAATAGATAAAAATTAATTTGTTTACATGCAGAATATATTCTCTAGAATGCCGCGTGAAAACAAATGGAATTTAAAATGAAAAAGTCGATCATCATCCCCGCTGTACTACTCACTGCTGTTGGTATTACTAGCCCATATATAATGGGGCTGGTTGCAGAAAACCAGTTCACTAGTCAATTAGAAACATTATCAGTTGAATATAATTCAGAAATGTTCGTTTCGGACATTCACTTTAATCGCGGATATGCCAAATCCGATGCCAGCTTTGTGATGACCTTTGCGGACCCAAGTAATGAAATTCCAACGATTTCAATCTTGTTTGAATCCAATATGCAGCATGCACCTGTTCATATAAATGAGTTTGGGCTGTCGTTATTTGAAATTTATTCACAAGATCGCCTTTCATTTTCACAAGGCCCTGAAGAGCTAATCACATTTGTAGATGAAAATATGGGCGGCTATATTCTTTCTGGTTATTCTCGTGCCAATGTACTGGGTAGCTTTGATAGCGTATTAAGTACTACAGATCTTGATTTTAGTAGTGAAGCTGGTGATCTTAATATTCAAATGGATTCAGTCGTGATCAATTCCAGTGGCCAGATAGATGGGTCAGAAACCCTATTTGATATTAAGCTACCGAGCACAAATATTGAAAGCGCGGAATTCAATGTAAAAATTGATAATCTATCGACGGTCGGTGATCGTAGAACGGATACTAGTGGTATTGAGCTAGGCAGCAGCGTAATGGAAGTTGCACAACTATCAATAGTATCTGCAATGGGTGAAGCTAAGATTAATAACATGACTTTATCAGCGGTGAGCGATTTAGTTGATAATAAAGTTGATACTAACTTTAGTTATATAATTGAAAGTATTGAATCGCCTTTGCCTGTTAGCTCTGCAAGTTACAAAATGGATGTGAACGGTTTATCGATGGCGTCAGCCTTGCTGATTCAAGACTTACAGCAGCAGTTAGATAACATGGAAATAAACCCTGAATCAGTTGATGTATATTTTAACCAATTATTAACAACGACCTTCCAACCTGGTTTACACATTAATCAAGAACTAAAAGCGAATGCATTTGGTGGTGATTGGTTGGTAGAACTAGATGTAGAATACACAGGTGTAGATGGCGTTGAAATTGCAGCGTTAGCGGATCCAAAGGTTGCAATAAAAGCTGTTGCAGCCACTATGGTGGTTACTGCTGATAATAATGCATTATTAAGAACACCGATTGCACCAATGGTAGATGGTTTCCTAGAACAAGGCTTGATTAAGCTAGATAATACCAATGTAATCAGCGTTGCGAATTTAACCGCAGGTAAACTAACGGTTAATGAGCTCGAAATTCCGGTCGAACCATTAATTGATGCATTACTGCTTAAAATTGCTCAGTCACAAGAAGAAGACGCTGCTATTAATTAATTTTAATACACGCCTTAATATAATGGTTGATAATGTGGCCATACTATAAAAAAAGTGAACCCAACTGTGTTCACTTTTTTTATAGTATGGCCACATAATTTTTTTAGATGTTGAATAAATTTTATCTAATAAGTAAGTCTATTGATGTGTTTACCTATATAAATAATTAATGAGCAGATTGAGTTAGAACTAGGTGTAACGATAACCATTTAATACGCGATGACATTAATGCATCAGTAATATGTTAGTACAGATCGACCTTGAATACTTCAAGTAAAGTACCTAATGCAATTGCCCTATGAATAGGGATAACGTTTAGGTATTTCCTTTCAATGATTATACACTCCCTATATTTGAGCTAATGGATTTTAATTGACCTTTTGCCATACAGATGGCGGCAGGGGACATCAATAATACTGATACTTAACTGGCCCGAAAGAGAATCATTAATATGATGCAATCAGCCTACAAAATTTTAAATACGGTATTCGGTTACGGTGCATTTCGGTCACCACAAGACCAAGTGATTGATGCTGTATTAAATGGCGAAGACGTCTTTGTGCTTATGCCCACAGGCGGCGGCAAGTCGTTATGTTATCAAATACCGGCTTTAGTTCGCCCAGGTTTGGGAATTGTTATCTCGCCATTAATTGCCTTAATGCAAGACCAAGTGAGTGCGCTTACTCAAGCAGGGGTACGTGCGGCCTGTATGAATTCGGCCATGGGCAGTGATCATAATTTTCAAGTGGAGCAACAAGCTCTAAGAGGCGAGCTGGATATTATTTATATTGCACCAGAGCGTTTAGCCTTGCAGCGCACGCTAGATTGGCTGGGTCAGTGTACGCTTTCGCTATTTGCCATTGATGAAGCACATTGCGTGAGTCAATGGGGTCATGACTTTCGCAGCGATTATTTACAGCTCAGCGTATTGCAGAAAATGTTTCCGCAAGTGCCACGTATTGCATTAACTGCCACGGCCGATGCTAAAACCCGTGACGAAATTATTTTACGCTTAGGGTTAGAGAGTGCCCGGGTGTTTGTATCTGGGTTTGATCGTCCTAATATTCAATATCGTATTACGCAAAAAAATAACCCCAAAAAACAGTTACTCACGTTTTTACAAGCCGAGCACTCTGGCCATGCGGGTGTGGTGTATTGCTTATCACGCAATAAAGTCGAAGCCACCGCCCAATGGTTAAGCGAACAAGGTGTGAATGCCTTGCCGTACCATGCAGGTTTAGATAAAACCATTCGCCAGCGAAATCAAGAACGTTTTCTACGCGAAGAAGGTATCGTCATGGTCGCCACGATTGCTTTTGGTATGGGGATTGATAAACCGGATGTGCGGTTTGTAGCGCACTTAGATTTACCTAAAAGTATAGAAGCTTACTACCAAGAAACCGGTCGAGCAGGGCGTGATGGAGAACCGGCCACTGCGTGGATGGCGTACGGTTTAGAAGATGTAATCAAACTCAAGCAAATGATGGCGGGCAGTGATGCCAATGAAAACTTTAAACGCATCGAGCAACAAAAACTAAACGGCATGTTGGGTTTGGCTGAACTGACGACCTGTCGTCGTCAAACCTTAATCGGTTATTTTGGTGATACGTTAGCCGAACCTTGCGGTAATTGTGATAACTGTTTAACCCCAGTGCAAACCTGGGACGGCACAGAGGCTGCGCGTAAAGCGCTAAGCTGCGTGTATCGAACCGATCAGCGTTTTGGTGTGGTGCATTTAATTAATGTGCTGCGCGGAAAAATCACTGATAAAATAACACAATTTGATCATCATAAAGTATCGACCTTTGGTATTGGCCAAGACTTAAGCGATGCCCAGTGGCGTTCGGTTTTTCGTCAGTTAGTGGCACGTGGTTATTTGAATGTGAATTTTGATTTTGGCCAGTTATTTTTAAGTGATACCAGTCGCGCTATTTTGCGCGGTGAAGAATCATTAATGTTACGTGTTGATACCATGCAAACCAAAAGCAGTATGGGCGGCGGTAATAAAAAATCTAAATCGATGGATATTGATGATAACGATCTTGCCATGTGGGAAGCGCTGCGTGCATGTCGTAAAAATATTGCCAGTGAACAAGGTATCCCACCGTTTATGATCTTTCATGATGCCACACTAAAAGATATGTTGGATAGCAAGCCGAGTTCATTAGAAAGCTTTGGTAATATTAATGGGGTAGGGCAAAAGAAATTGGATAAATATGGAGCTGATTTTTTGGCTGTTATAAATACGAATTGATTGAATATATTTGATGTTGCTTGCAATGCCGAATGTATCTTTATACTTGCAGTGTAGAGCGTATTGGGCATTGCAGACGACCTAAACTTTAATTACTTAGTATTATCTGCGGCAATCTTATCTAACGCACTGATACGTACTAACTCACTGCCTGAAAAATGTTGTTGGCGTATATCTTGTAATAATTGTGTTTTTTCTTCTTGTGTATAGTTTGAGCTAGATAATATTTGTTCGCTTTCAACTCTATATTGTGTCACACGGGATGCCCATTGTGCCCGATTTTGATCTAATGCAGCTAAGTTTTGTGCAGCTTGTTCACCATAATTATCAACACGCAATTGATTAATTGCGGCATCATCCGCGCCTTTTTCACGTAGTGCTTTCTCTTGTGCTTTAACGTTATTAACCAAGCTGGCCTGCTGTTCTTGTTGAGATATCCATGATGGTGATGCACTGTTTAATAATTCATATTCAGTCTGTTTTTGCTCAGCGGTTAAATCGTGATTGCTTCTAATAGCGACTTTTTTGATCATGTAGTCGTCGTATTCATCTTCTTGTTTGTAAAAGGCAAGGCTTGCCTCTTGTGAAAAAAACAAACTACGTGATTCTCGTACGTTTTGCTTCATTTCTTTCACTTTTTCAAGGCTGTATGTTTGATCATCGTAGCGTGATGAAAAATCATTTTTAATTTCGCCGATGTGGTTTTGGTACTGTAAAAACCCTTCTAGTAACTGCATGCCTGTCGTAAGCGCATTACCTGATAGTTGCTGAGTTAGAGCATGGCGAATACGTACAATGCACTCTGCTAGGGTATCTTCACCCATAGCGGATAAATAAAATTCGAATAATCGTTTTACCTTCGTATTAATAATTAACTCACCTTGCGTATTCGTATCGAGCGGACTGGGTGGTGGGCTGTCGGTGAGTGACTGCGGTAAGTTAGCATAGAAGATAGCCGCTTGTTCTGCACTTAGTTCAGCTGTGTTGAATAACTCGCGAATGCTTTCTTTTGATACTGTTTTTTCAAATTCAATAGGCTTGTTTGCATTTTTATCAGTTGAATGATTTAAATCCAGTGTTGTGGGTGTGTTTTTTGTTAGTACAAAACTGCCGATAACTAGTACGGCACATGCAATGCCGACACTAAGACCTACGCGTTTATTTAATATTGGTTTATTCATAGCTAACTCTGTGGGTTACAAAATGAAAGCATGGGTTTGTAATGTCTACAATCCCATGTTTCATAACTCAGATACTACAAGCCTGCTTTTTTCAAGCGGCGAGCATGTTCTACATATAAAGGCACTGGGCTGGTTGTCCATAAACCACGTAAGCCAAACATGCCATTGATTTCATCGGCATGGTTACCCACATAATCATCACGGATCACTTTACCAAAGTGCGTTGAGCAGCGGGGTACTAATCCATCGTGATCATTGCCTGCAAAAACAGACGTGATGGCTAATACTGCATCTGCTGGATCAAGTACATTTGAATTAAGTAATGGATTGTAGGTAGCCGACCATGAATAGTAACGCACGCCATTTGAGCTATGAGCCCCATCGTTTACTGAGTAGTCTTTTACATACTTAGGCCACCACCATCTGCCAACATTTTTCTTCGGTACCGTTTTACATGACGTGCTGCGAACACCTTGTGGATATTGCGCATTGTATAATAATGCATCTTTAGTATTCAGAGCACGAATGGTTGCCATGGTATCAACGGCTTGGTTAGGTTCACCCGCAAGAATTGCTTCAAAAGTGGCGATAGCATTACCAAGGGTGACGGCTAAGCCTTCTAATGGTGTGCCGTTCACTTGGTCGGCTACAGGTGAGCCAAAGTGCGGTGTTGCAATGGTGGTGATAGATGCCACCAAATCAGGGCGTACTGCTGCCACATAGCGTGAGGTATTACCGCCTTGAGAATGGCCAATTAAATTTACTTTGCTTGCGCCAAGAGTGGCGAGTAAATCTTCAATGTAGGCTAATAAAATTTCACCGCGTACTTCATCACTGTTCCACCCTGGAACCTGTGGTGTGTAGGCAATCGCACCCACGCCGCGCAGTGCGCTTTTAACGCCATAAAAGTAGTCGGCTAACATCTGGTCAAACCCAGCGTGGCCATGCACAAGTACAATGGGATGTTGCGTTTTCCCTGATGTGTCTGCTTGGCTTGAAAACGAAGCTATTAATGCACATAAAGAAAAAGCAATTGCCTTACTTATTTTTTTTATTTTCACTGTTTTTCCTATTTTTATTATTTTATTTTGATGAGGGGCATGACTTCATTTAAAAGTCAGGTGCACTATATCGAAGCTAAAAATGAAAGACTGAAAAATGTAATATTATGGCAATATTTGCCTTAGGTTTTTTTATATCTGATGAATATGCCTTAAAAATAAGGATGAAATCGCCTATTAAAACCGTACGTTGGTACAGTAAAAATAAAAATTTTATTCGTTATTATTTTTTAAAACAGTTTTCAATAACTGAGAAAACAGTTGTTTACCGAAAGGTTTTTAGGAATTCAAAAAAGCGTGGTGTATATCGTGTGTTGAATTAATCTTGTTAGACAATATTACATCGCTAGCATGAACTTATATATATTTATGCTTTGAATAACTCAGTAGCAAGGCATTTTTGTATCAGAGCTAACCAGTTGTTGTGGTCAATAGGTCGCTTGTATGCGTGGTTTCACTAGCAGGTGATTATTTTTTGACGATTAAATGCTGCATGAATATAAGTAATAATTAACCGTCTAAAGTTATAGATCTAACTTATCTTTTGTTATGATAGCCTCATCCCATTCTCCATAGGCCCTCAACTGCGTGGCAAGTTTTAAACTTAGAGATTATCAACAAGAAGCCGTATCTGCGACGCTTAAACATTTTCGTAAAACCAATGAATCTGCCGTGATTGTATTACCCACTGGTTCAGGTAAAAGCTTGGTGATCGCCGAGCTTGCCCGTTTGGCCAAGCGAAAAATATTGGTACTCACTCACGTTAAGGAATTGGTCGAGCAGAATCATTTAAAATATGAAAGCCTAGGTTTAACGGCGGGTATTTATTCTGCTGGCCTAAAACTGAAACAAACTCAGCATCAAGTCACATTCGCCAGTATTCAATCAGCGGCCCGCAACCTAGACGACTTTAACGAAGCCTACTCATTAATTATTATTGATGAGTGTCACAGGGTGAATCTTTCGAGTGAAAAGCTAGACAGTCAAGATGATGATCAAGAAGTAAACAAAAATAAAAGTGAATCAAGCAGCAATCAATACCAACAAATTATTCATAAACTGATGATGGTTAACCCTGACGTGAAATTACTAGGATTAACAGCAACCCCTTATCGCCTAGGTATGGGTTGGATTTACCGCAGACATTATCGAGGGTTTGTGCGCAGTGAGCAGCAGCGCCCATTTGAGCATTGCATTTACGAACTGCCTTTACGCTATTTAATTAAGCGTCAATACTTAACTGAACCTAAATTAGTGGATGCCACTATTGAGCACTATGACTTCAGCCGTCTTAAAGGCAATGCTGCAGGCGAATATAATACGACGGATGTAAACCATTTATTAAGTAAAAATCACCGCGTTACCAAAGGCATTATTGAGCAAGTCATTGAGCTAGGGGTAAAGCGTCAAGGTATTATGATATTTGCTGCCACGGTTGATCACGCAAAAGAAGTGTTTAGTTATTTGCCTGCGCAATATAGCGCGCTGATTACAGGCGCGACTGATAACATTGAACGTGATCATTTAATTAAGGCATTTAAACAAAAACAGATTAAATACTTAGTTAATGTATCGGTATTAACCACAGGCTTTGATGCACCCCATGTGGATATGATTGCCATATTGCGCCCTACACAATCAGTAAGTTTGTACCAACAAATTATCGGTCGAGGATTACGTTTAAGTGATAATAAAAAAGATTGCTTGGTGATTGATTATACCGGTAACGACTTTGACCTTTACCAACCTGAAGTGGGGGAGAAAAAACCGAATAGCCAGAGCCAACCGGTACAAGTGGTTTGTCCTAGCTGTGAGTTCCCAAATATATTTTGGGGGATCTGTGATGATGACGGTGATTTAGTTGAGCATTATGGTAGACGATGCCAGGGTCTCATAGATGACCTTAGTGGTGCACAATTACAGTCACATCAATGTGATTATCGCTTTGTGTTTAAGGAATGCCCTCATTGTGGCGGTGAGAATGACATTGCGGCACGTACTTGTCTGCGCTGTAAAGAGGTGTTGGTCGACCCTGATGATATGTTGAAAAAAGCACTGCAACTTAAAGATTCGAAAATTATTCGCTGTGCCGGAGTGAGTTTAGATAAAGTTGATAAAAATGATCAGTTGAAAATCACGTATCATGATGAACAAGGTGTAAATTTAAGTGAAACGTTTGATTTTTCTAAACCAAATCAAGTTAAAGTGTTTAATGACATTTTCTCTAAACGTATTAGTATTAATATTGGTGCCAAATTAGGTACCACAGAAAAGTTCGAAGTAACAAGCCTTGACCAAGCATTAAAGCTATCGAATATATTTCCTTTCCCTGATTTTGTTATAGCCAAAAAGCAAAAATATTACTGGCGCATTAAAGATAGAATATTTGATTATCAAGGTCATTACCGAAAAGCTAATGAGTTATGATTAAAATTTCGGTCTTTAATAAATAATGCATGTAAATTTTTCAATTACTTTACGCTGTGGGGCTAATTTTAGTAAACGCTAATCAGAGTCTTCTTCACTGCCTTTTCGCTTGTTTAGGCTTCAGGTTCTGGAACCGAATTCTCTACTTTAAGATCATAAGCCTTGATGAATGCGTTTTTGAGTATGCCTAATATGCCATCGATAACAGAGATATCTGGGTCATTCAATGAGCCTTCAATGGGGATGCGTGTTGCTATTAGATCTTTATTGTCGTTTTCAAATAAACTAGCAAGTGCGCCGCCCATCATTTCAAGTAAAACCGCTATTGGATGATCATCATCTTCAACGACATCTTCATGCCAAGAGAATACATCTAAATTATATACTCCCACTTTTATATAGCCGGTTACATTACCATTAGCGGATTTTAATTCGCTAGCCATGTCAATTTCTCCTGCCTCAACATCAAAAGGGGCATAGAATTTTACGATATCGTCAATGTACAATACCGGTAGCTTTGCCATTTCGAGGTTAAGATCAAACGTGGGCTTACTTGTATTAGGGTCTAAACTGCCGTCTATTTTAATTTCGGCATGGTTTTGAATGTCACCCGTTGCTGCAATTTTGGCGGTTGTGTTGATACCTTGAATGTTTGCAATATTGGATGCGTCGATATTTATATTTTGTATCGTTAACTTTGCACGCTTGAGTTGTGATTTTGCGTCCATCGTAAAATCACCATTTGTGATTGTTAACGTATTTATCGAAAATGGAATGATGTTTTGAGCCAGGCCTAGCCACGTTTTTTTATCTTTTTTTGGCGTTGATTCAGGCTTTTTATTCTTAGAGCGCTCGTATAAACTAAGTTTAGGCTGGGTAATCGCTATCTTTGTGACCAGTTTACCTTTTAGTAACGCCTTCCATAATATTGAAATATCGATTCGCTTTACAGAAAATAACGGTAGGTCTTGTCCGTCTTCAGTTTTTTTGATGTTAACTTGGTGAATCGTATAAGAACCTCTAAGAAGGGCCAAGTCTATGTCGCTTACTGTACCGCTAATACCTTCTGCTTGTTGTATTGCTCGGTTTATATACCATGTGGCGAGACTGGGTGCTGATGCTCTAACAATGAGTAAAAACATGACTGTACTGATTAAGACGATGGTAGACACCTTAATCGACTTATGCCAATTCATATTGTTTTCCTTAGGTTTAGCTACTAATCGTTAAATTTTGCAATTATTAACACGACATGAATAATACCGAGATGATGTGCCGTATACCACACTCATATTTGATTTATATTTAACTCAATGACGGTTAAAAATAGAGTAACCTAATAGGTATAGTGTTTAAGTTATATAATAAGAAATGGGAAAGCATATAGACGGCAAGCGTATCCTATTTAAAAAATGCGTAACATTAAGGTTCAAATATCATGAATTCAAAGAATAAAGTGACGCACCCTCAGCAGTTTTCAATCAAAAATTGGTGGGAAATAACCAAGCGTGTCATACAAAAAATTCAAAAAGATAATATGTCTCTTATTGCAGCAGGGGTTGCATTTTATTTTCTATTGGCAATATTCCCCTTATTAGCCGCGTTAGCTTCTATGTATGGCCTTTTTACAGACCAACAAACACTGGTTCAGCATATTGGTCTTTTGGTTGATGTGATTCCAGAACAAGGTAGACAAATAGTAGAAGCCCAGATTGGAAGCTTAATATCAACGGATAACAGTGCTTTGAGCTTAGGGTTCATTTTTAGCTTCTTGTTGGCTGTTTGGAGCGGCGGTAAAGGCTCAGTTGCACTCATCGGTGCATGTAATATAAGTTAGGAAGAAGACACCGCACGCTCATTTTTTATGATGATGCTTGTTCGAATACTGCTGACACTAGCAACCGTCATGACCATGTTATTGATGTTGCTACTAATTGTCGGTATTCCATTGGTACTTAATTTTCTTGATGAGTCAGTTCAAACGTTACTGGGATGGATCACATGGCCAATCTTATTACTTGTATTTAATGTTGCGCTGGCAAGTTTGTATAAATATGCGCCACACCGTGCATCTGCTAAATGGCGTTGGGTTACGCCTGGCGCGGTACTCGCCACTTTATTTTGGTTAGTGGGGTCGTATTTTTTTAATTTATATATTGGTGAATATGCCAGCTATAGCAAAACGTATGGCTCTATGGGTGGCGTGGTGATTTTATTAATGTGGTTTTATGTGACGGCTTACACCATCTTACTTGGCGCAGCAATAAACGCATCAACCGAGTTGCAAACAGCGCAAGATACAACAACTGGAGACGAGAAACCAAAAGGGGAAAGGGGAGCATTTGTTGCCGATAATGGCCCAGAAGATACCAAGTGATAATATAGTGTCAATTTTCACCTTTAATAAAGCCCTAAACAATATTAGGGCTTTATTTTATATCAAACGTAAATGATTAAACTAATGCCATTAAGTCTTCTTTTTTAAAGGCTTTCAGTTCGTCTAATTGATCTTGCTTAACTTTGTTAGCCCAATCAGGGTTGGCAATAAGGGCTCGGCCTACCGCAACTAAATCAAATTCTTGTTTATCGATACGATTTAACAGTTGGTCAAGGCTTGCGGTTTCAGCTTCGCTGAAGGTTGTTTCACCCGGCTTGGGCATAAAGTCTTCATTTAAACCAATGCTGCCCACAGTGATGGCAGGCTTACCTGTAATTTTTTGTGTCCAACCGGCAAGGTTTAAGTCACTGCCTTCAAACTCTGGTTCCCAGAATCGGCGTTGTGAGCAATGGAATATGTCCACACCCGCTTCACTTAGTGGTGTTAAGAACTGTTCAAGTTCTGCTGGTGTTTTTACCAAACGAGCGGTGTAGTCTTGTTGTTTCCACTGTGACCAACGCAGAATAATTGGGAAGTCAGGGCCAACCGCTTCGCGACACGCTTTGATAATATCAATAGCAAAGCGGCTACGGTTCTCCATTGAACCGCCATATTCGTCTTCACGCTGGTTAGTACCTTCCCAGAAAAATTGGTCGATTAAATAGCCATGTGCGCCGTGCAGTTCGATAGCGTCAAAACCAACGGCTTTTGCATCTGCGGCACCTTTAGCAAATGCAATGATCACATCCTGGATATCTTGTTTGGTCATTTCATAGCGGCTTTGTTTACCAGCTACAAACATGCCGGAAGGTGTATAGCCAGGGACATCACCTTCGGGCATTACGCCTGATTTACGTGCGCCACCGACATGCCAAAGTTGAGGGGCAATTTTACCGCCAGCATCATGTACAGCATCAACCACTTTTTTC
>JAWUXY010000007.1:0-11609 GCA_034111105.1 Bermanella sp. | reverse complement strand
TAATGGCAGCGTAAAGCGCTTTGCATTAAAAATGCCTGTCAGAAAAGCCTTATCAGGCCAAACTAAAGCTCGATAAGTGTGGGTGGAATATTAAATTGAGATATATGAGGTGAGAATAAATTGAGCAAGGAGGCGCTTAAATTGCCCTGAAATGAATAAACCCCAGTGAAATCACTGGGGTTTATCAGCAGTCTGAGGGGGCCTAGGCCACCTTTTTTTATGCCTAAAAAATATTTATTGCACTCACTTAACGTTTTTATACGAAATAGCTTACTGAAGCGCTCTTAACCTCGCAGTGTTTCCTTTTTACATTCTATTTTACATCCCAAATCGATCTCTTTTGTACTTCTCATGCAGTTACTATAAATAGCGTCTAGTCTTACCTTTAAGGAATTAGCCGATAGCCTACGTTTGTCATTCCAGTATTTGATCCACGCCTGAGAATCGGATCATAAGTAAATTGATGCTTATCTCGACCATTTGAGCCTGTATGCACATAACGATTGCTCCTAAAGTAATATTCACAGCACTCCTCCTAATGGCCTTGGGTTATGCCGGTAACTACCTAGCGTTACCCATTGCTTATGGCGTCGCCTTTATCTTTGGTAGTATTTTCAGCCTTATTGCTATTGTGATTTTAGGCAGTGGTTGGGGGTTGTTGGTATCGATCATTGTTGCCAGTTATACATTCTTTTTATGGAACCACCCTTATGCAATTATTATTTTTGCCATAGAAGCGGTTTGGGTTGGTGTTGCTTTACGCCGAGGGCATACTAATTTAGTCATGATAGATGCCTTTTATTGGCTTTCATTAGGTTCTATTTTAGTGGTCATTTTTTATGGTGTCGTTATGGGTTTAGGCGCCCAATCGGTCTTGGTGATCGTACTCAAACAATCGATTAATGGTTTATTCAATACCTTAATTGCAAGCTTAATTTTATATATTCCTGCCATTCGCAAACAGAGCAAACATATATCCTGCGTTTATAATTATAAAAATATGATCTTCAATGTTATTGCCGCTTTTTTGATGATCCCTACCCTTTCCTTACTGCTGTTTCATAATTACCGAGAAAACGTAGTGCTTAATCAGCAGGCAGCTATGAATGTGCAAGCAGAAACGTTACAACTAGAAAATGAAATATCGCTTTGGGTGAATCGTTATTTAAGAGCGGTAACCACAATTGCACAACTGCCGGATAGTTTTGGTCTGCAGCCTTCACAAGATACTCAAGAAGAACTGGCTCGAATCAAAAATTTGTTTCCAGATTTTATTAATGTCTATATTGCCAATGAAGAAGCCATCACTGTTGCATTTTATCCAAGTATTAATTCACGTGGTGAATCCACAATAGGACTTAATTTTTCCGACCGCCCATATTTTAAAACGTTAGCCGCCTATGGTGAACCTGTTGTCAGCGATGTGTTTATGGGGCGTGGTGGAACATATGAACCCATTATTACTGTTTCTGCACCAGTTATGAAAGGCAACACGCTTTCTCACTTTGCACTTGGTGCAGTTAATTTACAGCAGGTAAAAAAGAACTTAAGCGTGTATGGCTCTAAAGATTTATTATTAATTACATTGCTCGATAGTAATGACAACATAATTATTTCGAATGATCCCAATCGAAAATCATTACAAAAATCCACATTATTTACCGGCAGTAAAATAAATACAGATTTAGAAAATGTCTACCTGCATGTACCTGGGGCAGCGAGTAATATTTCTATCATGAAAATTTGGAAAAATTCGTCGTACTTTTCTAGTCGACCTATTGCAAAAACCAATTGGTCGCTACACGTTGAATATCCGTTAGCGCCTATGCAGGCAGCGCTTTATACTTCGGCCATTAACGGATTAATCGCCGTTGCGATTTTATTTATACCAATGTTGTTCATTGCGTTTGCATTAAGTAGAACACTTACGAAACCTCTTCAAATATTGGCCCGTATTTCAGCCGATTTACCTGATCAAATTGAAAATGATAAAAAAATTATTTGGCCACAAACAAACATAGAAGAAGTGGCAAAGCTAGTTGCTAATTTTCAAAGCGCTTCTCATGCATTAGGCAGCAAAATAGGGATATTAAATAATCGTTTATCATTAGCAACGGATTCTGCAGGCATTGGGGTTTGGGATTACTACATCAAAGAAAACACACTTATTTGGGATAAATGGATGTATACCTTGTACGGCACAAGTGAAGATCAATTTAACGGCGCATATGACGCTTGGCAGAATGGTTTACACCCTGATGATTTAGAATATTGCGATACGGCTATTCAATTGGCATTAAACAATGAGAAAGATTTTGATATTGATTTTAGAGTGATATGGCCCTCTGGTGACGTTCGTTATATTAAAGCCAATGCTCAAGTGCAACGAGATAAAAATGGCCAAGCCGTGCGAATGATTGGGATTAATTACGACATTACTGATCGTAAGCAATCCATTGAAAAATTAGAGTATGCGGTTAAAAAAGCAGAAGTGGCTAACGAAGCAAAAAGCGAATTCCTTGCAAATATGAGCCATGAAATTCGCACACCTATGAATGGCGTCATTGGTATGACTAATCTCCTGTTGCGCACCCAATTAAACAAACAGCAACATAATTTTGCGAAAACGGTTAAGTCCAGTGCAGAATCTTTATTAAGTATCATTAATGACATATTAGACTTTTCTAAAGTAGAAGCGGGTAAGCTCGAATTGGAACCTTTGGATTTTGATGTTCATCAATTAATGAATGACTTAATGGCCGTAATGAGATTTCGCACAGAAGAAAAAGGGTTGTTATTAACATGCCCAGAGCATGGCGATGATCAATATTGGTTACATGCTGATGCAGGACGAATCCGTCAGATACTGATTAATCTTATCGGTAATGCCATTAAATTTACTGCGGAAGGTGAAATTAAGGTCTCATATAATCTGCAACCAAAAGAGAATGATCAGGTTTTGTTATCAATTGAAATTAGCGATAGCGGGATCGGCTTAAGTGAAGAGCAACAGCGCACACTGTTTGATCGATTCAGCCAAGCCGACGGATCAACCACCCGCCGCTATGGCGGCACAGGACTTGGGTTAGCCATTAGCAAGCAATTGGTCGAATTAATGGGTGGAAGCATTGGTGTGAACAGCACCCTAGGTCAAGGCTCCACGTTCTGGTTTACTTTGAGTTTAGCGAATAGTAAGCCCCCTAAACCATTATTAAGCGCAGAAAATAGCCAGTTGAGAGAAGGCAATGCTACCAGTAACCGTGATTTTGATGTTCAAGCATTGCCACAGTTCTCAGGTAAAGTGCTGGTGGTAGAGGACAATGCGATCAACCAAATGGTGGCTCAGTGTCAGTTAGAAGATTTCGGTGTCGACGTTGAATTAGCTGACAATGGCAAAATTTCGTTAGATAAGCTTGAGAGCACAGTTTATGACCTTGTTCTTATGGATTGCCAAATGCCAGTAATGGGGGGCTTTGAAGCCAGTGGTTTGATCCGTGATCCTAATTCGAAGGTACTTGATCACGGTATTCCGATTATTGCCATGACGGCTAATGTGATTAAGGGGGATCGAGAAAAATGCATAGCGGCCGGCATGAATGACTATATATCTAAACCGGTGGACCCAGAGCAGTTAGCCCACATACTGAACAAGTGGCTTCCTAAAGCATAACGCTTTTGACAATAAAATTAGTCTCTTACCCTGTCATAACCTTGAGTTCGATTCGATTACGCCTTATCCAAAATGATGGCGCAACAGTGGGTTTATGCCGCATTTTGTGACTTATAAAAAAGAAATCAGCGGAACTTAACCTCAAGCTCTTGTTCAAAACCCTCTCTCCTATTAGGCTTAGCGCCAGATACCTATAACTCGAATTTAACACCACCAAGGACTTGTATATGAAATTGCGCAACCTTGCCCTTACAGCTTTGCTTATGGCGACAGCGGTATTTAGTCAGGCAGACCAATATGTAGCGGGCAAACATTATAATGTGTTGGCTAACACTACGTTGCCTCGTAACCCAGAAAAAATAGAAGTAGTTGAAGTATTCTGGTATGGCTGTGGCCACTGTAACCACTTCGAACCAACGGTTAATGCATGGAAAAAATTCATCCAAGCGGATGTTGATTTTTACCAAGTGCCTGCGCAATTTAGCCGTCAGTGGAAAATTCACGCAGAATTGTTTTACCTAACGCATGCACTAAAAGTAAATGAAAAAGTACACCAGCCAATTTTTGATGCCATTCATAAGCAGCGTAATCCTCTGCTAGATAAAGACGATCAAAAAGCGCTGCTTGCTAAATATGGCGTAAGCGAAGCAGATTTTGACAAATACGATGACTCTTTTGGTGTGCGTCGTCAGTTGAAAAAGGCCGATGAAATGGTACGCACATGGGCCATTAGCGGTGTGCCAGCGGTCATTGTGAATGGCAAATATATGGTCAATGCGAGCTCGGCGGGTGGCGAAGAAAAAGTCTTTGATGTTGTGAACTTTTTAATCGAACAAGAACGTAAAGCACTGAAAAAATAACCATGATAAAACAGGGTTCAGCGGCAAAACCTTTGTGTTGTTTACAACTATCAGATTTTGAAACAACGAACCCTAGCTGCTTAAAGCTGCTGAGTTTTAATATCCAAGTCGGTATTGAAACCGGCAGTTATCATCACTACCTCACCAAAAGCTGGCAGCACTTTTTACCCATTAATAAACGGAAGTTAGCGTTGATGCGAATGGCACAAACCATGTCGTATTTTGACTTTGTGGCCATTCAAGAAGCAGATGGCGGCAGTTTTCGCTCTGGCTTTATTAATCAAATTGAATTTCTGGCGCGCAAAGCAGGATTCCCGTTTTGGTTTCAGCAACTTAATCGAAATTTAGGGCCAGTCGCCCAACACAGCAATGGTGTACTTTGTCGTAGCAAACCCACCAAAGTTGAACGCCACAAACTACCGGGCATTTTGCCTGGGCGTGGGGCGATCTTTTTATATTTCGGAGAAGGGCCAAATTGCTTACTTGTCGTGGTGATGCACCTTGCGTTAAGCAATGGCGCACAAAACCGTCAATTGAGGCACATTTGCAACTTAATAGGGGCTCACCAGCATGTGGTGCTGATGGGCGATATGAATACGCATGCTGAGCGGCTGTTAAACGTAAGCCCATTAAAAGACTTACCATTGCAGCCCGTGGTTGAAGGCCTACAAACTTTCCCTAGCTGGAAACCCTTACGTGGTTTAGACCATATATTGGTCAGTGACAGCGTAAACGTTAGGCAGGTGGGTGTATTAGATATCCCTGTGTCTGATCACCTCCCCATTGCGATGGAAATCGAATACCCCAGCTAATATTCAGTAGTCCACTCCCCACTTTGTTGTCGTGATATTACCAGTTTAAACATACAATTGATGATTGCGCATCTTCAATGCAGCAAGCTTGAAATCCTCCCCTATACTAATCAAATAAGGGGGAAGCTATGAGCACAGATAGCGATCGTTGGAAGAATAAATACCTTAATCTCATTGATGAAAATGAAAAACTCGAGCAGAGCTTTGAAGACAGCATAGGCCAGCTGCGTCGGGCCATTATTCGCTTATCGATCACGGCCGAGGGTCGAGATGCGGACATGGACAGTCAGCTAGAGTCCATACGAGACCTATTGCGTACCGATCAGCTGTCAGGCTTGTCGCGTATTCTTGAGCAAATAGAGTCCGGTTTTGAACGCTGGCAAGCGCGCCAAGAAAGCTTTCAAGGTCAAATTACCCAAACCCTGATTGATATCGAAACCACCCACCAACTGCCCAAGCAGCTTATGGGTGAACTGACGAAAGTGCGTAAACAAGTTCGTCAAACGGATAAAGTAGACTTACTACTCGCGTTTACCAGTGTTATTGCTCAATGGGCTGAGGCACTTGCCAACACTGGCTCGACTCAAGACATGAGCCAAACCAGTGGCTTTTTTAGCCGCTTATTTAATAAAGAGCAAAGCACACCCATCGTTGATCGTGATGATACTCATGACAATAGCGATGATGAATCGTCATACCATATTCCAGAAGCCGCCGAAAAAGGCCTGCTCAGCATCACCTCAGAAACCAGCAAAGTACTCGAAAGCCTGATTCCTAAGTTAACGCTGCCCAATACCGAACAACCAAGAGCCATACACTTATTAGGCAAGGTACAAGAAGGGTTAAACCTTTATGAAATTGTGCCTGCCCTAGAGGTATTAGCTGAACTGGTTATTAGTGCCCTAGGCACAGAGCAAGAAGAATTTGATACCTTCTTAAAAAGCTTAAACGAGCGCTTAAGCGAGCTACAAAATTGGTTGTCTCAGGGGCAAAGTTTAGAGCAAGGTTTCAAATCCGCGTCAAAAGACTTTGACGACAAAATGCGCGGACACCTTGATGACTTAAAACAAGTCCTCAAAGAGGGCACAGACAGTCCCCAAAACTTAAAAGGTTCGGTCAGCCAGCAATTAGACCGTGTGTTTGCCACGTTGGACATATTTAAGCATGAACAACAACATCGTGAAAAAACGTTTGAGCAACACATCAATGAGTTAAGCGATCGCTTAATGAAAATGGAAGGCGAGCTTGAGACGGCAAAAACGCAGCTCAACAAAAGCCAAGCAAAAGCCATGGTCGATAGCCTGACCAAATTACCTAATCGAGGTGCGTACGATGCGTATATTGTAAAAGAGCATCAACGATTTGTGCGTTACGGTGGTGAGCTTAGCTTGATTGTGTGTGATGTGGATAAATTCAAAAATATTAATGACAGCTACGGCCACCAAGCGGGAGATAAAGTGCTGCAATTGATAAGTCGCCAAGTGAAAAAAGGCACCCGTCAAACCGACTTATTAGCACGTTACGGTGGTGAAGAGTTTGTGGTGATTTTGCCGAACACCGATATAAAATCAGCTTATCAAGTATCTGAAAAAATTCGTCAACAAGTCGAAAATTGTCCGTTTCATTTTAAAGGGGAAAGAGTTCAAATTACGCTGTCATGTGGTGTTGCGAGTTTTAGTGAAGGTATGACTCATGAGCAAGTATTTGAACGGGCTGATAAAGCACTTTATCAAGCAAAAGAAAATGGTCGAAATAAAAGTGTGATTGGTGATTAGTCTATGCTTTCTTTTATAAATTTATCAAAGGTATGACCATTCCATCTTTTAAACGCTTTAGAAAATGAACTTAAGTTAGAGTAACCAAGCTCTTCACTAATTTTTGTTGCTGTGAGTTTATACTTAGCTAATCGCTTCGACTCTTGTTTTAAATAGGTGTCAATTATTTCGTTGTATGAAGTCCCCTCTAATGCAAGCCGTCTCCTTAACTTACTGCTGCTTATTTCAAAGTAATCACATGCAACTGAAATTTTTAATCTTCTAGGTTTTTCAGTCTTTGAAAGAAGATGTGATAATTGTTCGGAATAACGGCCATTTTTTATTTCATTCATTCTATTTTTTGCAAGATATATACTGTAGTTCAGTAATTCTGGGTCAGGGTTGTTCGTTTTTAACGACAGTATTGATGTCGGAATAATAAGTGCATTATTAGAGCAATTGAATTCTATATTGGTATTTAACAAGTTGCACATTGCAACTTGATCTTCTTTTGTTGGAACAAATTGAAGTTCAATTTTTGAAATTTCAATTTTGTCATGATCAAATGAGTTTAAAACATATCTACAAATACTAATAAAACCAGAAATATATTTTAATAAAATAGGCAGGATCTCTTTTTGACTAAATTGCTTATTATCATTAATAATAATAAGCAATATCGTTCGCCTACTTCGGTTGATATCAGTATTAGGTCCGTCATAAGAAGTTCGTATCTTATTGCTCGTGACAGAGATTCCCCAAGGGTATAGCAATTACTCAATATTGATCCAATAACGCCATAATCAGAAATATGAGTGTGTAAACCAATTTTACAGGGAAGTAGTATTGACTCATTCTTGTTTAGTATTGATTCCCATGCATGTATTAATGTCGAGGCTGGAATGTATTTCAGATTTGTATCGATATATGGGTATTTAATGCCTTTTTCATCAAAATAGCGTTTCATTAATTTGAATTCGTTAACAGTTATATAGTTCTTTTTAGGCCTGTTATCGAGATCATTCTCATTTCTATTCATGCATGTATCAACTTCATTGCTGTTAACAGTAAAATACTCTGTTTTATTTTGAACGTTCAATGATATAGAGAAAATTATCTTTCTTGTTGTCTTTTCGTGTATTTAAGGTTGTTTTTTGGTGCTAAAAAAATGGGACATTGTTGTCAGTTGGTGCCAAGCGTTTGTTATTTGAGCCAAATGGGGTTTGGAATCACATTATCTTGAAAATTCAAGATTTATAGTCCCGACAGGTGGTGAGATAAAAGACTATTTTTAGTCAAATTTTGCTAAATATCAAACGACTTAATAAGTAAAGCTTACACAATGAAAATATCAATAAAAAATGTATGCCTAATTGCAATAATTGCACTAACAGGGTGCGGAGGATCAGATGAGACGTCTAACGAATCACCAAAGATAATAAACGAAAACGATATTATTGAAGAAACACTAGAAGATGAGATTATAGATGAGTCAATCCAAGATGAGATTGAGGATAATCCAGCCGAAGATAATCCAGTCGAAGATAATCCAGTCGAAGATAATCCAGTCGAAGATAATCCAGTTGAAGATAATCCAGTCGAAGATAATCAAGTCGAAGATAATTTACCTGAAGATGATCCAATTGAAATGGCTATGGCAAGGGCATATAAAAAAGATGGTAGCCCTATCTTTTATAAATCATTAAAAAGAAAGCAAGATGATGATATATCTGCTTCAAATCATATTAAAATGAACTCGTCTCGTATTAAATATGAAACAGTCAATAAAATATCCAGTTCAAACATTAATATAACCCACAGTGATAGATATAATGTTAATGATGTAAGGGTGTCTTACGATAAATCTGGGGATTTTGTTTTAGAGAACTATACGAATAGATATTTTAAATCTATTTTAGTGAGACAAAGTAGTGGTAACTATTATAAATTAAAATTTTTATCTCCAATATCACCTTATACAAAAAATATACTTGATGTATCAAAAAATAATATTACTGAATATGTTGAGACATCTATTTTATTCTCTCCAAATTTGTCTTTTTCTCGTTCAACATGGGGTAAGTCATGTGCAGATGCTAAATCAGATAATCCTAATAAATGGAGCTGTACCGATTATCCAACAAAAACAGAAAGTAAAATATTAGGTGCGCTTTTAGCAAATATTAAATATTTTATGAATTCTAAGCATTTTCTTCCAACGCTTACAGATTATGCATATGGACAAAGATATTTAAATAGACTGGTTTTACCAAACGGAAAAGGTTGCGTTAATTCACTTTCATGCAAACCTTCATCTGAAATGAACCATCATTTACTTAAGTATTTCTTTGTTATAACTCAGCAAGGCCGTGATTTTAATATGGGAAGACTTAAAAACAAAGCAATAGGTTGGCAGGGTGTTGGTGCTGGGACGTGGTCTGCGCCTACAAATAGCAGTACAACTGTTAATGGCTATGTCGGCATACGAGGGTTAGATGATATAGATAACTTTAAGGCGGGTTCATATAATACTGTTTTACATGAAATGGGTCATGCTCATGGCTATGCTCATGGTGGTCATTTTACGTATGGTTATCCTGATTATTATAATAAACATATTTACAGCTTGATGTTGGAAGATAGTTATAACAAAGAAGAATTACCCGCATTAATATTTGATATTAAGCAAATAAATGGCAGGCTTTATGAAATCGATCTTTTTAATACAAATAAAGAAGTTGATAATAATGTAAAAGTAGAAATAGTTGGTTTAGGTAATATTGATGCTAGAATTAGCTATAAAGAATCAGAATCAAAAGCGTTTGTTAAGTTCAAGTCCGAACCTGATAGTAGGGTATTCATTAGGGTATCTAATTCGTTAAATGATCAAGTGCAATCTAAAGAAATAAAATTAGCATCCTTTTATACCAATGATACATTGGTAAAAAGAGACAGCAAAACGTTTTATACTAACGCAACTTCATTGGCAAGTGAAACCGCACAATTCAATGTTATAGATAGCGAAGGCTTAAAAACCATAAGTGATTCAGTAACTAAATATGGTGGGGATTTTAAAAATAATTATCTGAATTTATCGAAATTATGCCAAGATTTAGATGATAATATGCAGGTCGTAAATTTAGCGGATATTCAAAATCATTTACTTGCAGAGGGTGATTTAAAGTTAAAGAATAAGGGCAGCGGGAAATACTTGGTAGGAACGGGTATTTATAATATCGATACCCATGTGTTAAAAAGAGTGTCTACTAGAGATATTTTAGATTTAGATTTTGGGTTAGTTTGTAAGCAATCCAACTAAAAAACTAAAAAGAGCCCAATTGGGCTCTTTTTGTTTTGATTACCCAGCGTAGCGCTGCTTTAACGCAGCAATACGCTTATCTAGCGGAGGGTGGCTCATGAACAAGCCGCCTAATGCATTCTTTAATTCACCACTGATACCAAATGCCACCATTTCATCTGGCATGTCACTTGGCTGATTGTATTCATCTTGCAAGCGAGCAAGTGCGCTCACCATGGCCGCAGGGCTGACCAACTCAGCACCCGCAATGTCGGCACGGTATTCACGGCGGCGACTGAACCAATACACAATCGTACTGGCTAAAATGCCCAAAATCATTTCCGCTACAAAGGTTGCGATATAAAACCCAAAGCCAGGGCGTCCACTGTCATTTTTGAGTACGGCTTTATCTACAAAGTTACCAATGATGCGAGCAAAGAACATAACAAAGGCGTTCACGACACCTTGGATCAGTGTAAGCGTAATCATGTCGCCGTTGGCAACGTGGCCAATCTCGTGCCCCAAAACGGCTTTTACTTCTTCACGGCTCATTTTATTTAACAAACCAGTGCTCACCGCCACAAGGGCATTATTACGGTTCCAACCGGTGGCAAATGCGTTTGCCTGTGGGCTAGCAAAAATACCCACTTCAGGCATGCCAATACGGGCTTTTTGTGCAAGCTCTTTTACTGTACTAAGCAACCATTGTTCATCAGCGTTGCTGGCTTGCTCGATTACTTGAACCCTCATGCTGCGCTTTGCCATCCACTTAGAAATAAGCAGAGACACCACAGAACCCGCCATACCAAACACTAGGCAGAAAATAAACAGGTTGCTGTAATCCAACCCTTGGCTGGTCATATAGCCGCCGACGCCTAACAAGCTTAAGGTGACACTGGCGACCAGTATCACTGCAAGGTTAGTGGCTAAAAATAAAAGTATGCGCATCATCGTTAAGTTGTCCTTTGTGAACTTGAAGACAATATGCGGCCAAGGCGCCCGAACTTCAATGGCAAATAGATGAAATTCTGGCGTATAAGTTCCAAGGTATCCCTCAATAATAATAGGAATACATTTCATTTGTATTGCTAGTCTAATACTAATTGATTATGATTCTCTTTACAGTTCTTAACACGATCAAACAGGTATCGAAATGAAATTAATTAAAGGTGCTGCGCTTGTAACCGCGATGGGTATGCTGGCTGCTTGTGGCAG
>JAWUXY010000006.1:0-54546 GCA_034111105.1 Bermanella sp. | reverse complement strand
TGCCGCTTCGCGGGCAAAGGCTTCTAGTGCTTCTTTGTTCATTGCTGCCTATCCTTAGCCATTTCTGGCTTTGATGATAAGCACTTACACAGCTTTATCTACAGCCTCTTTAAATCCGGTTTTTTTATGTTTGTTTGTTAGTTATTCGACCTAATGATGTTTAGCGGCTTGTAGTTGATTGAATTTCTCTCGAATTTCATCGGGTATTTCACAGCTTTTACTTTGTTGATAATCGTAGTACACCACCATGCCTTCACCTTTGGCGGCGAGTGTATCTTGTTGTTCACTGTAAACGCCATATTCCATGGTAAAGCGCTTTTCAGATATTTCTTTAATGCGTGCCCCTATTAATATGCGATCTGGATAGTTGATGGGTGCACGGAATTGGCATTGTGTGCTGGCGAGGATAGGGCCAATGTTAGTGGTTTCCATGTGCCCCATGACGCCGGTTTTTTCGAAAAAAGCCATGCGCGCGTCTTCAAAGTACCGAAAATAAACGGTGTTGTTTACATGGTTGAATGCATCCATGTCCCCCCAAATGACGTCTTGCTTAACAGTGACGGCGTATTCTTCTAAAAAGCGTTGCTTGGGTGTCATGCTGCTTCCTTATTGAGCGAAAGGCTTTCGATCACAGGCCTGTTTATATTCGGTTGTTAGGTTATCAACTAATTGTTTCACACTTACGACGTCGTGTATGCCGCCTACGCCATGGCCTGCGCTCCAAATCTCTTTCCAGCTATTACCCGACCCTAAGTCTAAGTCGACTTTATCTTTTGCGGTTAGGGCGCTGACGTCAATGCCAGCATTTTCAACGGATGCTTTTAAATAGTTGGCGTGCACTCCGGTAAAATGGTCACTGTAAATGATGTCGTCTATTTCACTGTTGATGAGCATCTCTTTGTAGTCTTGAGGGACTTGTGCCTCTTGTGTGGCGATAAAGCGCGTACCCATATAAACCATGTCTGCGCCCAGTACTTCGGCAGCGCGTATGCTGTGACCGTCGTTAATGGCTCCCGCTAATATGAGTGGGCCTTGCCAGAACTCACGTATCTCTCGGATAAGTGCAAAAGGGTTTAATGTACCCCCATGGCCACCTGCACCTGCGGCCACCACAATGATGCCATCAACACCCGCAGCGACTGCTTTTTTAGCGTGCTGGGTTTTGATTATATCGTGAAATACCATACCGCCCCAGCTGTGTACGTCTTTTACAATGGCGGTTGGGTCCCCTTGGCTTGTAATCACAAGGGGGACTTTGTGTTTTTTAATAAGCGCATGGTCGGCCATCAAACGTGAGTTTGATGGGTGAACTACTTGGTTAACCGCAAAAGGTGCAACGTTTGCCATTGGGTTTTCGGCTGCGTAGTCGCTAAGCGTGCTTGATATCTGCGTGAGCCATTCATCAAGTTTCTCTTGTGGTCGAATATTCAATGCTGGAAAACTCCCAATAACCCCATTTTTGCAACATTCGATAACAAGCTTAGGCGTGCTGACCAAAAACATGGGGGCGCAAATGACGGGTAAGTTTAGGTGCGATGTAAGTTCAGTAAATGCCGACATATTGAGGTGACTTCTTATTTTAGTAGATGACTCACTTTACCTTGTTCGGTTTGCTTTGATAATTGGCTATATCTGACAATTCGCTTTGTATTTTGTTATGGGCCGTTAATTGTCTTTAGGCGATATAGCTTTTAACACTGAGAGGCCATACTTTTCAAGTAATAAGGCAAGAGAGCCATTGTTTCTTATTTTACTTAATAGCGTGTTAATCGTTTTCACATTTAGAGGGTGGCTTCTTCTAATTAAAATGGTGTGCTCGTAAATTTGATCAAACTCATCGCTAATGAGGAGGCTATCGATTAATGTTGGATCTAACTTAATTTGTTGCTGTAAATATGAGTGTGCAGCGATACCAATATCCGCTTTATCATTAGTAATTTGATTCATGACGGTCTTGGGGGAGTTTACCAGAGTGATGTCGAAATGCTTTTTTAGGGTTTTAACATCGGTGATGTTGTTTAAAAAATGGTAATGGTAACCCAGTATCGCGACAATATTTTTACCTTTAAGGTCTCTTAAGTAGCTTTTATTTCGGTTTTTGGTTTTTTGTGTAAAAAAAGCTTCACCGCCGGATAAAAATACGTTGCTAGCGTTGATGTCATATTGCTGCCAGCTCCAATTAATGTTTTCAAAAAATAACGCATCAAAGACATTATTCTTGAAATCTATATAGCGGCGCTTGGGGCTGGTTGGTATGAATTTAAAATGATATTCAGATTGCTGTTGGTTCAGTAGTTCAATGAGGTCAATGGTGAGGCCATATGTGTTTTTACCGTCCATATCAATAAACGGCGGAAACAAATAGCCACCTACTTTTACCTCAATTTGGTTCGCTAAGGTCAGTTGGCTGTTCAGTATGCAAATGATAACAGCAAGTTTGATTAGGTATTTAATCATTAATCATTTTCTTAAGCACAATCATTAAGTTTAGCAGCTGCGCTATAAAGTATGGAAGCGAACTGACCTTGTTGGCTAAACGGATTCAGTCTTTTTGCCACTGACATTCCATAGGCCTGCCACAATAATAAGCGCACTGCCGATAACAGTGGTGAGCAATAATGCTTCACCCCAAAAAATCCAGCCTAAGGTAGCACCATACACTACTGAGCTATACACGTAAGGGCCAATTTGGCCGGGGTTTGCTATGCGATAGGCCCGTGTGAGGGCAAGTTGACCGCAAGTGGCGACTAAGCCCATTAGAGCAATCCAAGGCCAATGATCGGCTGTTGGCCAAAACGGAGTCCAAAAAAGTGGAATCATAGACAGTATCGTACCAATTGCCCCGAAGTAGAACACAATACGCACGCTGGACTCAGTCATGCTCATCCGACGAATACAGACCTTAGCTATGCTGGCCAGCGCTGCGGCACCAATACCGATCAAGGCCACTGGCGTAAATTGGTCTGTGCCTGGGCGTAAAATAAACATCACGCCAATAAAGCCAATTGCAATTGCCCAGCCTGTTTTTGCTTTAATCGATTCACCTAGCCAAATAGCGGCGACGATTGGCATGAAAAAAGGACTGGTAAGTTTTACCAAAAACGCTTCTGCCAATGGCATGTTGCCAATGACATAGAAAAAGCCATACATGGCACTAAGCCCGACAGCTGCGCGTAAAAGATGCAGGTGCCAAACAGAGGTTTTAAGTTGTGAGATACCGTTATGCATAATAATAGGCACCAGCATGATTAGGCCAAATAGGTTGCGATAAAACACAATGTGCTCGGTTGGCATGTCATGGCTTAGGTGTTTGATGATGGCGCCCATGATAGACAATAGAGCTTCACCTAGCAGAATAAGTAAGGCACCTTGGATCACATTGTTTGGCATAGACAGCAGCACATTCGATAGATGGTAGAAGGGCGACTATTATACAGAAATCCCTATTATTTGATGCAGGTCAATGGCTGTTCCTTGAAAAAGATCGTCAGTGCCACCATTACTAAGCTAACGAGAAATGCATGAGGAATATTTAGATGCGAATGGATAAATTTACAAGCTCTTTACAGCAAGCACTTTCTGACGCGCAGTCTTTGGCTTTGGGTCAAGACCATAACCAAATTGATACATTACACTTATTATTGGCACTACTGGATCAAACCCCAGGCGGTATTCGTCCCTTATTACAAGGCTTAAGCGTTCAGGTAACGCAGTTAAAGACAAAGCTAAATGAAAAGCTTGATCAGCTCGCAAAGGTGTCATCACCTGATGGTAATTTAAGTTTGGCACCCGAGCTTGGCCGCGTTTTAAACTTAACCGATCGTTTGGCACAAAAACGAGGAGATCAATATATTTCCAGTGATCTTGTTCTGTTGGCCGCATTAGAAGACAAAGGTGAAGCAGGCAAAGTATTAGCCGAATTTAATTTAAATAAAGAAAATATAGAGCGTGCTATTGATGCTGTACGCCAAGGTGAATCAGTGAATGATCCAAATGCGGAAGATAACCGTGAAGCGTTAAATAAGTTTACAGTGGATTTAACCGCACGAGCGGCTGAAGGCAAACTGGATCCTGTTATTGGTCGTGATGACGAAATTCGTCGTACCATTCAGGTATTGCAACGTCGCACGAAAAATAATCCCATTTTAATTGGTTCACCTGGTGTAGGTAAAACCGCAATCATCGAAGGACTTGCACAGCGCATTGTGAATGGCGAAGTGCCTGAAGGCCTAAAAAACAAACAAATATTATCGCTTGATATGGGCACTTTACTCGCCGGTGCAAAGTTTCGGGGTGACTTTGAAGAGCGCTTGAAAAATGTATTAAAAGAAGTAAGTAAGCAAGAAGGCAATATCATTTTATTCATTGATGAAATTCATACTATGGTTGGTGCAGGCAAAACAGATGGTGCACTGGATGCTGGTAACATGTTGAAGCCAGCATTGAGCCGTGGTGAATTGCATTGTGTGGGCGCGACCACGTTAGATGAATACCGTGAATACCTTGAAAAAGATGCGGCGTTAGAGCGCCGTTTTCAAAAAGTCATGGTCGATGAGCCTAACGAAGAAGACACCATTGCTATTTTACGTGGCCTAAAAGAGCGCTACGAAGTTCACCATGGTGTACAAATTACCGATACTGCCATTATTGCTGCGGCAAAGTTATCGACTCGCTATATTACTGACCGCCAATTACCTGATAAGGCCATTGATCTGATTGACGAAGCCGCATCTATTATTCGAATGGAAATAGACAGCAAGCCAGAAGAAATGGATCGGTTAGAGCGCCGCTTAATTCAATTAAAAATTGAACGTGAAGCGCTTAATAAAGAAAACGATGCCAGTTCAATAAAGCGGTTAAGTGAAATAAACCAAGAAATCAATCGTCTTGGCCATGAATACATTGAGCTTGAAGAAGTCTGGAAAAAAGAAAAGCTTATTTTAGAGGGCTCTAAGCAAGCCAAAGAAAAACTTGAAGAAGCCAAAGTAGAAATGGAGCAATCCCGTCGCGCAGGTGATTTACAGCGTATGTCGGAATTGCAATACGGCACCATTCCTGAACTTGAAAAACAAATTGATTCAGCCGAAGAAGCGGCAAAAGGCAATAACGATTTCACCTTGCTGCGTAACCGCGTCACCGAAGAAGAAATAGCAGAAGTGGTTTCAAAATGGACAGGTGTGCCCGTTACCAAAATGCTAGAAGGGGAGCGTGATAAATTACTGCGTATGGAAGAAGAGCTGCATAAGCATGTTGTGGGTCAACATGATGCCATTGTTGCGGTATCCAACGCGGTACGCAGAAGCCGCGCCGGTTTAAGTGATCCTCGTCGTCCTAATGGTAGCTTCTTGTTTTTAGGCCCAACGGGCGTGGGTAAAACAGAATTATGTAAAGCGTTGGCGAATTTCATGTTTGATTCACAAGACGCCATGGTTCGTGTTGATATGTCGGAGTTTATGGAAAAACACAGCGTGGCGCGTTTAATTGGAGCGCCCCCTGGTTATGTGGGTTACGAAGAGGGCGGTTACTTAACCGAACACGTACGTCGCAAGCCTTATAGCGTAATTCTGCTAGATGAAGTGGAAAAAGCGCACCCAGATGTGTTTAATATTTTGTTACAGGTTCTGGATGATGGTCAGCTAACCGATGGGCAAGGTCGCACGGTGGATTTTAAAAATACCGTGCTGGTGATGACATCAAACCTTGGCAGTGATGTGATTCAAACATTGAGTCAAGCAAATGAGGGCAAAGAGCAATCAGAGAGCGAATACGAAGATATGAAGATGGCGGTGATGGATATTGTTGGCGGCCATTTTCGACCTGAGTTTATTAACCGTATTGACGAAGTGGTGGTGTTCCATCCATTACAGCGCTCGCAAATTCGAGGTATAGCCGATATCCAGTTGGATCAACTGCGTAAGCGATTAAAAGAGCGTGAGTTAACCATGGAGCTAAGCAATGAAGCCATCGAGCGTTTAGTCGAGCAAGGTTATGACCCTGTGTATGGCGCACGACCTCTACGACGCAGTATTCAGCGTTGGATTGAAAATCCGCTGGCTCAAGACATATTGTCGGGCAAGTTTGTCAGCGGTGATCATATCGTGGCGGATGTTGAAGGCGATGCATTAACCTTTGTGGTGAAGCAAACCGTTCATTAAAAGTACGTACGTCTCTTTTAGTAACCCGTAAAGCTCAAACTTTGCGGGTTTTTTTATGTTTAATAAGGGTAAAACAGCTAAAAGTCATCTAAAACCTGCCTATAACGAATAAGTGGTCTATACCTAAAGGTAGTCTTTTTTTGTTTTAGAGATTCGCTATGACCATACGATTCCGCTTTCTCATCTTATTAGTTTCAGCTGTGGTGCTACCTGTGGCCATTGTGGCGTTCATGGCTGCCCACGAATTTAGGGCCAATGCCGTTGACGGCTTTAAAGAAAGCAGTATTGCTGAAATTCAAAAAATTGATCAGACCTTTAGTTTGTATTTAGGCGGCCTGGCTGAAGATGTAAAATTTTTGGCGAATTCTGTGCCTATTAAGGCGCTAGATAATACGATTACCAACTATAAGGGGGCGAACATGCCACCTATGAATGCGCTTGGTAACTCAGAAATTGAAGCCAGTGCGTATCGTTTGCTTGCCACATTTGGTGAAACACACAAAGATCTTACCTATGTATACCTAGGGCTAGATGACGGTGGCTATATTCAATGGCCACAAGAAGACATGTCCACTTATGACCCGACTGTACGCCCTTGGTATTCATCGGCTAAATCAAAAATGAATAGCCCTGTGCGTACGCCTGCATATCGAGACTTTACCAGTGGCGCGCCCATTTTAGGCTATACACATACGTTTACAGCAGTCGATGGTTTGATTGGTGCCGTGGGTATTGATGTCACCTTAAGCAAGTTAACCAATATGGTTAATGAAATCAAATTTGGGGATGAAGGCTACGTGATTTTGGTTGAAGAAACCGGTCGAGTGCTTGCAGACTCGGCGGTGCCGGATAACAACTTTAAAATACTGTCGGAGATCAATGACGATTACAAAAGACTTGCAACAACGTCTGACTTCACTGAAGTAGAATTAGCCGGCAGGTCTTGGTTTGCATCTGTCCATACTTCACCTGTTATTGGTTGGAAATTTATCGGGTTAAAACCGACCAGTGAAGTGTTCGCTGCTACAAATGTTTTAGAGTTATCCATGTTGATCATTAGTATTGTGTTGGTAGTGGCATTTATCTGCTTAGGTTATTGGATGACAGGCATCATAACTAAACCAATGCAACGTGTCACCGAAGGTATGGATGAAGTCGCGCAAGGTGAGGGGGATTTAACAAAGCGCATGATGATTAAATCTAATGATGAAACGGGCTTAATGGCAAAAGCTTTTAATCAATTTATTAGTATTGTGCATACCTTGGTAACTGAAATAAGGGACAGTGCCAGCGGTGTTAAAGAACAAGCGGATCAAGCAAATGAATTATCGAATCGTTTAGACACCATTGCGAATCAGCAAGTAAAAGCCATTGAGCAGGTTTCGACAGCCTTTGATGAAATGGTCGCGACGTCAAATGAAGTCGCAAAAAATTGCGGCGAGACGGCTACTGCTGCCGACGAGAGCCAGAAATATGTACAGGAAGGCCAAGGTTTTATTGAAGGCACGGCTCGTTCGGTAGATAGTTTAGTGGCTGTGATTAATGATTCAAATCAAGCCATGAGTGCGCTGGTGGATCAAAGCGCAAACATCACCAGTATCTTAGATACCATTCGTGGTATTGCAGAACAGACGAACTTATTGGCGCTGAACGCGGCTATTGAGGCCGCTCGCGCAGGTGAGCAAGGTCGAGGTTTTGCTGTGGTGGCAGATGAAGTAAGAACACTGGCAGGTAAAACGGCTGAATCCACAGAAGAGATTGATAATTTATTGTCTAACCTTACGAGCCAAACACAAAATGTATCCGGCAAATTAGCCAGCAGTATTGAGCATTCGCGTGAAACAGTTGAAGCCACTGAAAATACGCGCAAAGTGTTTGAATCAATTCAATCGTCGGTTTCGACAATTCGTGATATGACCACTCAAATCGCTGCAGCAGCGGAAGAACAATATCAAGTAGGTGAAGAAATTCAGCGTAATATTGTGAGCATTAATGAAGGCGCAGTGAATGCGAATGAAAGCTCAGATCAACTTAAGCAAAACTCGGCGGCCTTAGGGAATTTGTCGTTTGAATTATCCGGGTTGGTTTCAAGGTTTAAGTTATAACAATTGAGCCATAAGGTTTTACTAGGGTCATATTTGTTCTTGATGGTGAATCAATCATGTATAGGCATGATGACTTGAATAAATTGACTCTTAGTGCCATTTTGCTTTAATACGGTCATGAAACATGACCAGTCGCAGTTCTCCCCCAAAACCGCTATCCAGCTTGTACGCTCTGTGATTAATTTTGGTGAGCGCCATGGGTTAGCGCGTCATAATATGCGTAAAGTATGCAGTTTATCAGAAGACCAATTGAACGATAGCCGCTTGCTAATTGACGTGCAGCGCTATGAAGCGTTGCTGGCTTATCTGAGTAAACACTTGGATAACCCTATGTTAGGCTTTGACCATGGGCAACAAGTTGAGGCAGGGCGCTGGGGGGTTTTAGGATTTATTGCTTCAACTGCCCAAAACTTTCAGGCGGCCATTGAGGCACAATATCGCTTTCAGTCACTTTCTGGAAATATGGGCGCGCCGTTACAATTTTGTCAGGGTGGGGTGACTACGCTACAGTGGGTACCAGCCTATAACTGTAGTTATCATTTTGCTGAGCAAATTGTCACTGGTTTGGTAAGTCTTGCAAGGGACGTGACCAATAATCTTAATTATGCCCCCAACGCCGTTTATTTTACTCATAAAGCTCACGCGAATGTATCCAACTATGAACGCTATTTTCAATGCTCAGTTTTGTTTGATGCTGAATTTAATGGTCTTGAAGTTAATAATGAATTACTCGAAGTTCCGCTTCGAAAAAGTGATACCGAAACTCACAATGTTTTAGTCAAACACGCCCAATCTCTGCTTGAAGAGCAAACCTTTACCTCACCTCTTGAGGTCATTAAAGACTATGTTGTGAAGACACTGCCAAGCCATGTACCAGATATTGAAGAGGTTTCAAGCTACTTAAACTTAAGTGTGCGCAGTTCCCAAAGAAAATTACAAGAATACGGCACCAGTTATAGCCAAGTATTAGATGCCATTCGCAAAGAGCTGGCTTTAACGTATTTAAGGCAAACTCAAAATAGTGTTTTGTATATCAGTGAGCGTTTGGGATTTTCTGAGCAAAGCGCATTTCAACGTGCATTTAAGCGCTGGACGGGTACAACGCCTAAGCGTTATCGCAATACTATACTGATCAAATAGAGTGATTTTCACTAAAAATTGACTCCCCATGCCAATTATTGACCTCTTTAGTCAGTATTTAATAAAGCTATTTGCTTTACAGTGGCTTAATCAGATATTGGGAAGTGGCAATGACCGAAATTCATTACGATGCAGCGCAGCAATGGATGCTTAGCCTTACCTTGGCAATGATGGTACTTGGGTTGGCACTGGATATTCGGCCTAAAGATTTTTTGCGTGTCGTGCAAACCCCCAAAGCGCCCTTAATTGGTTTGTTTGCTCAGTTTTTATTATTACCGGCTTTTACTTGTTTACTGACATTGCTGCTCGATTTACCTGCGGGTGTTGAGCTTGGGATGATACTTGTTGCAGCTTGTCCGGGCGGTGCTTTATCAAATTTCATTACGCACCTTTCGGGTGGTAATACTGCCTTGTCTATTTCGATCACTGCGGTATCGAGCATGGTCGCTGTTGTAATGTTACCGATTAATTTTGTCTTTTGGGCGGGCTTAAATCCGGTCGCCAATCAATTGTTACTTGACGTGAATGTGAATGGTTTTGATATTTTAAAATCGTTGTTCATAGTGTTGGCCATACCATTATTACTGGGTTTTGTTATTCAGCAATATTTACCTGTACTGGCTAAATGGCTACATAGCATTTTGAAGTATTTAAGCTTACTGGCATTGGTTGTGTTTATTTTTGTTGCATTGTGGCGTAATCAAGAACACTTTTTGAATCATTTTTTCATGTTATTTAGCGTTGTTTTAGCGCACAACGCATTGGCATTAGCCATAGGGTATTTTTCTTCAAATGCAGCAAAACTTAATCTAGAGGATAAAAAAGCGGTGACGCTAGAAGTTGGTATGCAAAACTCGTCACTTGCTATTGCCATTGTTTTTACGCAGTTTAATGCCGAATATGGCATGGCATTAATTAGTGCATTTTGGGGGACGTGGCATATTGTTTCTGGGCTTACATTTGCTGCTTTTTGTCGAATTAAAATGAATAAAAATAATAAAAAGGTTGCCTTATGAGGATTTTAATTACGGGGGCCGCAGGGGATATTGGCTCGCGTTTGGTTGATTTTTTTCAGCACGATAAACAGGTTGAATTGTATACCACTGCATTGGAAGATTTAAAGCCAGATACCGTTAGTACTCATAAAGTTTTTGATGTACGCGATGCGCAGTTTATAAACTGGGTTAAAGATATTTGCCCTGATGTCATTATTCATTTGGCGTCCATTATTCAATTACCAGAATCCATGTCCCGTGAAGACGCATTTGATATTGATGTCGTGGCGACACAGGCGCTATTAGATGCATCAATTGAGTCGGGCGTAAAAAAAATAGTGGTTACATCAAGTGGTGCCGCTTATGGCTATTGGCAAGATAACCCTGAGTGGTTGACAGAAGATATGCCAGTAAGAGGCAATGAAGATTATTTTTATTCTTCTCATAAGCGTCAAGTAGAGGAAATGTTGGCACGTTATCGCATGCGCAATCCAGAGTTGAAACAGGTGGTACTAAGACCTGGCACGGTGCTTGGCCCGAATTTTAATAATCCAATTACTAATATGTTTAGTAAGAATAAGATTATGGGAATAACCGGTTCAGATTCTCCTTTTGTTATTATTTGGGTGGACGATCTTGTTGCGTATTTAATAGAGGCCGCTAAAACAAAAGTAGAAGGTGTGTTTAACGTAGCAGGCGATGGTACGTTAACGCTTAAGCAAATAGCGCATTATTTGAATAAACCTTATCTTGCGATACCTTCTTGGTTTTTACGAGCAGCGCTGGCACTTTTAAAGCCGTTGGGCTTATCTCAGTATGGCCCTGAGCAAGTTAAATTCATTGAGTATCGCCCAGTTTTAAGTAATAAAAAAATAAAACAAATATTTTTGCATCAGCCCGAAAAAAATACTGAACAAGCATTCTTTGCGTTTCTTGAAGAAAGTGAAAAGGAGTACACAAGGTCATGAATATACATCCAATAATTGTAATCACGTTGTGTGCGCTGTTGAGCCAAATCAGTATTGCCGCTGATGTGGTTGTAAAGGATAAAAGCGGGAACCCGTTATCCGTTGTTATGGTGAGCCAAACACCAGTTTCTGGGTTTACCCTTGATCGCAGTGACAGTGGCTATCCACCCGTTGGGGTGATGAGCCGTTCAACGTTGACGCAATCACAATTTACCAATAAAAACGGACGCACAGCCTTTACTGGCTTAGGCAATGATATGGTTCGCTATCGTATCAGAAAACCCGATTACAAAGACGTCACTATTGAAATGCCAGCTGATGAGGATTGGGTGGTGACGATGGAAAAACAGCTAGACCCTATTTTATTAGCGGCATCGCGTCCTGCAAACACATGGTTGGCTGCATTGGATTTAGAAGAAGGTTTAAAAAAGCATTACATCATGCAATGCGGTTTTTGCCATCAGCAGGGTTCTATGTATCTAAGACGTGATCGTAGCATTCAAGAATGGGATGAAACCATTTATCGGATGGTTAATTATGGTGCTCGCTTAGCCGACGATGCACAAGATTCACTACCAAAATTGCTACACGAAAAATATGGAAACTTAAATGCTGACCCAACTAAAGTCAAATCAGGTACTCATTGGGATGGCTACTTAAGTCAAGTACAAATAAAAGAATGGCCGATCGGTGATAGTTTTTCTCAAATGCATGACTTGCTATACCATTCAAATGGCCTAGTTTATATCGGTGATAATTTACAAGATCGCATATATGAAGTTAACCCTGATACGGGTGAGTATCGTGTGTATAAGTTGCCCAGAGAAAAAGGGGATCAGCTAGGTGGTTTGCTTGGTGCACGATTAAAAGAATTCCCTAAACATGAAACATTTGCAGGCATACATTCATTCGCACAAAGTCCTGTTGATGGTCGTATCTTTATTACGGCATCGTATCAGCAAAGAATTATTGAGTTTAATCCTGAAACAAAAGAATTGAAAAACCATTTAATGGATGACGGTTATTACCCTCATACCTTACGAATCGACGCGAATGATAATGTGTGGTTTACCTTGGCTCTATCTAATCAAGTGGGCATGTTTGATCGTAGTCGTCAGCAGTTTGAGTTATTTGATTTACCAAGCCGTTCATTTAAGGAAACCATCACTGTTAACTTAATGGGTGTATTGCTAAAACTGATGAGTTGGGGGCTACCCGTTGCAAATTGGGCGGCAGTTGATCGGGATTCTACTGGTGTGCCGTTACCCTACGGGTTGGATATTGCGCCTGACGGTGGTATTTGGTTTGCACGTCTACATGCCGATAGTATTGGGCGTATTGATCCGCAGACGCATGAAATTAAAATGTACGACACACCCTTTCATGGCCCTCGTCGTTTGCGTGTTGATGATCAGGGCGGTATTTGGATCGCGGCTTTTCCTGAATCAAAAATTGTACGCTTCGATCAATATAAAGAAACGTTTGAATACTTTGACATCCCCGTCAAACCCATTGGTAGTGAGACGCCATACTCACTCAATATTGATAAGCAGCGTCAAATTATTTGGGTGAACGGTAATACAAGTGATGCCTTATATGCATATTATTATCGCGAAAAACGTTGGCAGCATTACCCTATGCCAAAGCGTGTTACATTTACGCGTGATGTTGAAATTGCCCCTAATGGCCAAGTGTTTACCACTAACTCAAGCTTTCCTAGTTGGCATATTGAAGATGCGCAACCCACTTTAATTGTGCTTGACCCTGTTTTGAATTAAATCATTTTATAAGTGGGCAGCATCATGCTCCCACTTAAGGTGTTCGATGAAATTAATTATTTTTTATATGTCCTGTTTTTTAGCATTTGTAGCAGGGCACATGGTTAATTATACGGCCATTTTGTATAGTTTAGCTGAGTTTGAGTCGTCATCATTAGCGGGTTTAGCCTATGGTTTTTGTTTTGGCCCCCCAGTGTTTTTTGGTTGGATTGCTGGCGCGTATATAGATCGATACAGCCCTAAACGTGTATTGCTAATAGCGCAGAATTTTTTCATCGTTGGCGCACTCGGTATGTTGTGCGTGATGGTATTTAAACCTAACTATGCAATCGCATTTTTTTTATTATCAAGTTTTTCTATTGGTATAGGTTGGGCATTTGTAGCACCCGCACGGCTATCGTCAATGGGTAACTATGTTAAAGGCGATCAGTTAGCGCAAGCAACGATTACCTTTAATTTGTTGGTGATGTTGGGATTTGGTTTGGCGCCTATTATTATTACACAGGTGCAAGCTTGGCTTGATTGGCAAGGCGTTGCGGGTTTAAGTATTGGTATGTTTATTTTATCTAGCTTACTGTTGGTTAATGCCCCTAATGTTCATAAACGATTATCCCATGAAAAATTAAAACAAGAATGGGCAGAATGTTTTGAACAAATGAAGCGAACACCTGTAATCGCCCAGTTATTGTTTGCAGCCATTATTGGTTATCTCATGATGGGGCCAATGCAAGTTGTATTGCCACAAATAGCTGAAACACAATTAGGCTTAGATGATCAGCAAAAAGGACAATATTTAGGTTTGATTGCATTGTCGTTAATTATTGGCGGCGTTGCGGCCATGAAGCTTAAATCGTATGTGCCAATTGGGCGCTCAATTATTATGTTGCTTTTTGTGTGTGGTTCATCGCTTGTATTAATAGGCGGTATTACGAATGTTTGGCTTAGTTGCGCTGTCTTAATAATTGGCACGTCGCTAGCGGGTATGATTGTGAGCTTTATTGTAGGTGGGCTGCAACATGTTACGCCTGTGGCGATTCGCGGGCGAGTGATGAGTATTTATACGATTATTTCGCAAGTAGTGTCTGCAATGGCGGGTGTGCTGGCGGGCGCGATCGCACAGGGCTTAAATGTGCCAAGCAGTTTATTTTTTATCGGTGGTGTTTTTATATGTTTAACCTTTATTTTGATGATAAAGGGCAAGCATTTACTGGGCTTTAAAGCGTTTACTTAAATAAAACCCAATTAACTGGGTTTTATTTGCGAACAAAAGTCAGTCCTATTTTAGCTTGAATTGAGAGACCATGTTTGTCAGGCGCCCAGAAGAACCAGTTAAGTTTCGGCATTGATCATTGATCGTTTTTGTTTCTTGGGCGGTATCGTCTGACATGGTTTTGATATTTAAAATGTGATTATTAAGCTCGTTAACCACTGAGCTTTGCTCTTCCGTTGCGGTTGCCACTTGTATACTTAAGTCCATGATGGCGCCAATGGAGTCTGTTATCTTTAATAGGAACCCTCCTGCGGTATCTGCGCTTTCAACCGAGTCTTTAGCGGTTTCGATACCACTGTTCATGGCGCTAACCGCATCTTGTGCACCGTTTTGAAGTTTTAAGACCATCGAATTAATTTCTTCTGTCGATTCATGTGTACGTTGTGAGAGTGTGCGTACTTCATCGGCGACGACGGCAAAGCCTCGGCCATGCTCACCCGCGCGGGCGGCTTCAATGGCAGCGTTAAGAGCGAGTAAATTAGTCTGCTCCGAAATGCCCTTGATGACAGCAAGTACGTTGGTGATTTCGCCCACATCGTTGGCGAGAGTGGCGATGACTTTTGATGCCGTTTGCATTTTTTCAAATAAACTATTTATACCGGTGACGGTATGGTTAACGACGGTTTGGCCTTCTTGGCTTTGTTTGCTAGCTTGTTTAGCCGCGTTTGCGGTTTCGTTAGCATTTTGTGCAATCTCTTGTACGGTTGCGCCCATTTCATTGATTGCAGCGGCCACCATATCGACACTTTGTTGTTGGTTTTCTGTATTTTTTTCGGTTTTAGATGCAGATTGGTTTAGTTCAGATGCGGTGCCGTTTACTTCAAGAGCGGTGTCGCCAACCGATTGAATCAGGACTCTTAATTGACTTACAAAGTGATTAAATGATTTGGCGAGCTGACCGACTTCATCTTGTGTATCAACTGGCATTTGTCGAGTTAAATCCGCATCCCCTGATGCTATCTGGTTGAGCATCTCCGATGCTCGGTGTACTGGTTTCGCCACGCCCATGGCCACCCATAAACCAATGACAATTAAAACGGCGGCTACTAATAAATTTAATAGAATTAGGCTTAATGATGACGCGTTAATAGGGCCTTGTATCTCTTCGGTTGGAATATCGACAACCACATACCAATCTAATGCAGGTAAATATTTGGCCGCTAAGATGCTGTCTTTTGCTGAATGTGTTTCAAAAATTGTTATTTGTTCTTTGTTTAAAAGCTTTGCGCTGACACTGTCTTTCATTAGTGTGTCAATGGCGGTCCCTGCGGTTACTTTTTCGTTAGGGTGAATTTGAATTTCACCTTTTGTATTGGTGATAAAAACCAAACCGTCTTCACCAATTTTATAGGATTTAATTAAGTCAGTAACTTGGTTGATGCCCATACCGATACCCGTAATGGATTTGCCATCTTGGGTACGATAATTGATAAACAGCGCCAGCTTGTCTAGCTTGGCGTCGAGATCAATATCAAGCGAATATTCTTTTTTACTGCTTAAGAAATTGAAAAACCAGCCATCATTAGGCTGGCTGACCTGGCGTGATAAACCTTGTGCGGTGTAATAATTTTTGGTGTTACCCGAAACAATAAATGATGTGATGGCGTTGTTCTGGCTTTGCATGTTTTTTAGGTAAGCAATGACACTGCTGAGGCTTTCTTCTGATTCACCTTGGGCTAACCATTCATTAGTGAAATGATTTTGTGCCATCGCTTTTGAAATCGAAATAGGAATATTGATTTCCTTTTCAATGGCGTTAGCGACCGCGTTAAGGGATGCTGGAATTTCTTGCTCTTGAATTCGACTCATTACCATGTCACGCATGGCGCTGTTGCTGATGAGTGTTGAGGCGATTAGGCTAACAAGTAAGGCACCTCCGATGACGATGGAAAGCTTTATTCGTATGGGGAGCGCATTCCACATGATTCGATCCTGAAAGTATGGCTTATATACTTAGAATAGAATGAAAATGTAGAAATGCATGTTCCCCCGCGTAATACTTGAAACTAGGGCGTTAGGCGACTAATGCCTGAGTTGCTAAGCATTTATTACATGCAGTCACTATGGCTATAAAGCTCGCTTTAAGGCTGTCTTGTTCGATGGCGCATGCTTTGTACAGTTGGCCGTCAATATTCATTTCGAGGCTAGCCAGTGCTTGGGCTTGTGTATGGGTTCCAAGGGCGCTTTGGCTGTACTGCATCACATCAATATTGATATTTAAGTGTTGAGCTAGGGCTTGGCAGAATGCCTCAAGTGCACCATCGCTGTGGCTTTCGATCATCAAATTTTCTTGATGGCTTTGCAATTGAACATGCATACGTTTGTTGCCGTCTTTGCCCTTTGCTTGAATGTCATAATCTATCAATGACAGCGGGCCACTTGTGGCTAAATATTCCTGTTGGAAGATTTCATGAATGCGTTGTGATGATATTTCACCATTGCCTTCACTTGCCGCTTGCACTTTTTGGCTTAGGTCAATTTGCATCCAGCGGGGAAGTTGAATGCCAAATTCATGCTCTAAGATGTAAGCAACCCCACCTTTACCGCTTTGACTGTTCACACGAATAACAGATTGGTAATCGCGCCCAATGTCGCGAGGGTCAATTGGCAAATACGCCACGTCCCACGGTTCGCTTTCGGTTTGAACGGCTAAGCATTTTTTAATGGCGTCTTGATGTGAACCACTGAAGGCGGTGTAAACCAAATCGCCCATCCAAGGATGGCGCGCATGGGTTGGAATGTTAGTGCATTCTTCAACGGTGCGGGTAATGCGCTTGGCATCGGATAAATCCACTTCAGGGTCAATGCCTTGGCTGTATAAGTTCATGGCCATGGTGATTAAATCCATGTTGCCAGTGCGCTCACCATTACCCATTAAAGTGCCTTCTATTCGGTCTGCGCCAGCTAAAATAGCCATCTCTGCCGCGGCTACTGCGCAGCCACGATCATTGTGGGTATGAATACTGATTACGACGTTCTCACGTTGATGAACGCCTTCGCAGAATGTTTCAACTTGGTCGGCAAATACATTGGGGCCTGCGCATTCGACCGTTGCTGGTAAGTTGATAATGGTTTTGTTGTCAGGCGTTGGCTGCCATACATCAATGACAGCGTTGCATACCTCGATCGCAAAATCGGTTTCTGTGCTCGAAAAGCTTTCAGGGCTGTATTGGAATGTCCATTTTGTTTGTGGAAATTTTACCGCTTCACTGGCTACTTTTTTTGCACCATTAATCGCGATGTCTTTGATGCCTTGCTTGTCCAAGTTAAAGACTTTTTTACGCTGCACGGGTGATGTTGAATTATAAACATGAACAATTGCTTGCTTCGCGCCGATCAAAGACTCATATGTGCGCTCGATCAACTCATCCCGTGCTTGTACTAATACTTGAATGGTTACGTCATCAGGGATCTGATTTTCTTCGATCAGCCAGCGGACAAAGTCAAAATCTGTTTGTGAGGCGCTCGGAAAACCGACTTCAATATCCTTAAAGCCGATGTCGACTAATAGCTGCCACATTTGTTGTTTCTGCGACACATTCATAGGTTCAATCAGAGCTTGATTACCGTCACGCAGATCCACGGCACACCACTTAGGTGCACATTGAATACTGTTTGCAGGCCATTTGCGATTTGCTTTTTGAATGGCGGCAAAAGGGCGGTACTTGCTGTGATCAAACATGGTGACTCTCTTGAAGTAATAAATGTGTCGTGACTTGGAAAAGTTGATTCACTTGTGGTGATTCATGTCTGCTTTTAACACTTTTGGTGTTTAAGCCCTGTTTAGCTTGTGGCTGTCTAGGTGTTTCCAAGTGATAAGAAGTATAGGGCAGGTCGTTGAGTGAATGGTTGCGAATGTGCTATTTATTTGGCTTTTTAGTTTGTCTTTATTGCTTTTAATGGTCAAAAATTAGATATATATTGCTAATAAGATTGTTTTATTGAAATAGTGAGAGTGACTGTGCATCAAATAGACCGTACTGATAGGCGGATTTTGCAAGAAATGCAGAAAAATGGGGCGATCAGTAATTTAGAGTTAGCTGACAAAGTCGGTTTATCGGCGAGCCCATGCTCACGGCGTGTAAAGGCATTGCAGGATGCCGGTTATATTCTGAATACAGTGACCTTATTGGATGCCAAAAAATTGGGTTTGGATTTATTAGCCATGATTTCCATTAGTATGGATCGTCACACACCAGAGCGCTTTAGTAATTTTGAAGACACGGTTACGGGTTTTGAAGAGGTATTAGAGTGTTATTTAATCACAGGTCAAAGTGCCGATTATGTACTGAAAGTCGTAGTGGCAGACATGGAAGGTTATCAGCATTTTCTACTGGGTAAGCTCACACGTATAGAAGGTGTTACAGGGGTTCACTCTAGTTTTGTGATGCGAAAGGTGATCGAGCGCAGCTATCTGCCAATTTAATGGTCTGGGACCTAAACAGATGTTTAATTTGTATACTTTTTATAATAGAGTGCGGCTGTCTCAGACTTTAGTGCTAGCTCTGAATAAAAAATAACGTATACAAGTGAACGGGGTGGCAGGTGTTTGCCAATTTTGCAGCAAAACGACATTTTAGTGGCCCACTAAGAGCGGTGAGTCCCGTTGCAGATAATGATGCTGAGATCAACTGGAAACAAGCCAGTAAACAGGTCGAGGAACGATCAGTTGACCGCATGCCTCCCAGTGCGAATAGCGCAAAGTTAATTCAATATATTCAGGCCAGTTTCAAAGGTCAAAGCCAGCCAGATACCCTTACATTTAAAGAGTCCTGTCAATTGATGTATGTTGAAGCGGTTAGCTTATTGATACCGCTTTTGTATATTGGTGCGGTTTTATTCGGTTTTGGCTTTGCGGTTTTGTTCTTTAGTGAGCCCATGATTGTTAATTATATGGAGGCTGATTACCTTGCGGCAGCCCATTGGTCTTGCCCGTTAGTGCTTAGTCTTGGTTTGTTGTATGTTTTATTACGGCCTATCTTTGGCGGTTTTCGTTCTTATCATGGCCGAGTTTTGTTGCATCACGAGGCCCCTGCGTTATTTGAATTAGTGGAACAAATGAGTAAGCACTTAAACGTGCGCCCGCCCAAACGCATTGAAATCAATAATGAAACAGCCCTTAGAGTGGATGCCTATGCTGGTGTTAACAGTATTTATCGTGATGAATATAAAATCATTATTGGCGCGCCTTTATTGATGTCACTTAGTGTGAATGAGCTGTCCGCCATGATTGCTCATGAGCTTTCACACTTCAGATGTAAACAAAAGAAAGTGGCCTTTTATTTAATGCACCATGTGAGCGAATGGCTATATTTTCGCGCATCTGGGCAAGACAAGCGTCATCAAACACTATTAAAGCGTATGCAAAAAGAGAACATCGCGTTTTATGAGTACATTGAACTTTGGGTTTGGCAGCGCATACATTTATTACAGCAATTGTCTTTTACCTTTTTATATCAAAGCCATCATAAGTTAACGGCATGGAAATGCCGCCAAATTGAATTTGAAACAGATCATCAGGCAATAAAGTTAGTGGGTACGGTTGCATTTAAGGATATGTTTACAGCTTTACGTTGTGCGCAATTTGCGCAGAAAGCAGTCAGTATTCAAAATGACTGGGCCTGGAAAGAAGGCTTTTTATTAGATGATTACGCTAAGGCCGTCGCGTTAGAAGCGAAAAAGATAAAAAGTTCAGATTTAAAATTGATTAAAGCAAGCTTCAATAAGCACATTAGTTTCTTTTGCCCTAATGATGCGCAGCGTATAGCTCAGGCGGTAAAAGCGCCTGGTGTATTAAAAGCCAATGTTGCTGCTCGGTTTTTGTTAGAGCAATCCCATGTATTATCAAAAGAACTGACGCTATTAGATTACCAAGCAAACCATATTCAGCATGCTCATAAATTTTGCGTGTCTTCTGAAAAAATTCGAGCGCTAAAAGCGCGAAAAGAATCAGGCATTAATAGTGCTAAGCGCTATTTTGATGGACGTGGTGAAAACAGAATCTTTAAATTCGAGCCCACCGGTGAGCGAGATGTGGCTCAGTTTGATATTAAAACCAGTATTGAATTTATTCGCAATAATCGAGTTGAAGATCGAAAACAAAATACAGCCGCGTCTAATTTATTTAAGCGTATTGAGAAAACCTACATCATTGAGCGATTAAGGGCATCCAAATTACCTTTATATCGCTACATACCGCAAGATGTTGTGCCTAAGAAAGATGCTCAAGCTTATTTAGAGTATATGCAGCAACAATACGACGGTGTTGTAAAACAAATGGAGTCCATGGATCAGGTTTTTTATCAGCGAGCCCATGAGTGTATGAACGTGCTGGACCATCAGTCCCGTGCAAAAGTGAGTCAAGCTTTTCATAATCTAGAATTGTATTGTCAGGTTCGTCATTTAATCGCCAAGCTTAAATTACATAATAAACCTCTGGTGTTAATTGCGAATGGTTTGCACAGCGGAGCGAGCACACGAATATTGCAAGCTGGAGTAAAAGAAAAACAGCTTGTTTGGGATGCATTGCAGACCTTAAGAAATGGGTTGGCAATACGACCTATTAAGGTGTCGATTCATGGAAAGTCCGCTCAAATAATAAAGTACATTGATTATAAATTAGGCGAATTACCCGAGCGCTCGACCCAGATGTCAATTATGGCAACGGCCCAATACCTTGAACAATTCATCGAGCTACTGGATTTTCAGTGCCATAAGTGGCAAGGTCAGCTTGCTGTTATGTTTACTCAATTTGAGCATGACAATGGGATTGCCCAAGTGAATTTATTAAATCGTTATTAATGCTTGGGTTCAGATAAGTTGATCGTGTTAGGTGAGTTGATGTTACCAGATCATACGTTGCAAACGTCTTTGCAAAAAATCAAACAAACAAAACTAAGTGAGCACCCGCCAAAGGTGCTTATTTTATATGGCTCGCTTCGTCCTGAGTCGTACAGTAAGAAAGCCGCATTAGAAGCCGGGCGAATTCTAGAATCCTTCGGTGCCGAAGTTAAAGTCTACGACCCTGAAGGCTTGCCGGTATTTGATCGTAAAACCTATGACCACCCTAAAGTGCAAGAGCTTCATGAGCTTGCTTTATGGTCAGAGGCCATGGTGTGGTGCAGTCCTGAAATTCACGGCAATATGACATCGGTCATTAAAAATCAAATTGATTGGATCCCACTCACGATTGGTGCGGTGCGCCCGACTCAGGGACGAACATTGGCTGTCATGCAAGTCAGCGGTGGTTCGCAATCGTTTAATGCAGTGAATAGTTTGCGTGTATTGGGTCGTTGGATGCGGATGTTTACGATTCCAAATCAGTCATCAGTGGCCATGGCGTGGAAAGAGTTTAATGATGACGGTACTATGAAACACAGCAGTTACCGTGATCGTATTGTGGATGTAATGGAAGAATTATTTCACATGACATTAATGCTGCGTGATCATACTGATTTACTGACTCACCGTTATAGTGAAAATAAACCTGACGCTTCGTAATTTGTTTTGTTAATGGATGCCCATATGCGTGTTTTAAGTGTGTTTTTGTGTTTGTTGTTTTTGTCGGCATGTTCGAGTTTGTCGCCCATTGAGCAACAGAACTTGTTACAAGCCGCGCCTGTTTCGCAGGCTTATGAATTTGAGCCATTGCCCGTGGGTATGCAGGGTGACCCTGAACTTTCGGATGGTGTGATAGAAATTGACGGCAAAAAGAGTTTCTATAAAGGTTATCAATTGCCTTATGGCCACGGCAGTTTTGTGATTCAGTTGCGAACCTATATTGAAAAGACAGAGGTGGGTGAAGGGTTTTTCTATCCTGTGATTGAAACGTATGACGCAAACATGAAGCAAATTGACGTGTTACGCCCACAATTACGGTTTACTCAGTTTAGCTCTGACGGCCGTTATGCGGCGGTGCCGATTCGATTAAACCCAGAAATAGGGTATTTTGTTATTCGTACTGAGCCTAAATTGTTTGGTCAAGAAGCCTCGTATACAACCTCGCATGAAGGGGCAAGTTGGAGCTACAGTGTGACGCCGTTTAATAAACGTAAATCGGCCGCCTACTTAGCACTTGGCCGAGTTGAATTGCTGACGCCAGATGAGGGGTTTAATCAACCATTTGAAAAAATGTCAGGTACTTTTTGGCAGTTCTCATTTGATCGTGGTGGTGAAGAGCTGGCTGTTGCCGAAGATTATTTACCTAATTTAACCTTAGGGGGCGGTCCTATATTCTCCTTGGGTTATGCGTTGGCGATACCTCAGCGACCATCTTCGTCATTTCGTGCAAGTTTAGGGTATAGCTATCTGTCGGTTTCAGATAAGTCTGGCAGTAGCCATAAACAGCAGTTTGCAGTGGGTGATCTTATGTGGGTCGAGTCCAACCTGATGAGCAGCGTGGGGATTGGTTTAACGTATCGTGGGGCTCACGAATACACAACGGGTGGTGTGACGACAGAATTTGACCCGACGTGGGGGCCAAAAGTCATGGTTGAGATTCGCGGTTCTATGGGTGTTTCATTAGGGGCACAATTGAGCTGGTTAGAATTCACCGACGAGCAGGGTAATGATCAGTCGAGTAATCAGATCGGTTTGTTTTTAGCTAAGCTGTATTAAAAAATACTTATTGGTTAACAGAGAGTAATGACTGAAAGCGGCTTCATTTATATGAAGTCGCTTTTTTTGTGCGATATCTTAATGTACTAATCTTCATCGATATCAATTACACCATCTTGTGGTTTGATGGCTAAAACATCGCTCTGGGTCGAATCGAGTACATGTTCGACGGTGCTGCCCAGAATAACACTTTGCATATCCTCTTCGCTTAAAATGCCAACAACGATCACATCGGCATCGAGCTTTTCAGATGTTTGAGTGATGGCTTCTTCGGGTTCGCCTTCAATGATATGAATATTGTCATCCGCAACATTGTATTTTTCAGCCAATATTTCACAGGCTTGAGTGTGCTGATCAACCACATACTGTTGCAGGTCTTCTGGTATTGGCGCATCAGGTAAGCTGGCTAGGGTTAAGCTCATCATGGGGTAGCTGTTCACCATGTGTACTGTGTAGTTGTTATCTTGGTTGATGATTTCTACAAATTCGAAAATATGCTCGTTAATGATTTTATGTGCATTGTCTAGGGATGTTGCATCTACCGCGGCAATAATCGTGCGCGCTTCCCAAGCGGCTTTTCCTTTGACCAGCAGCAAGGGGGCAGGGCAATGCTTTAATAGATTCCAGTCTTGATGCTGCAAGACACGTTCAACAATGTTGTGATGTTTTGCCGCAGCTTTGATCACTAAATCGAAGCTAGCATCTTCAGAGTTATCAATGACCGCTTGATACGCATGGCGACACCAACAAATGGAGAGCGGTGTGTCGGCAGGTAGATACAGTTCTTTGAATAAATTTTCGGCCCATGCTTGTGCTTGTTCTAGCAACATTGACTTTAATTCGTGGCGCATCTCTAAATCACTAAGAGAGCCTTCTTCACAGGCATGGTTGTACACATAAGTTGTGACAAATAAATTTGCATCATGCTCTTTGCAAATTTGCATGGCACGTTTTATGGCAGTGTGGTTATCTACTTCTTGATCAAGCAGTAAAAGCACGTTTTTAATGGCCAGCATGATGCGTCTCCCCGTTGGGTGTCATTGGGTTTTACGGTTTAAGTTTAGTCGTTATTCATAATTATGAGGGTTAATCAAAAACATTCATTGTTTTACGTCAGTTAACGGCTGGGAAGTATGGCTAAAAAAGCTTTGCCAGCGGTCCCTAGGGTTTTACCTTTGCGTTGCAAGACACCCAGTTCTCGATATAAATTTTTAGGGCCTACTTGTAACTTGATTAAATCTTTATCGTTTGCCATGTGTTCAGGTAGAACGGCCCAACCTAGTCCTACACTTGCCATCATCTTAATGGTTTCCATGTAGCTCGACATCATACTAATGGTTTCACGATAACGGCTGGGCAGTGCGCTTTGCAATGATAAATTTTCGTATTTAAACGCATCTTCTATTATTTCGAAGGTCACCGTATTAGGCTCTGGCAGAATTGCCTCATGCTTTGTAAGGTCTTCTAATGTTAGTTTCTTTTTTTTGCTCAGCGGGTGTGTGAAGGCACAAACAAAACTTAATGGGTCACGCCAAATAGGTTGCATGTCTAGTTTTGGATGATTTTCTTGGGGCAGTGTGGCGAATGCAATATCCAGTTCCCCTTGTGCGAGTGCCTCACATGCGGCTTCTGATCCTAAAAACTGCATGGCTAACTTTACTTGTGGGTAAGCCGAATGAAACTGTCTCAGTAAATGAGGCAAGTGATGTAAGCCGATATGATGGCTAGTGCCGATTCTTAAAGTACCGCTGACATCACCTGTTAAACTGGCCAATTCAGTTTTAATTTCTAAAAGCTCACTTAAAATATGTTTTGCCTTGGGTAAAAGTGCTTCACCTGACGGCGTTAAGACGGCTTTGCGTGGCAAGCGATCAAATAGCTGGCTATCGAGGCTGTCTTCTAAAATAGCAATGCGTTTACTGACAGCGGGCTGGGTTAGATGTAAGCGCTGCGCCGCTAACGAAAACGACTCAGTTTCAGCCACCGCAATGAACGCTTGTAGGGATTGTGTGTCCATGGGATATATCCTGTATTCCTAAATGGAATCCAATTTATAAAAAATATGAATTTGTGTTATTTGTAGCCTGATCGTAAACTTGCGTCAAGTTACTTATACCAATAAGAAAAAGCGTCAGTGAAACTGCCAGTGGCAGATTAGAACGTTTTTGGAGAGAGAAATGGCTAAGACATTATACGATAAACTTTGGGATCAGCATGTGGTGAAAACCCGTGATGACGGCACCGCATTGATTTACATCGATCGTCAATTGCTGCACGAAGTAACATCACCTCAAGCCTTTGAGGGTCTGCGTATTGCTGATCGTAAGCCTTGGCGCTTAGATGCTAACTTGGCAACCCCTGATCATAACGTGCCAACCACCAAAACAGAGCGTGATGTAGGCATCGAAGGCATCATTGACCCCGTGTCAAAAATTCAGGTGAAAACCTTAGATGATAACTGCGATGAGTTCGGCATTGTTGAATTCAAAATGAAAGACATTCGTCAGGGTATTGTGCATGTGGTTGGTCCTGAGCAGGGTGCAACATTGCCGGGTATGACCGTTGTGTGTGGCGATTCCCATACAGCGACACACGGTGCGTTTGCGGCATTGGCTCATGGTATTGGCACCTCTGAGGTTGAGCACGTCTTAGCCACCCAGTGCTTGATTCAGCGTAAAATGAAAAACCTTTTAATTAATGTAGAAGGTGAATTGGGCGCAGGCATCACAGGTAAAGATGTTGTGTTGCATGTGATTGGTTTGATTGGTACAGCAGGCGGCAATGGTTGTGCCATGGAATTTGGTGGCAGTGCGATCCGGTCTATGAGCATGGAAGGCCGTATGACCATGTGCAACATGGCAATTGAAGCGGGTGCTCGTGTAGGCATGGTTGCATTTGATGATATTACTGCTCAATACGTTAAAGGCCGCCCTTACGCACCAAAAGACGGTGATTGGGAGCAAGCGGTAGCCGCTTGGTCTGAGTTAACGTCGGACACCGATGCGGTGTTTGATAAAGTGGTTCAAGTCAAAGCAGAAGATATTCAACCACAAGTAACGTGGGGTACGAGCCCTGAAATGGTAACCACCATTGATGGTTTTGTTCCTAAGCTAGAAGACGCAAAAGACGATGTAGAGCGTAGCGGTTTTGAGCGCGCTTATAAATATATGGGTTTAGAGCCCGGCCAAGCCATCACTGATATCGAATTGGACCGCGTATTCATTGGTTCGTGTACCAATAGCCGTATCGAAGATTTACGTGCCGCAGCCGCTGTTGCAAAGGGCAATAAAGTAGCTGGCAGCGTCAAGCAAGCTTTGGTTGTGCCTGGTTCTGGTTTGGTAAAAGAGCAAGCTGAGAAAGAAGGTTTGGATAAAATCTTTCTTGAAGCTGGCTTCGAGTGGCGAGAGCCAGGTTGTTCTATGTGTCTTGCCATGAACGCAGATAAGTTAGGTAGTGGTGAGCATTGTGCGTCTACTTCAAACCGAAATTTTGAAGGTCGTCAAGGTTATGGGGGTCGTACCCATTTGGTGAGTCCAGCTATGGCAGCTGCCGCTGCAATTGCAGGGCATTTTGTTGATGTTCGTCAGTTCGAATTGGTTAAATAAGGCGTTATAAGATGGAACCTTTTGTTAAGCAAAGCGGTATCGTGGCTCCTATGGATCGTGCCAATATCGATACAGATATGATCATTCCTAAGCAGTTTCTAAAATCAATCAAGCGCAGCGGCTTTGGCCCAAACTTATTTGATGAGTTACGTTATTTGGATGAAGGTCAGCCAGATGCGGATAACTCAGGCCGCCCGTTAAACCCAGATTTTGTATTGAATAAGCCTCGTTACAAGGGCGCGTCTGTTTTAATAGCCCGTGAAAACTTTGGTTGTGGCTCATCACGTGAGCACGCGCCTTGGGCATTAGAAGATTTTGGTTTTCGCACCATTATTGCATCAAGCTATGCTGATATTTTCTTTAATAACAGTTTTAAAAACGGTTTGCTGCCAATCGTTTTGGATGAAGATGTTGTAGATGGCCTATTTAAAGACGTCGAAGCCAATGAAGGTTATGAATTAACCGTTGATTTAGAAAACCAGCAAATCTTAAAGCCAAATGGAGATGCGATTGCCTTTGAGGTGGATTCGTTTCGCAAGCACTGTTTGCTAAATGGTTTAGATGATATCGGTTTAACCTTGCAAGATGCTGATGACATTAAAGCGTATGAAGATAAGCGCCGTCAGTCGTCTCCTTGGTTGTTTGATCAGGTTAAATAGCTAAATGTAATATGTGAGATGAGAGACGTTAGACGTGCTTGTCTCATGAAGTTTAAAAGTGTTATGGGTTTTGTGCGTTGTAAATTTATAGTCTTACATCTCCCATTTCACATCTATCGTTAAAGAGCGAAGCGAAATAATGACTAAAAAAATCCTAGTATTGCCGGGCGATGGTATTGGCCCAGAAATCGTAACCGAAGCGGTTAACGTATTAACAACAGCGAAAGACAAATTCAATCTTGATATCGAGTTAGATAACGCCCTTGTCGGCGGCGCTGCGTACGATGAGTCTGGTTCACCACTGCCAGAGACCACCATGGATAAAGCCCGTGCGGCGGATGCCATTTTGCTTGGCGCAGTAGGCGGTCCTAAATGGGACAACCTTGAAGACCGTGAATTACGTCCTGAAAAAGGCCTATTAGGTTTACGCTCTGGCCTTGAGTTGTTTGGTAATTTACGCCCTGCAATTTTGTACCCGCAGCTGGCGGATGCATCTTCACTTAAGCCTGAAGTCGTGTCTGGTTTAGACATTCTGATTGTACGTGAACTGACCGGCGGTATTTACTTTGGTAAGCCTCGTGGTATTCGCGTACTAGAAAACGGAGAGCGCGAAGGTTACAACACGTATGTGTACAACGAGACTGAAATTCGTCGTATTGCCAAAGTGGCATTTGAGTCTGCACAAAAACGCGGTAAAAAATTATGCTCTATTGATAAAGCCAACGTACTTGAAGTAACGGTTCTGTGGCGTGAAATCATGGAGCAAGAAGCGAAAAACTACCCAGATGTTGAGCTATCTCATATGTATGTTGATAACGCAGCCATGCAGCTTGTGCGAGCGCCAAAGCAGTTTGACGTAATGGTAACCGGTAATATGTTTGGTGATATCTTGTCGGATGCAGCTGCGATGCTAACGGGCTCAATTGGCATGTTGCCATCCGCTTCTTTAGATAAAGACAATAAAGGCATGTATGAACCTTGCCACGGCAGTGCGCCTGATATAGCAGGCCAAGGCATTGCAAACCCATTGGCGACTATTTTGTCGGCTTCAATGATGTTGCGTTACAGCTTAGCTGAAGTGGCGGCGGCAGATGCCATCGAACAAGCAGTCAGTAATGTATTGGATAAAGGTTTACGTACTGCGGATATCTTCTCTGCAGGTATGGAAAAAGTATCGACTGCTCAAATGGGCGAAGCAGTGGTAGCGGCATTAAAGGAGCTTTAAGTTATGAGTGCTAATCTAAAAGTAGGTTTAGTTGGCTGGCGTGGCATGGTTGGCTCTGTTTTGATGCAACGCATGCAAGAAGAAGGGGACTTTGATTTAATTCAGTCTACCTTTTTCACTACCTCTCAAAAGGGTTTACCTGCACCGGGTTTCGCAGGAAAAGACGCAGGTTTATTAGAAGATGCGTTTGATGTTGAAGTATTAAGCGCGCAAGACGTGATTATTACGTGTCAGGGCGGCGACTACACAAAAGAGGTTTATCCGAAATTGCGCGCAGCAGGTTGGGAAGGCTACTGGATTGATGCCGCGTCTTCTTTGCGTATGGATGACAACGCGATCATCGTATTGGACCCCGTTAATAAAAACGTGATCGATGAAGGTTTGGCGTCTGGCGTTAAGACGTACGTTGGCGGTAATTGTACGGTTAGCTTGATGTTATTGGCGTTAGGTGGCTTGTTTGAGAAAGACTTGGTTGAGTGGGTTTCACCGATGACCTATCAAGCGGCTTCTGGTTCTGGTGCTAAGCATATGCGTGAATTGATCAGCCAGATGGGCGCCGTTCGCGATAATGTTAAGGGTTTATTGGATGATCCTGCCTCTGCAATCTTAGAGATTGATAAAAGCACTGCTGAGTTTATTCGCAGCAAAGAGTATCCGGTTGATCAGTTTGGTGTGCCATTGGCGGGCAGCTTGATTCCGTATATTGATTCTCAGTTAGAGTCAGGCCAAAGCCGTGAAGAGTGGAAAGCCGAAGTTGAGGCTAATAAAATCATGGGCACAAGTGATGCGCCAACACCAATAGATGGCTTGTGTGTGCGTGTAGGTGCCATGCGCTGTCACTCGCAAGCAATGACTATTAAGTTGAAAAAAGATTTGCCAGTAGCAGAGATTGAGTCAATTTTAGCCGGTGCAAACGATTGGGTGAAAGTGATACCCAATGATCGCGATACCACTATGCAAGAGCTTACGCCTGCAAAAGTAACGGGAACCTTAAGTGTGCCCATTGGCCGTATTCGCAAACTGAATATGGGCCCTGAATATATCTCAGCCTTTACGGTGGGTGATCAATTATTGTGGGGTGCAGCAGAACCGTTACGTCGCATGTTGAGAATCTTGCTGGCGCGTTAAAAATCTTCATCTATGGTGAGTCTATAGCGCCATAGATGATATTTTCTCTGGAAAAGCGAAGGAATAGCCCGAAAAAATGTGCTCAAAGTCTCCGCAACCCCTTATTAATATTGATAAATACTTGGAATTACTTAATACTTGGCCGCTTAATGACACAATCATATAAATGGATTGTTTAGATAGGGCTAATTTATACCCTGTCGGCCCAAAGTATTAAAAAAATAAAGGATACATTGCTATGTTGCGAAAGCTCGCGATTGCAATTGCCGCATCTGGGGCGATGATGAGTGCGACAAACGTTCTTGCCTTAGGCATGGGCGATATAGAGCTGGACTCAGCATTGAATCAGCCGCTACATGCGCGAATCAAGCTCTTGAAAGCGAAAGAATTAGAGAATTGGGAAGTAAAGCCCAACCTAGCGTCACGTGAAGAGTTTGAGAAATCAGGCGTTGAACATGTATTCTTTTTAAATAATCTACGGTTTGAAGTAGAACGCACTGATACTGGATTGTATGTCAATTTACGTTCTGATCAGCCTGTTGTTGAACCTTTCTTAAATTTCCTTGTGCAAGTTGATTGGCCAAATGGTCGATTGTTGCGCGAATATACCTTGCTACTTGACCCGCCAGTTTTCAATGAAGAGCCGACGGAGCCGGTAAAACCTGCTCAATCTGATGCTTACAATGATGATGAAATGGCGCCTGAGTCTATGGCGTTACCAGGTACCGTTCCGTCAATGGCAGCTGAGCCAGCCATGGTTGAAGCGCCTGTTGAAAAAATGGTGCAAAAAGCGCCAAAAGTTCAAGAAGCTAAGAAAGCGGAGCCATCGGTTTATAAAGTGCGTGCAAACGATACGTTATGGGAAGTGGCCATTCGTACTCGCCCTAATCGCAGTATCAGTCCTCAGCAAGCCATGCTCGCCATTCAGGATTTAAATCCGAGTGCATTCATTAATGGCAATATTAATCGCTTAAAGAAAAACCAAGTGCTTCGCGTGCCAGATGAGCAACAAATGTTATCTCGCACTTTTAACGAAGCTGTAGCTGAAGTTTCTATACAAAATCAAGCAACAGCAAAACGTAAAGCGCAATTAGATGCGACCCGTAAAGAAGCCGCCATTCAACGTGATAATAAATTGAGCGGTGCCCAGCTTAAATTGGTAGCTGGCGGCGAAGCAACAACAGATAATCAGCGTAATGCTAGCGGCCAAGTGGCGGCTAAGACGGCGGGTGATCAATCCAAACTTGAGCAAGACCTTTCAATTACGCTTGAGAATCTAGATAAAACGACTCGTGAAAACCAAGAGCTTCGTACTCGTTTAGATTCTTTAGAAGAACAAATTAACACCCTGCAACGTCTTATTAATCTTAAAGATGAACAGATGGTTGCTCTGCAATCGGGTATGGCAGAAAAATCAGCTAAACCGCTTAAGTCGCCACCAAGCGATCAGGATGCAAAACCTGTAACGACTTCGGCAAATGACGATTTAAATTTTGCTGACGATAAACAAGAAGCTAAGCCTGCGTTAGAGAAAAAAGAAGACGCCGCTAAGCCTAAGGCATTTGTGCCTGAACCTATTGAAGAAGAATTTGATCCTGTTGCGTTCGTGATGGAAAACCCACCCGTCATTGGTGCTGGCTTGCTTGCTTTATTACTAGCATTAGTCGGAATTAACATTGCTCGTAAACGTAAAGCGCAGCAAGAAGACCCTGTTGCAACGAATTTTCAAGGTGAAGATCCATTAGACGACGTGGACTTGGGTAATGATTTCAATGATGACTTCGCAAATATGGGTCAAGACACCGATATTGATCTAGAAGGTTTTGATGAAGACGACTTATCGAATTTTGATACGTCATCTAATGATGCTGGATTAACCGGTGATATTGATCAAGATATATCAGTAGAAGATATTATTGGTGAGGCTGACGGTTATATGTCTTATAACCGCCCAGAGCCTGCTCGTACTGTATTGGAAAAAGGTATTGAGTCACAACCTGCGAGAATGGACCTGCGTCTAAAAATGGTTGAAGTATTGTCGGCCATGGATGATCAAGAAGCATTAGATGAACAGTTAGAGTTTATCAATGAGAATGGTTCAGATGCGGATATAACCGCGGCAGCTCAATTACAATCCGGCAATGCTGACGATCTGGTAAATGAAGACTTTGCTATGGACTTTGGTCTGGGTGATGACTTAGATATCACTAGTGATACTTCAAAAGATGGTTTTGAGTCCATTTCTGCTGAGCTATCTTTAGATGAAGAAGCCAGTGATTTAGATTTTGATCTTGACGGTTTAGAATTAAACGACACCGCCCAATCTGAAACAACATTAGACTTGGGCGCGGATCTAGATACGGATTTAAGTTTTGGCACTTCTAGTGATCTTGATTTGGATTTCAGTACTAGTGAGAGCACAGAAGATCTAGATATTACTTTAGACGAAGCATCTGACAGCTCAAATGGCATGGATTTCGATCTTAGTGATTTCGAAAACAGTGCTGATGAAGAAGTAACCCTAGATGATGTTGAAGAGCCTGTAGCGGTAGAGTTAGATCAATCGTTAGATGCATTGAGTCTAGATATAAATGACTCTGATGATTTAGATTTTGATTTTTCAGATAGCGATTCGGCGGCTGTTCCAGAATTATCAGCTACTGATGAATTGGATGATCTGTCATTCGAAACAATGAGCGATGATGATAGTGATGATTTAAGCCTAGATGGTTTAGACGGGTCTGATGATTTTGATATTTCATCACTTGAAACTAGCTTAGATGAAACCTTACCAGAATTTGAAGAAGGCCTTTCTTTAGACGAAGAATTGGACTTGCCTGAGTTAACGGATGAAATTGATTCTGACCTTGATAGTGAGCTTGATGCACTAGCAAGCGATGATATTGAATTGCCAACGTTAGAATCAGGTACATCTAGCTTAGATGACTTACCAGAGTTGAATGATGATTTTGATATCTCTACGCTTGCTTCAGCTGATGAACAGTTAGAACCAATTGAAGATGTGGTTGCTGAATACAAAGAAGAGTTACCATCTTTAGATGACTCAATAGATGGTGACGAGTTTCCACCGCTAGGTAATTTAGATGATCTGGATTTAGATAATTTGGATAACGATTTAGACTTCTTGAGCGGCACCGATGAAAGTGAAACTAAATTAGATTTAGCCCGTGCTTATATTGATATGGAAGATCAAGATGGTGCTCGCGAAATTCTTCAAGAGGTACTTGAAGAAGGCAGTGACGAGCAGAAGCAAGAGGCAACTAAACTGATGGACAGCTTAGTGTAAATAAGGTGTTTTGCTTAATATTACCCCGAGTATGGCAACATGCTCGGGTTTTGTTTTTTTAGGTAGTAGGTATGACAGATCAAGAGCCAGTACAGCGCTGGGTTGCTGGGGTTGAATATAATGGCGCCTGCTTTAAAGGCTGGCAAAGACAAAAACACCATCCAGGATTAAGTGTCCAAGACTCTCTCGAGTCTGCTATTTCTGAAGTGGCTGATCATGAGGTAAAGGTGGTTTGTGCAGGTAGAACCGATGCAGGTGTCCACGCCAGTGCGCAAGTGATTCACTTTGATAGTCATGCTGATCGTACCGATCGCGGCTGGAAAATGGGCATTAATACGAAGTTGCCAGATGGTCTCTGTGTTAACTGGGTTCAACCAATTAGCAGTGATTTTCATGCTCGCTTTAGTGCGGTAGCTAGGCGATACCGGTATTTCATCATGAATAAAGCGGTCAAGCCAGGTTTGATGCATGACCAAGTGACTTGGTGGCGCAGGCCTCTAGACGCAGATAAAATGCACGAAGCAGCTCAGGCTTTATTGGGTAAGCATGATTTTACTTCATTTCGAGCGAGTGATTGTCAGGCTAATAACGCTACGCGTACTATGAAAGATATCAGTGTTAAACGCATGGGTGAGTGGGTGGTGTTGGAGGTGTGCGCCAATGCCTTCTTGTATCATATGGTGCGTAACATTGCTGGTGTGCTTTTGCCAATTGGCAGCAGCGCTAAACCAGTGGGCTGGTGCAAAGAAGTGCTGGAAGCTCGTGACCGCACTCAAGCAGGGGTGACGGCCCCTGGCGAGGGATTGTATTTTGTAGATGTGGAATACCCTGAATATCCAGATCTGCCTATTTACCACGAAGGCCCGCCATTTTTTCAATTACTGCAAATGAATAAATAAAATGAAGCGAACTCGCGTAAAAGTATGTGGTATCACTCGGGTAGAAGATGCATTGGCAGCTGTCGATGCCGGTGCTGATGCCATTGGCTTAGTATTTTATGAACCAAGTCCACGCTATGTGCGTATAGAACAAGCAAGAGCAATTGCATTAGCAGTGCCTGCATTTGTTTCGGTGGTAGCGCTATTTGTGAATGCTCAAGCACAGCAGGTGCAAGACGTTTTGAATAGCGTTAGAATAGACCTACTCCAATTTCACGGTGACGAAGAAAATGACTTCTGTAGTCAATTCCAGCGCCCCTTCATTAAAGCCCAGCGTGTCCGGCAAGCGTCGGATGTGGTGGCGTCGAGCCTGCGGTTCCCAGACGCCTTGGGAATTCTGCTAGATAGCTATAAGCCTGGCGTGCCTGGCGGCACAGGTGAGACCTTTGATTGGTCCATGATTCCAGCAAACCAAACTAAACCTTTAATACTCGCAGGGGGCTTAACCCCTGAAAATGTGGCTTTTGCTATTGAGCAAGTTCAGCCGTTTGCCGTGGATGTGAGCGGTGGCGTAGAACAGGCCAAAGGCATTAAAGACCCTGCGAAAATAGATGCATTTTTAAGTGAGGTATATCGTGTCAACAACTCCTAAGACAGCGATTGATCTTAAAGCGGTAACACAGTTACCAACAAAAAACGGTCACTTTGGTCCATACGGTGGTCGCTTTGTTTCTGAGACATTAATGTCAGCATTAGATGATCTTACAGAGCTATATGATCGCTTAAGCCAAGACCCAGAATTTCAAAAAGAATATGACTATGACTTAGCTCATTACGTGGGTCGTCCGTCACCATTGTATTTAGCTGAGCGCTTAACAGAAAAAGCAGGTGGCGCTAAAATTTATTTAAAACGTGAAGATTTAAATCACACGGGTGCGCATAAAATCAATAACACAATAGGCCAAGCTTTATTGGCTAAGTACACGGGTAAGCCAAAAGTGATTGCAGAAACCGGTGCTGGCCAGCATGGCGTAGCAACCGCGACTGTTGCGGCACGTTTAGGTTTGCAGTGTACGGTATTCATGGGCGCTACTGACGTTGAACGTCAAAAGCTAAATGTGTATCGCATGCGTTTGTTAGGTGCTGAAGTGATTCCGGTTACCTCAGGTACCGCCACATTAAAAGATGCCATGAACGAAGCCATGCGTCACTGGGTCACAAACGTCGATGATACTTTTTACATCATAGGTACAGCAGCCGGCCCACATCCTTATCCGAAACTTGTGCGTGACTTTCAAGCGATTATTGGTCGTGAAACTAAGCGTCAATGTATGGAGCGCGAGGGTCGTTTGCCTGATGCCGTTGTTGCTTGTGTGGGTGGTGGATCAAATGCAATTGGTATGTTTTATCCGTTTATTGAGGATGAGTCCGTTGCCATGTATGGCGTAGAAGCGGGAGGTCGTGGTTTAGAGGGTAATGATCACGCAGCGCCATTGTGCAAAGGTAAGCCTGGTGTATTGCACGGCAATCGTACTTATTTAATGGAAGATGAAAATGGCCAAATTATGGGAACCCATTCGGTATCTGCCGGTTTGGATTACCCTGGTGTTGGTCCAGAGCACTCGTATCTTAAAGATATCGGCCGCGTAAATTATGTAGCGGCAACCGACCAAGAAGCTCTGGATGCATTCCACACGTTGACCGAAATCGAAGGCATTATGCCAGCGTTAGAATCTAGCCACGCCGTGGCCTATGCCATGAAGCTAGCAGCAACCATGGATAAAGATAAAATTATCGTGGTCAACCTTTCAGGGCGTGGCGATAAAGATATTCATACAGTTGCTGGACTTGATGGTATCGAAATCTAAAGCTAGCCGCGGCGTATGAGGCTTACTGAATAATGCGACATACGCTGCGATTTTTTAATTGAATATTATAGAGCTAAAGCTTTTGTGTTTTAGATGCTCAATAATTTGTAGGGAGCGCTTGCTCGTGATCAATAACGCGCGAGGCGACTCTAAAAGGATAAAAAATGAATCGTGTTGATCAATGTTTTGCCGATTTAAAAGCGGCAGGTAAAAAAGCACTTATTCCGTTTATCACCGGTGGTGACCCTAAGCCGGGTTTGACGGTTGAGCTCATGCATACACTGGTTGAAAGTGGTGCGGATCTTATTGAATTAGGTGTGCCGTTTTCTGACCCTATGGCAGATGGTCCAACTATTCAGTTGGCGTGTGAGCGTGCGTTAAAACACAATACCAGTTTAAAAGATATTCTTGGTATGGTGAAAACGTTTCGTGAAACCAATACTAAAACCCCTGTTGTTTTAATGGGTTATTTAAATCCAGTTGAAGTCATGGGTTATGAGAAATTTGCAAAGTCTGCCAGTGAATCTGGTTTGGATGGCGTATTAATGGTTGATATGCCACCAGAAGAATCAGAAGAGTTAGTTGGTTACTTTAAACAGTATGATTTGAAAGTTATATTCTTAATGGCACCGACAACGCCAGATGCACGAGCCACAACCATATGTGAGCATGGCTCAGGTTATCTTTATTATGTGTCTGTGAAAGGGGTTACCGGTTCTGCGGCATTGGATATTGATGATGTAAAAGCAAACCTTGATCGCATTCGTGCAAAAACCCAGCTGCCATTAGGTGTCGGTTTTGGTATAACAGACGGTAAAACAGCCGCTGCGGTTGCGAAAATAGCGGATGCTGTGATTGTAGGTAGTGCGCTTGTTCGTTGCATTGAAGAAAATGAAAACGAACCAGAAGTCATTAAACAGCGCTTAAGTGCGTTGATGACGCAAATGCGCACGGCAATGGACGCATAATTGATAATTAGGGTGAGCCTATGAGTAACTGGCTAGATAAAATTGTTCCGGCCAGCATTAAAGCTAGTACGCAGGCAAAAGAGAGCCAAGTGCCAGAGGGTGTTTGGACTCGCTGCCCTAGTTGTCAAACGGCGCTTTATCAAGCAGATTTAGAGCGCAGCTTGAATGTGTGTGATAAGTGCCACTATCACTTTCGAATTTCTGCCCGCAGACGTCTGCATTTAATGTTAGATGTAGAACCTAGGACAGAATTGTTTGCGCATATTGAACCTGTCGATAAACTGAAATTTCGTGATTCCAAAAAATATAAAGATCGCCTGTCCTCAGAGCAAAAAAAGACAAACGAAAAAGATGCATTAATTGTCATGGAGGGTAGGTTAGAAAATTTACCCGTTATCGCTTGTGCATTTGAGTTCTCTTTTATGGGCGGTTCAATGGGGCAGGTAGTAGGTGAGAAATTTGTATTAGCGTGTGAGAAGGCATTGGCTGATCGTGTTCCGTTAGTATGTTTTGCCGCTAGTGGTGGTGCTCGCATGCAAGAAGCCTTGTTCTCTTTGATGCAAATGGCAAAAACAAGTGCTGCCATTGAGCGACTTAAGCAAAATAAAATCCCTTATATTTCCGTTTTAACCGATCCTGTTTATGGTGGCGTCAGTGCGAGTTTAGCTACGCTAGGGGACGTTATACTGGCAGAGCCAAAAGCCCTCATTGGTTTTGCTGGCCCCAGAGTCATTGAGCAAACTGTGGGCGAGACCTTGCCTGAAGGGTTTCAGCGTAGCGAGTTTTTGTTAGAACACGGCATGCTAGATAAAGTTGTTAGTCGTGAAAATCTTCGTCCCACTATTAAACGTTTATTGCAGTTGTTAATGTCTTCATGAAAAAAAGCTTAGAGCAATGGTTGGCTTTTCTAGAATCGAATCACCCCACTGAAATAGATATGGGGTTGGATCGTGTGCAAAAAGTTGCACAGCGCTTAGATCTATTTAAACCTGCACCCTTGACGCTTTTAGTGGCAGGTACAAATGGTAAAGGCTCTACTGTTACCATGAGTAGCAGTATTTTACACGCAGCAGGTATGAATGTAGGCAGTTACATGAGCCCACATTTACATGTTTACAATGAACGTGTGCGTATTAATGGTCAGCCTGTATCGGATGAATTAATTGTAGAAAGTTTTGAAGTAATTGATCAAGCGCGCACTGACATTAGCCTAACCTATTTTGAAGTCGGCACGTTATCGGCTTTGTATATTTTTAAAAAATGCAAAGTGGATGTGGCGGTATTAGAAATTGGTTTGGGCGGGCGGTTAGATGCGGTTAATATTGTTGAGCCTGATGGCGCAGCAGTAACCAGTATCGGCTTGGATCATCAAGATTGGCTGGGTAATGATATAGACAGTATAGCGTTTGAAAAAGCGGGTGTTTATCGGGCCAATCAGCCTGCTATTTGCGGCGAGCGAAATGTTTCAAATCATTTGATTGAACATGCGAAAAGTATCGGGGCTAAATTGCTCATCAAAGGGCGTGATTTTGATTTTAATCAACAAGCTGGCTCTTGGGTGTGGCACGGTGTAAATAACCAAGGGGATGAAATTACTTTAGATGGTTTACATGTGCCGTCTTTACCTCTTGAAAATGCTGCAACGTGTTTGCAATTATTATTACAAGTTTGCCCTCAACTAACGGTTGAACAAATTAATCTAGGTTTACAAAACGCGCAATTAGATGGGCGCTTACAAGTTTTCAATTATCCGTATCATGGCATTATGGATGTGGGTCATAACCCCCAAGCTGCTAAGTTATTAAATGATTCTTTATTAGCGCAACCAGTTAAAGGCCAGCGCTATGCCTTGTTAGCTATGCTTAAAGATAAAGATGCGCAAGCTGTGGCACAATGTATGACGACCATTGATCAATGGCATGTTGCTGGCTTGTCTGGTTATCGCGGACAAACGGCACAAATGCTTAAACAAAAGATTGAATCAATAGTATTGGTTGCTGAGACTCATGAAAGTGTTGCGAAAGGTTTGGAATACTTACGTGGAATAGTAAGGCCAGGTGATCAAGTTGTCATATTCGGCTCGTTTATGACGGTCGCGGATGGCCAAGATTGGCTTGATGGTTTAGATGATAATACAAACCTGCTAACAGAAGTAAAAGGGTAGTCAGATGGATGAAGGTATAAAGCGTAAGCTAGTGGGGGCAGGGGTGCTGGTGAGCGTGGCCTTGATTGTGTTGCCGCAGCTTTCTACAAGTGCCGGTGACGCTTCTTATTTGGCTAAAAGCGTACCGATTGAGGCTGATGTTCCCGATATGGCCATGCCGTTGCCTAAATCTCTTTCTATTCCGACCTCTGACCCAACAATGGCGGCGGCCCAGCCGGCAGAAAAAGTCTTACTAGATGATATGAAAGTCGATACCCAGACTCTCAAATTAAAAGAATTTGAAAAACCGGTTTTAGATAACACAGGGCAAGCCGTGGTTTGGCATATTCAGGTGGGCAGTTTTGCAAAAGCGAAAAACGCCTTTGAGCTAAGAGATAAGCTGCGCAAAGCTGGCTACAAGGCATTTGAAGAGGTATCCGATGATGCTGCATATACTCGGGTATTTGTCGGCCCTAGTACACAAAAGCATCAGTTAGAAGCGCAAATGCTGTCTATTAAACAAACATTTAACGTACAAGGGCAATTAGTTGTCTTCGAAGGCCGATGATTCGCTTTGCGCATGGTTATCCCTTTGTTAGAATGCGCCCTTTCCTCAAGGGCGATCGTTTTTATGTACCCCAAAACGGCTCAAGATTTCGGATACTAATATGCTCATAATTGATTGGGTCATATTGGCCGTTGTATTGATTTCTGCCCTTATCAGCATCAAACGTGGCTTTGTTAAAGAGATGCTGTCTCTTGCCAGCTGGATCGCGGCATTTATTATTGCTCGCATCTTCAGTGGCCATCTTGATGTGTTATTAGTTGATTTGATTGAAACCCCCTCTGCCCGTTATGGCGCGGCCTTTGCCATATTGTTTGCAGTAACTTTGATAGTGGGGGCTATGATTAACAATTTAGTCGGTGAATTAGTAAAAGTGACTGGGCTTGCAGGTACTGACCGCATGTTTGGCATAGTGTTTGGCGTGGCGCGAGGGTTGATCCTCATAACGGCCGCAGTTTACGGATTACAAATGACGGCGTTTAGTGCAGACCCTTGGTGGAAAGAGTCTGCATTGATTCCGCATTTTGAGTTAATGGTGTCTTGGTCAAAGAATATTTTGCCAGGCGCTGCTGAAACCCTTCTGACACTGGGTAAAGCCAGTGACTAATTTGTATTTAAAGAGGTAACGCCATGTGTGGCATTGTTGGTTTGGTTGCTAAAAGCAATGTGAATCAGGCGCTGTATGATGCACTAACGGTTTTGCAGCACCGTGGTCAGGATGCCGCCGGCATGGTGACATGTGATGAAGGCCGCTTTTTCTTACGTAAAGATAATGGCTTAGTAAAAGACGTGTTTCGTAGTCGTCACATGCAACGTCTTGTCGGTAACATGGGTATTGGCCATATTCGTTATCCAACTGCAGGCAGTTCAAGTTCAGCAGAAGCACAGCCTTTTTATGTAAATAGCCCTTACGGTATCGTGTTGGCTCACAACGGTAATTTAACCAATACACAAGATTTGGCGAAAGACGTGTATCGTGAAGACCTTCGTCATATCAACACCAATAGTGACTCAGAAGTACTGCTGAATATTTTTGCTCATGAACTGCAACTGCAAAAGCAGTTGAAACCTTCTGCTGAGCATGTGTTTGAAGCGGTTAGACGCGTGCATAAACGCATTAAAGGTGGATACGCTGTTATCGCCATGCTGGCTGGTTATGGCGTAGTGGGTTTTCGTGATCCGAATGGTATTCGTCCAGCGGTATACGGTAAGCGCACGACTAAAAAGGGCGATGAATACATGATTGCCTCAGAAAGTGTGGCACTTGATGCTTTGGGTTTCGAATTAGTACGCGATATTCAACCAGGCGAAGCTATTTTCATTGATGTGGACGGCAATTTGCATTCTCAACAATGCGCTGAGAATCCTAAACTGACGCCGTGTATCTTTGAGCATGTTTACTTCGCACGTCCAGATTCAATTATTGATAAAATCAGTGTGTATAAAGCACGCTTAAAAATGGGTGCACGCTTAGCTGAGAAAATTTTACGTCAGCGACCTGATCATGATATCGATGTAGTTATACCTATTCCAGATACCAGTCGTAGTTCAGCTGTAGAACTGGCCAATCGCTTAGGCGTTAAATACCGCGAAGGCTTTATGAAGAACCGCTACATCGGTCGTACGTTCATTATGCCGGGTCAGCAGCAGCGCAAAAAATCAGTTAAACAAAAACTCAATGCTCTGGATCTTGAGTTTCGCGGTAAAAATGTACTATTAGTGGACGACTCCATTGTACGTGGTACAACCTGTGAACAAATCATTGAAATGGCTCGTGATGCCGGTGCAAACAAAGTGTACTTCGCAAGTGCTGCACCTGAAGTGCGTTTCCCCAATGTATATGGCATTGATATGCCAGCCAAAGAAGAGCTAATTGCGCATAACCGTACAGTTGAAGAAATTCAAGAAGCCATCGGAGCAGACTGGTTAATTTATCAAGATCTACACGACTTGGTAGAAGCCACTTGCGAAGGCGCTGATGTTAAATATGATTTCGATTGCTCTGTGTTTAATGGCGAGTATGTGACAGGCGATATAGATGAAGCCTATCTAGATAACCTGCAAGCGATGCGTAACGACGCAAATAAAAAACCAGATATCGAAAACAGCATTATTGATTTACACAATGATGAAGAAATTGAATAGAGAAAAAAAGTGACTGATAAAAAACGTTACAACTCTCAGTTAGACGATGCTCGCTTCGCGACTTTAGCGGTTAGAGGTGGTTATGAGCGTACTCAAGAGCATGAGCACAGCGAGGCTATGTTTTTAACATCTAGCTATGTGTTTGGTAATGCTCAAGAGGCAGCAGCTGTGTTTGCCGGTGACGAAGAGGGTAACGTTTATACTCGATACACAAACCCAACTGTTCGCACATTTGAGCAGCGTTTAGCGGCTTTAGAAGGCGCTGAACAGTGTGTGGCGACTGCATCGGGTATGTCCGCTATTTTCTCTATGATTTTAGCCCTACTTAATCCGGGTGATCACATTGTTTCGAGTCGCAGTATTTTTGGCTCGACTAATGTTCAGTTTAAAAAATACGTAAGTAAGCTGGGTATTACAGTGGATTATGTATCGCTAACTGATATTGACGAGTGGCGTTTGGCCATCAAAGACAATACAAAATTGTTTTTCTTAGAGTCTCCTTCTAATCCTATGAATGAAGTAGGGGATTTAAGTGCACTTGTGGAGCTAGCTCATCAAAATGATATTTTAGTGGCGGTTGATAATTGCTTTTGCACGCCAGCATTACAGCAACCATTAAAATATGGCGTTGATGTAGTGGTTCATAGTGCGACTAAATTCATTGATGGTCAGGGTCGCACACTTGGCGGCGCTGTCTTAGGTAAGCATGAATTAATGGAAGAAGTGGTGGGTGTATTGCGTTCGGTTGGCCCAACCATGAGTCCATTTAATGCATGGGTCATGCTTAAAGGTTTAGAGACCTTAAAAATACGCATGAAAGCCCACAGTGAAAATGCAATGGCGCTTGCTCTTTGGCTTAAAGATCAGCCAGCTGTCAATGCGGTTCACTATGCAGGTTTGCCTGAGCACCCTCAACATGAGCTAGCCAAGTTTCAGCAAAAAGATTTTGGTGGCGTGCTAGCATTTGAAGTGGCGGGTGGGCAAGAAGCTGCTTGGTCTGTTATTGATAGTACTCGTATGCTGTCCATTACCGCTAATCTAGGTGATACAAAAACTACGATTACACACCCAGCCTCAACGACCCATTGCCGTGTTGATCCTGCTGAGCGTAAGCAAGCTGGCATTACGGATGGGTTAATACGTATTGCGTGTGGTCTTGAAGATATTGAAGACATCAAAAGAGACCTGTCTTTTGGTTTAAGTCGTATCTAAATCATAAAAAATAGCCAATTTTGCATAGGAGTCATTCTATTATGGATGCAAAATTAAGCTCTGTATTATCTGCATTAAATAGCGTTGTACTGGGTAAAGAACACCAAGTTAAGTTAGCCTTAAGCTGCTTGTTAGCAAAAGGTCATCTTTTAATTGAAGACTTACCCGGTATGGGCAAAACCACCCTTAGCCATGCTTTGGCAAATGTATTGGGTTTAAAATATCAACGTATTCAATTTACCAGTGATATGTTGCCCGCCGATATTGTTGGTGGCAGTATTTATCAAAAAGATAAAATCACTCAGCAGGCTGCATTTGTTTTTCACCCAGGTCCGGTTTTTTCTCAAGTCGTGTTAGCGGATGAAATTAACCGCGCAACGCCTAAAACACAAAGTGCCTTGCTAGAAGCTATGGAAGAACGTCAGGTCAGTATTGATGGTAAAACCCATGACTTGCCTAAACCATTTTTTGTAATCGCGACACAAAATCCTATTTCTCAGTCTGGCACGTTCACCTTGCCGGAATCTCAGCTAGACCGATTTTTGATGCGAATTGAGTTAGGTTACCCGAATGAAAAAGCAGAAAGAGCCTTGCTTGAAGGTAAATCTGTGACAGCCATGAGCTTGCCGGTTTTGATGAGTGAGGCTGATCTGACGACTTACCAGCAAAAAGTGTCACAGGTGACGGCCAGTTCGTCTTTGCTAGATTATGTACAAAGACTCATTACTAAAACTCGCGAGCACCATCAACTGCGTTATGGCTTATCACCGCGCGCATCACTTGCATTGCTTAATACTGCAAAAAGTTGGGCGTTATTGCATGGGCGTAATCATGTGTTACCGGATGATGTACAAGATGTATTTCGTTACGTGGCACAGCATCGCTTAGAAGATGCTTTGGTTGATAGTAAAATGGACGTTTGCGCTGACATTATTCAGACGGTGTCCGTATTGTAATGACTAGGGTGGTGGAAAAAATCAGGCAGTTTTATGAAGCTTGGTTAAATAAGCGTTTACCCTTTTCGAGTGAAATACAATTATCGCAAAAACGTATTTTTATTATACCTAATAAAATTGGATTTCTATTTCTAGTTTTGTTGGCTTTACTCTTAGTTACAGGCATTAATTATCAAAACAATCTGATCCTCAGTATCGGGTTTATCATGATTAGCTTATTTGTCACAAGCATCGTAGCAACCTATCAAAATACATCCTCCCTTATTATTAAAGCCGGCGCATGTGATGCATGTTTTGTGGGTGAAAGTGTTTCTTTACCTATGACGTTTATTAACCCAAACAAAGCGTTTAAAACAGGGATATTTATTGGCTTTGATAAATACCATGCTCAGCTGGTTCCAAGTATAGAGCATCACCAATTAGTGCGTTTGACATACTCGCCGCAAAAGCGCGGCTATATAATCGTACCCAGGATTAAATTATTCAGTGTTTATCCGCTTGGCTTACTGACTTGCTGGAGCTGGTTGCGTTTAGATTTTAATGGTGTGGTTTATCCCAAGCCCGTTGATTTACCGTTCCGTAATAGTGATGGCGTCGGTGTAGATGATACAAACGAAACCACACAGTTGGGTATGGATGAATTTGATGGTTTAAGAATGTACCAGAAAGGGGATTCTCTTAAGCGTGTCGCGTGGAAGCAATACGCTAAAACACAGCAGTTAATGACCAAACAGTATTTGGATTTTCAGGGTGATGAGCGCTGTTTAGATTGGTACACCTTGTCTGGGTTCGAGGTGGAGTATCGGTTACAAGTATTATGTGGATGGGTATTAAAAGCTCACGAGCAACAAAGTGAATATAGTTTAAAGTTACCAGATGGAGGTATCTCTTTAGGCCGTGGTGAACAGCATCTTCATCAATGTTTAAGTGCACTTGCTTTGTTTAATGTGGGAGGAAAACGCGATGGGCTTTAATGCTGGCGTGATTAGCCAACCTACACTCGTCTTTTTATTTTTGAATGTATTTGCTGCATTGTTGCTTCATGTTACGCGTCTTCCTGTTTGGTTGATTGTGTTCTCATTGGTAGCACTGGTTTGGCGTTTATCTATGTTTAGTGGACATTTGCCAAAACCCAATTGGTTTGCCAAATTAATTTTGGTTTGTACTGGGTTTTCTGGTATTTACTTTACTTACGGTTCAGCATTAACCATTGAAAGCATGGTCTCGTTATTAATAGCTGGAGTGATGTTAAAACCATTAGAAGTAGAAAAGCAGCAGCATAGCTATCTTTTGATTTTTTTGAATTACTTTTTATGTGCGCTTTTGTTTTTGTTTGATCGTACTCCTCTCGATTTTTTATTGGTTTTATTGGTTATGATATTTACGCTGGCTAGTCAGGTCTTGGTGCATTTTTATGACCAACCTGATCGTACGGCCAGTGTTAAGTTGGGTTTTGGGCTGCTGTTAAAGTCGCTGCCGTTAGCGTTAATACTGTTTTTTGTCTTGCCTCGTTTGGGCCCTTTGTGGACGTTAAATATCCCGACTCAGTCAGGCGTGGTGGGGTTAAGTGATTCTATGTCTCCTGGTAGTATTGCTGGGTTGGGCGAAAATAACGACCTTGCGTTTAGAGTGAAGTTGCTCGATCGTGAATTGCCTATGAACCAACGATATTGGCGTGCGTTCACGTTAAGTGATTTTGATGGTCAAACATGGCAGCAGGGTAGCTCTTATCAAGTTAATCCAAAGTCTGAGTTTTTTGATTCAACGTTAAAATCTATTCGTTATGAAGTGATGATTGAGCCTCATGAAAAAAACTGGTTATTTGCATTAGGTGCCGCCAAACCATTATCACAAGGGATCACGATTCAAGAGGATGCAACCTTAGAAAGTAAAAAAAGACTCTATAGCCAGTGGCAATATCAAGTGGAGTCAAATTTGTCTGCTTCATTGCCACAAACAAGCCTGTCCAAAGTAGAACGTTTACGCTATACCAAGCTGCCGTCCGACTCGAACCTTCAAGCACAATCTTTTGCAAAGAAAATGTATCAACAGTCTAATGATGTACAACAGTTTGTGGGGTTTCTGCGTGCGTTTATTTCTACTCAAGACTTTAGTTATACATTAAGCCCTGGTGAATTTAAGGGTGATGATCAAATCGATGATTTCTTATTTCAATCAAAAGCTGGGTTTTGTTCGTACTATGCAGGCTCGGTGGCGTTTTTGTTGCGCTCAATCGATGTGCCTGCCCGTGTGGTGCTGGGTTATATGGGAGGCGAAGAAAATTCACTATCCAATGTGTTATCTGTTTATCAATATGATGCACATGCATGGGTTGAAGTGTTTTTCGAAGGGCAAGGATGGTTGAGGATAGACCCTACCGCTTGGGTCGCACCAGAACGAGTTGAGTTAGGTTTGCAGCGCGCCATACCTAATGAGTTTAAAGGTTTTGATAGCCAATCTGAGTGGATAAAAGAATTACGCACGCGCTGGCAGGCATTTGATTATTTTTGGAATGATTGGATGCTCAGCTATAAAGGCAATAAACAACAAGCCTTGCTGCAAGATTTATGGGGGCAGCGCAGTAGTGGTGAATTAATAGCCTTACTTATTTGTGTATTTGTCGTGCTGGGTTTGGGTTTGTTTGCTTTTTTATGGTGGGATCAAGTATCTAAGCCAATTAGTAATGAGCAGAAGGTTTTTAATGTGCTTTATAAGTGGCTTGTTAGTGCTGAGGCTAATAATCAGCAGGTCAAATTTTCACAAGTGCAGTCTATAGAAAAAGAGCATGGATTAACCTTACAACGATTATTTAAAAAATTAAACGTCAAATACCCTCACTTGCAAGGTGCTCTTAACGCCTTGAATAATCAGATTAGCGGGGCTTTATACGGTTCTGGCGATCAAGGTCTAGATAACAAAAAAACGCGTCAATTATTGAGTCTCATTAAAATATTGAAAAAACAAACCTAAAGAAATTTAGCATAAGTTTTTACAATATCTTCTCCATATATATGTGATTATCTAATATATCGTTGTAACTATTTTGTATGCTAATGATCTTAAAGCCATGTGATAAATACAAATTTAATGCTTGGTGATTTTTTTGCGCCACATCTAAGCTAAGTTTACTAAATCCTGTTTCTTTGGCTTTTACCGACATATAGCTAATAAGTTTGCTTGCGATGCCCCTTCCTTGTGCATCGGGAGCGACGGCGATGTGACACAGGTACAGACAGTCATCTTTAGGCGGTCTAACCAGCTGTTTTTCAAACTTCATACCTTTTAATATGCCTTTCAATCCATAATGCATATAGATACTGTAAAAATTGGCAAAAAATGTTTGCTTATGGCTGCTTTTGCTAAAACTTCCTAGGGTGGCGACTACATTATGTTTATCTATGCATACTAAATGATGCTGATGGCTGAACATGGTTTTTTTGGTTCTAAATAAATGACGCAAGAAGACCTTAACTTCTGGGCCGTGCTTTCTATTGAAAATATATTCAAATGCAACTGGACCGGATTGATAAATCAGTTCGCAAGCTGCATGTGCATGAATTGATTGGGCTGGTTGAATGGTCATACGGCTACTTTTTTCTTTTACTATGAAAGGTTTTCCAGTGTAGAAAAAGGTGCTATTTGGCCGAACTTTGGTTATATATAAAGGTCTCAGGTTGCACTATTGATATTGAAGGGGTTTTGGCATGTTAGAGTCAGTTAAAGATTATTACGGTAAGGTTTTACAAAGCTCAGATGATTTGCAAACCAATGCATGCTGTACCGATGAAGCCATGCCTGAATTTTTGAAGCCTATATTGTCAAAAGTCCATGACGAAGTGTTGATGCGTTATTATGGTTGTGGCTTAGTAGTACCAGAGCAGATGGAAGGTTTGAGGGTACTGGATTTAGGTTGTGGCGCTGGTCGAGATGTTTATGCTCTATCTGCTATGGTTGGTGAGACAGGCCAAGTTGTTGGCTTAGATATGACTGAAAAGCAGCTTAATATTGCCAGAGAATATCAAGACTATCACGCGGATATTTTTGGTTTTGAACAATCCAATGTGACGTTTATACAAGGGGATATTGATCAATTAGAAAACCTTCCGTTTGATGATGGTTATTTTGATTTGATCGTATCGAACTGTGTGATTAACCTTGTGCAAGATAAACAAAATGTATTGAAGCAAGCTCATCGTTTGTTAAAGCAGGGTGGCGAGATGTACTTCTCTGATGTGTATTGTGATCGTCGCATCCCTGACGAGCTGGTTAAAGATGAAGTATTGTATGGTGAATGTTTAAGTGGTGCCTTGTATTGGCGTGACTTTTTAGACTTCAGCAAACAAGCGGGTTTTACGGATCCTCGCTTGGTTAAAGACAGAGTGCTTACCATTGAAAACAGCAAACTTGAAGCTAAGATAGGGCATATGAATTTTTACAGTGCCACTTATCGACTGTTTAAAATTGATAGCTTAGAGACGGCGTGTGAAGATTATGGTCAGGCCGTGCGTTATAAAGGGACAGTTGAACATCATCCACATTTTTTGATGCTTGATAATCATCATAAAATTGAGACCGGCAAAATGTTTTCAGTGTGTGGTAACACTTATCGCATGTTAAGTGATACGCGCTTTAAATCCCATTTTGATTTTTTTGGTGATTGGTCAACGCACTATGGCATTTACCCAGATTGCGGTACGCCTATTCCTTTTGTAACCGATGGGAGTGTCGATGGCGGCGCTTGCTGTTAACGGCTGATTAGTCAGTATTGCCTATAAAATGCCAGATAATATCTGGCATTTTTATGTATGAATGTTTTGTTTTTTTAATGGGTTTTATTCAGTAGATAAGGCGTTATGTCATTAACGTCAATTTGTTCTGGGCTCAGTACACGTTTAGCGTACTTTTCCCATACACGGGACTTGACGAATAATTCGTAAATGTCTGGGTCTATGTGTTCATCTTCCACCATGCGGTGCATGATATTTAATGACAAGCTGATTTTCATTGGGTCTTTATAGGGGCGATCTTTAGCGGTTAGCGCTTCAAAAATATCTGCCACGGCCATCATTCGTGCAGGTATCGACATTTGCTCTCGGGTTAAGCCTCTAGGAAAACCAGTACCATTCATTTTTTCATGGTGGCCACCGGCATATTCGGGCACACGTTTTAATTGTTTGGGGAAAGGTAACCCTTCTAACATGTCGATGGTGACTGTCATGTGGTTATTGATGATCTGTCTTTCTTCGGCGGTGAGAGTGCCGCGCTCAATGCACAGGTTATAAATTTCTTCTTCGCTTAGCATGACTTGTAGATCACCGTTAAAGTCAGGCCATTGAAGTTTAGCGATTTCCATAATACGTTGTTTTGACTCATCTTTCATGAATTCCCCACCTTTGTTACTAGTGCGTACAAAGTTGAGGTCATCGGTTAGTGAATCTAATTTGGTTTTTAATACGGCTTTAAGTGCGCTTTCTTGCTCTGGGTATTGAATGCACTCGTGTAGGTAATCTAACTCTAATTGTTGTTTTAAATTGGCAAAGCGCGCTTCAACTAATTCAATGCCATCGCGCATTCTATGCAGTTTGGTTGATTTATCTAATACACTGTCGGGCGTTGCTAGCTTGCCGCAATCGTGCATCCAAGCACTTACTCTTAACTCGTACCATTCTTCTTCGCTTAAATTAAAGTCTTTAAATAATACTGTGTCGCTACAGGCGGCTTCAGCGATTAATTCCATTAATAAAGGCACGCGCTGACAATGGCCACTGGTATGAGGACTTTTAGCATCAATGGCTTTTGCAATGGTTTTAACAAAAGCATCCAATAAGTTTTTTAGATCTTGAACTAATATCTGATTGTTTAATGCAATGGAAGCATATAGTGCAAGACCTTTTAATAGCGGAATATAACGATCAGAAAAGGGCACTTTTTCACTGGAGTCAGGTAGGCGAGCGTTAATTAATTGTAAAACACCAATTACTTCTTGTTGATGATTAAGCAATGGAAAGGTGAGAACACTTTGTGTTCGGTATTGAGCTTGTTTATCAAACTCACGCGCGCCTGAAAAATCAAAATCATCGCAAGTGTATACGTCATCTATGTTGATGATTTGTTTGCTGTTAGCGCTGTAAGCGGCTACGTTATTATGATTTTCACTGCCGTCGGGTGTAAATAACTCAAGCGCTGGAAACGGAATAGGGGTGCCTTTCTTACCACCCATTTTGAGGTTAAGCGCATCATTCTTAATAATTTCAAATTTAAGTTTACTTACCTCTCCATCGTCATCACTTTGCGTGAGATATAACGTACCGCCTTCACTGTGAGTTAAGTTGATGGCTTCATCTAATATACGTTCTATGATTTCTTCGGTGTCATTGGTGGCGGCTAATTCAACCAATAAAGCTTTTTGTCCGTCGCTGATAGTACGGTTTTCAATCGCGCTGGCTGCAAACGTTGCCAGTGACATAATGAGTGGTTCAATCTCTTTACCAAAGGGAATGATCTTACCTGTCTTGGAGTCTTGCGCGTTTATTAGTTGTAATATTCCTAATATTTGGTTGGACTCGTTAAGCAATGGAATGGCGAGAACAGATTGGGTGCGATATTGATTTGTTTCATCAAATTGCTTGGCGCCAGAAAAATCAAATTGTGTGTTGTCGTAAGCGTCTTCTATATTAATGGGGGCTTTGGCGTGAGCAGTAAAGGCCGCTACATGACGCTGATTTATTTTTCCGTTGTTTTCAAATAAAGGGATAGAAGGAAACGCAGAATAACCGGTGTCACTGACCAAGCGTATATCTAATGAATTATTATGCACGATGGCAAATTGAAGCTCAGTGGGTGGCTGCTTGTTTACGAGATAAAGGGTGCCCCCATCGGCACCGGTGAGTGCTTGCGCTTCATCGAGTATGAGCTCACACAACTTTGATATATTGCGCTCGCTGATAAGGTTGCGGCCAATACGTACTAAGCTTTGATAATTTGATTGCAGCATGATGGTCAGATTTAACGGGTCTGATGTAAGACTAGTTCAAATATGGCCATCAAATAGAGAAATATAGATTATTTATCAGTGGGCCACTGACAGAAGCACCCTTGACCGACTTGGTTATAAAAAGCCCGGCTAGTGTGGTTGGCAACGCCTAAAAGCTGGCTTTCTATGGCACTAGTGGTAGCTTGGCTGCAAAAGGCACCAAAGCCCAGAGGGCCAATATACAGTAATTGACTCAATGGGCCTTCGATCAAGACAGAAGGGTTAGCAGGCCAGCTTTTCAATATCTTAGGGTCGATAGGAATAATCTGTGTTTGTGGGTTGAGTGCCTGTAGCTGGTCTTGTTGGTCTGCGTAGCGACTTGGAATCAAAGTAATATGCTCGTAGCCCAAGGTTTGGCTGACTTCCATGGCTTTAATCGCGTGAGGCCTTGCAAAGCGATTACATAAGCAATCAGGTAGCCATAACTGAATGACACGGGCTTGCTTGGTCTTATCTGGCAGGTGACTGAGTAATTGCTGAAACCATTGCTCGGTATAGCTGGCTTGAAGAAAATCTGGTTGTTGGTGACTAAATTCGTTGATATAGCGAGATTGAAACCAACTAAGGGCGACCAATACAGTGATTAGCCAAATGCCTAGCGCCACAAAGATGCTAATAACGACGGTATTGGAAGAGGGTTTAGACTGGCTCATTAGCCTTGCATTTTATTTTGGTTTTTCATTTTAATGGCTGCAAGCTCAAGGGCCTTAGCAATTTTTTCACGATCATAGTTATTGATGCGATTAGTATCCATATACATAGAAAACCCTGGTAGTTCGTGCTCGATGAAAGATGACTTAGATGCAAGATTATGTCTAAAGTCAACGGCTTCATAAACAGGAACAGGGCGCGAGAAACCTTTCGCGCTGATCATACCTTTTTCGCGACAAATGATTTTATCTTGAATTAAAGAATAGGCTTCGTGTGAGAGTAAAATCTCCCCAGAGTCGGCTGCGCTTTCTAAGCGGCTCGCCATGTTTACTTCACGACCAATAATCGTGTAATCCATGCGGGATTCGGTACCAAAGTTACCGACGGTGCAGTAACCAGTGTTAATGCCCATGCGAATTTCTAATGGGGTTAGTACGCCTTGGGCGCGCCATTTTTGTCTTAAAATTTTCATATGCTTGCGCATTTCAATGGCCATGGCCACACATGCGAGCGTGTCTTTTTTAGCGCCTTGGGTTTTAGGGTCACCAAAAAACACCATAATGCTATCGCCTATGTACTTATCTATGGTGCCACCATATTTTAAGGCGATATTGGTCATCTCGGTTAAATAGTTATTGAGTAATTCTGTTAGGGCTTCTGATTCAAGTTGCTCAGAGAGAGACGTAAAACCTTTAATATCTGAGAAAAATACCACCAGTTTTTTGCGTTGGGTCTCTAGTTTGACTTCACGGTTATCTAAAAAGATAGATTCCCAAATTTGTGGTGAAATATATTTAGCCACTTTGTTCGATAGCTTTTGTTGCTTAGCTTGTTCTGTTTTTAATTCACTATGCAGTTTTGCTAACTGCTTGGCCTGCTTGCCGGCATAAAAAGCAGATACAGCAAGGTGTATCGTTATAGAAATAGCAGAAGCGACAATGAGAATGTGTGGCGCCTCGAAGTGCAAATCAAAGCCAAAAAGTAACGTCCCGATATAGGCGCCAGCTACTAGGCTTAAAATAGAGAAAAACCACGTTCCTAGGCTACCTAAAGACATGGTAGAGCTATTCACCATTACGAAGAACAAGATACTAGGGACAATGGCAAAATCCATGTATGCCATCAAAGAACCAACGAGGGCGGCATCTATAGAGATAAAAATAGAACGTCTAAGGTGGATGTAGTTAGGCGGGAGCTTCCTGCCAATAAATAATGCCAATATCGGGTATAAAATGCACAGGGTAACTACTTCATGCTCATAGCCAGACCAAAGGCCAATTCGGTTAGCGAGTATTATAGTAATAGCACCACCGATAAAGCCCATGCAACGGGAGTAAAACTCATATAGAGGGGCTGATTGTGATTCTTGGCTGGTGTTAGTCATTGATCTAATTGATAATTCTTAAATACAGCTGCTACAGTGCAGAAATAAGAGGAGTATTTAATACTTAGAAGGCCTTGGGTGCAAGGTTCTGTACTGGATATGCACTAAATTAATCGATCTAATACCAAAAGTTATAAGGAGACTCATTGAATACAGTAATCGAGCTGCTACAAAATCGAGTATCTTGTCCCAAATTAGTGGCGCCAGCCCCAAATCAAGACGAACTCCAGCAGATATTGGCTTGTGCCCTAAGAGCCCCAGACCATGCTCGCCTAAAACCTTGGTTTTATCATGTAATACAAGGTGAGGGTTTGATTAAGCTAGGTGACATATTTGCCGAGTCACTAGCCGACCAGCCTGTAGCCCAAGATAAGCTAGAAAAGACCCGCAACATGCCTTTGCGTGCGCCGCTTATAATAGTCGCTGTGTGTGAGCCTCAAGAGAACACCAAGGTATCTGCTTTAGAACAAATACTCGCGGTAGGTGCTGCCATTCAAAATATGCAGGTGGCCATTAGCTCTTTGGGTTACGGCTCTATTTGGCGCACCGGCGATATGGCACATGCCAAAGTGGTTAAGCACGCTTTTGATTTAAGTGAGCAGGGCGAGATAGTGGGCTTTTTATACGTAGGCACGCCAGAAAAACTGCCGAGCAAACCAAATACTAGCCTTGAAGGCTATGTAAAATACTGGGATTAGTGCTTAAAAATCAAGGAATTACTTGCACTTAAAGGACTGCTTTGTATAATACGCCGCCTTAAAGCTGTGCAAGAAAACGCTTTAGGAACTTGTTTTTTTTACAGCAAGTATAAAAAAGTAAAACTGCGGTGAGGTGTCCGAGTGGCCGAAGGAGCACGCCTGGAAAGTGTGTATACGGTAACGTATCGAGGGTTCGAATCCCTCCCTCACCGCCATTAATTCTAAAGCTCGAATACAAAAGTGTTCGGGCTTTTTTCGTTTTAGATTCGAGCTAAACCTGAGGGAGGGTGAGAATCCTCTTGGCCGTTCTTGCGCATCCATGCGCCCACGGCATTAATGCATCCCTGCATGTCGTTCGACTCGTAGGGAGCCCCAGCGACTGGAGAGCAATCCATCTCTCCCTCACCGCCATTAATTTTAAAGCCCGAATACGAAAGTGTTCGGGCTTTTTCGTTTTTGATTTGAGCTAAATCTTGAGGGAGGGCGAGAACCCTCTTGGCCGTTCTTGCGCATCCATGCGCTCACGGCATTAATGCATCCCTGCATGTCGTTCGATTTGAATGAGCCTCTAAACCGTTTGTAGCTATTACAGGCGTAAGCGGCGAAATGAAAACGCGAAGCGAATCCCTCCAATAATTTTGGCTACTTTTTTAATTTCTCCGCTTGCCTTAAGTAATGAAATGTTCATTTAAAAGTAATGGTGTCATTTATGTTTGAATGATCAAAATTTTCGTAATCTGGCTAATCAAAGCTTGACGGTTTTTCTTCTCGGGGGAGCTTTGCTCTAAACCTACGCTTTCCCCGTAACCCGATTCGCGGCTAACTATGCACCGCCAATCTTGTATATTTTCTAAATGCTTTTGTTATGGGGTGGATAAAGGCCGCATGTTGGTATCGTAACGTGTCTGGTTTGCGGTTGGTTGTAAAAAAGTGTTGCTTGTTTTGTCTGTCGTCTTACTCGCGCAGGCGGGTATCCATCGCTGATTTTCGCTTTTTGGATAGCCAGAATATTAAAACTGGTGCTTTATTCTTATTTCTTCCGCTTGGCTTAAGTCATGAGATATCTATTTAGCAGTCATAATGTCATTTTCGGG
>JAWUXY010000005.1:0-8189 GCA_034111105.1 Bermanella sp. | reverse complement strand
GCGCTTTCGCCTTTGATGTTTTGATAAGTAAACGTGCTGTCTAAATCCGCTTCGCTTAATTGGGTATTAATCCAATCATTTATAGAGGTGTCTACTTCAATGCGCACCGTTTTAAATGCTTCAAAATCATCAAATAGAGTTTGATTGAGAGACTCAATAGCAGGGTAACTGTCTAGAGCTTTTAACTTTGAAAATGCCTGATTGTTCGGGCCGTGATGCAAATAGAAACGACGCAGCCACAATAAATCACCTACTAAGATGTGATTAAGCGTACCGAGAATAGATTTAAAAAACGCGCCGCGATTTTCATTAAGCTGATCGTGGGATAAAGACGAGGCTGCGGCTAATACTTGCTGATTAAGGCGAGTATTGTATTTAGCGAGGGTTTGAAAGTGCTGAATGCCGTTCATCTCTGTCCTTGAGATATTTGTACCAATTGGGTCAAACTATATTCTGAGTATGCGGTGAAATCAATTGTTTGGTTTATTATGACTGTTTGATACATCACAGATTACATGACCAATACACAGGCTACTACCCCGTCTAATCCAGCCATGCTAAGCTTTGCCCACTTAAAGAAAAGGATATAACTATGGATTCTACTATGATCACTTGGGCCGTTATTATCGGCGCCGGTTTGTTTGTTGTTATGATGTTCAACCGCTTGGTGAGCCTACGAAATCGTCATAAAAACGCCTTTTCTCAGATCGATGTTCAATTACAGCGCCGTTATGACTTGATCCCTAACTTGGTTGAAACGGCTAAGGGTTACGCCAAGCATGAGCGTGAGACACTAGAAGCGGTGATTACGGCTCGTAATGAAGCCAGCGCCATTTTAAAGGGTATGCAATCGGCTAAAGGTCAGATAGACGTGAGCGCATTAAACGGTGCTGAAAATGCGCTGGGCGGCATGATGAGTAAATTGTTTGCATTAAGCGAATCTTACCCAGACCTAAAAGCTGATACGCAGTTTCAGCAATTGATGGAAGAACTCAGTTCGACCGAGAACCGCATCAGTTATTCACGCCAAGCATTTAATGATGCGGTGATGGCTTACAACACTTATCGTGAGTCGTTTCCTAATAATGTCATTGCCAATGCTTTTTCATTCCAAGAAGCTAACTTGCTAGAGTTCAAAGACAAAGCCATTAAAAAGCCTGTTAAAGTTAACTTTGGTTAATTCGAACAGCGTGTAAGAAGTGAATAAATAATATGGATTTTTTTGAGCATCAAGCACAAGCAAAAGCAGCCAGTAATCGGCTGCTTTTATTGTTTTTAGCCTTTTGTGTTTTTATCGTCTTGTGTGTGAACGGCACTATTTATGTTTGCCTAAGCTGGTCTAGCATCAGCCAATTTGCGTCCTCTAATATTACGTTCAGTGATTTTTTAGTATGGCAGTTTAGCTATGCAGGTTTCATTACCTCTGTGGTCACGCTTTTCATTATCGGTAGTGGTAGTTTTGGCCGTTGGTTGGAGCTGCGTCATGGTGGTAATGGCATGGCGGTGAAGCTTGGTGCGCGCTCTTTGGGGTTTGCATCTAAAGACGAAACCGAGCAAAAGCTAATTAATGTTGTAGAAGAAATGGCCATTGCGGCAGGTGTCACGACACCGGGTGTGTATGTACTTGATCACGAAACGTCGGTGAATGCATTTGTGGTCGGTTACGATTTTGAAGACAGTGCTTTAGTTGTGACTAATGGTTTGATCAACGCGATGAACCGTGACGAATTACAAGCGGTTGTGGGTCATGAGTTTAGTCATATTTTGCATGGCGACAATCGCATTAATATTCGCTTGATGATTTTACTCGGCGGCATTGTTTGGGTGTCAGAACTAGGGCGCATGTTGATGGCGGATAGTCGACACCGATCTGGTCACAGGCGCTCATCGATTGGTTTTAATAAAGATAATTACAGCAATGTTATCGCGAGCAATTCATTGTCAAGTATGAGAAGAAAAGATGACGCTGGTGTCTTTTTTATTGGTTTGCCACTAATCGTTATTGGCTCTGTTGGTGTTTTCTTAGGTCGTTTGATTCGAACGGCAATCAGCCGTAAGCGTGAATATTTAGCCGATGCGTCAGCTGTGCAATTTACCCGAAACCCAGAAGCACTTGCCAGTGCGCTTAATATTATCCGCACCAATAGCCATCAAGGTTTTTTGCAATTACCACGAGCCGAAGGCATTAGTCATATGTGCATTAGCTCATCACAAAAATCGTCTTGGTTTGCAACGCATCCGCCATTGGACCAGCGAATTAATAGTATCGACCCTACATTTATAATGCGCTTTGAATCTCGCGAGAAGAAGCAGCAACGTGAAGAAAAACGAGAGCAAAAACAGGCACAACAAACACAAGCCGCTCAGAGTATTTACAATCCGGATGTGGCCCGTATGCAAAATCATGCTAACGAGCATTTACATGATGTGATTGGCACGCTAAACCCAGAAAACCTTGCCTATGCAATGAGTCTGCATGAGCAAATTCCTTATGAATATCGCCAAGCATTGCATGACCCTGAACTGGCAAAAATCATGCTGCTGTATGTTCTGATGGATACAGAAACAGCGTTACGTCAAGAACAGCAAGCTTGGTTGTTGGCCCAGTACCCAGCCTCTAAGCAATATTTACAAACGCTCACATTGCTTTCAAAAGGGTTAAACCCTCGCTTGGCACTGCCTTTGGTTGAGTTACTGATTCCATTATTAAAAACCCTTGATGAGGACATGCAAAAAGGGTTACTAGAACAAGTGCTCGTCATGGCAAAATGGGATGGCAAGTTAACGTTATTTGAGATTTGTTTGTATAGCTTGCTTAAGCATACGTTTGAACCTAAAAAACCTAATCGTTCGTCTCATACCATTAAAAAGTTTGATGTGGTGTCCTATGAGGTCAACGTTGTTGTGTCTAGCTTGGTCCATAATGCAGGCGGGCAAGCACAAGAAAAAACGGCGTTACATCAGCGCATGATGGATGTGTTTGTAATGAAGCAACAAGGTTTAATTGCTGAAAAAGATGTTCAAACAAAAGATATATACAATAGTTTGAAAAAGCTCAAAACCCTTTCGCCGATGTTAAAGCGCTCCCTGATGGATGTCTGTGGTGATATCGTTTTACACGATGGCATCATTCAAGGTTCAGAGTACGAGACGTTAAAATTAATGAGTTTATTATTGGCGTGCCCAATGCCTGCTATGAAGCTGTAGTGGCTTTTGTTAGATACTTCTTATTATCATTGAAGCTATGCATACCTGAAAACAACAATTGTAATAATTGTCCTTTATTTCAGGTGTGTATTTTTTTGATTGTGCTCGCTAATATGCGGCACACAACCCTTGCGTCTGCAAAAAAAAATCAGCATTCATGTATTTTTTTTGGCCTAGTCATAAACCGTTTGTTTAATGAGTTTTTTTAACGTGCAGGAATTTGCACAATCATAAAGCAAGGCTGAATGCTTTAGTGAATACCTGTGCTCTACCCCTTAAGTGATATGGATTAACTTGACTGTATTGCTCAAAATGCTACAAGTTGAGACAGATAATCAATTTCAGTTCACAAAGGGGGTGTGGCATGGCCACACAATACACGCCAGCGCAACTTCGCCATGCCATTCGTACGGGTGAATACACAACCAATACCTCAGGCTTATGTCAGGGGTTTGTGCAATGCAATGTGGCCATACTCCCTAAAGCGTGGGCCGATGAATTTCTCCAGTTTTGTCAGTTAAACCCCAAGCCTTGCCCCGTAGTTGCTATGGCAGCACAGCCCGGTGATACCAATCTTGTCGAAGTAGCCCCCGATTTCGACATTCGGACCGATGTGCCTAAATACCGTATTTGGCAGCAGGGCAAATTAGTGGATGAGGTTGCTGACATTTCTCATGTATGGCGTGATGACTTAGTCACGTTTTTATTAGGCTGCTCTTTTAGTTTCGAAGAGGCCTTAATCGCTGATGGCTTAGACGTGCGCAATATAAGCGAAGGCAAAAACGTCCCTATGTACGATACTAATATAGCGTGTCGACAGGCGGGGCGTTTTCATGGCAATACGGTGGTGAGCATGCGCCCATTTAAACCGGTTGATGCGATTCGTATGATTCAAATTTGCAGTCGGTTTCCATCGGTACATGGGGCCCCTATTCATTTTGGTGACCCAGCGGCCATTGGTATTAAAGATATTAACCAACCAGAATACGGCGATGCGGTGACGATCAAAGAAGGTGAAGTACCTGTGTTTACCGCCTGCGGTGTGACACCACAAGCGGCGATTATGGCCGCTAAGCCTGACTTCTGTATTACCCACTCACCGGGCCACATGGTTGTGACAGACATACCTAATTCTAAATTAGCCATTTTATAAGGGTGGTAAATATGAACAATAACCGCCGTCAAATGGCCGCTAAACAACACTCTAGATTTTTTAGTATTACCCATTCACCGGGCCACATGGTTGTGACAGATATACCTAATTCTAAGTTAGCCATTTTATAAGGAGCCACCATGTCGTTGTTGTTAAATTGTGATTTGGGTGAAAGTTTTGGCTCGTGGAAAATGGGTTTAGACGAAGACGTTTTTCCGCATATTGATCAAGCGAATATTGCCTGCGGATTTCATGGTGGTGACCCTGTTGTCATGATGAATACCTTAGCATTGGCAAAAAAACATGATGTGACAGTGGGCGCGCATCCAGCTTACCCAGATCTTGTGGGGTTCGGTCGTCGCTCGATGAACTGCTCAAGTGATGAAATTAAAGGGTTAGTGCTATATCAAATGAGCGCGCTGGACGGCATGGCAAAAAGCCAAGGCATGATCATGGCGTATGTCAAACCACATGGTGCGTTATATAACGATATGATGGCAAAAGCGGACGTGCGTCAGGCCATTATGCAAGCCATTGCTCACTATCACCGTCCGGTTAAATTGATGCTGCAAGCCACCAATGACTCGCCGCAGCACGCACAAGAAGCAAATGAGCTTGGCATTGAATTATTATTCGAAGCCTTCGCCGATCGTTGTTATGACGATGACGGTAAACTATTAGCCCGCAGTCAACCGGGTGCCGTACACAATAAAGAAAAAATGCTGGCGCAAGTTAAGCAATTAAATGAACACGGTACGATCACCTCTGTTAGCGGCAACACGCTGACTATCAAAGCCGATTCTTTATGTGTGCATGGTGATAATCTTGACGGTGTAACAGCCATTGCGCAGATTCGTAACATAATCGAAGGCGCATAACATGAACATTCATGTGGCGGGTGAAAATGCACTCATCGTTTATGTTGCTGAAACCGTCAGTGATGAAACCAGTGTGCGTATTCAACAAATGTCCCAAGTATTAGCGCAACATATGGGTGACGCGTTAATTGATTTAGTGCCCAGTTATGCTTCTATTTTGGTGGTGTTCGACCCGTCTAAAACGGATCACTTACACGTGCGTGGTTTGATTCGACACGCTGCTAATCAAGAGCAAACAAAACAACCCTTACAACCAGAAAACATTGTGCGGTTACCGGTTTACTATGGCCCACAAACCAGCCCAGACTTAAGCAACATCGCCCAACATGCCGGCCTAAGCGTTGAGCAAGTTATAGAGATACATCAGCAAACGATTTATCGCGTGTACGCCATTGGTTTTGCACCAGGCTTTGCGTATTTGGGTGAAACCGATGAACGCATTGCCATGGCGCGCTTAGCAACGCCACGCAAAAAAGTGCCTAAAGGGGCGGTTGCTATTGCAGACCGTCAAACAGCGGTTTATCCATCAGTGAGTCCAGGTGGCTGGAATTTAATTGGCTGTTGCCCAACTCCCATGTTTAATCCAAACGCATCACCAACCATGCCTGTGAAAGCTGGTGATGCTGTGCAGTTTTATGCCATTGATCAAGATACGTTCTTAGCCCTAGGTGGCAGCTTCGACGGCTGGGAGGGCTTATAACATGAGTCATGTGATGCACGTTTTAACGCCGGGTATTTTAACGTTAATCCAAGATGCTGGACGGTTTGGTCAACACGGTATTGGGTTGACCACTGGTGGCCCAATGGACCCGTTGGCGTTTAAATGGGCCAATAGGTTAGTGGGCAACGATGAAAACACACCGGTTTTAGAAAACACCATTGGTGGGTTAAAGCTCAAAAGCCCGTGCCAAACACAAATCGCCATTACTGGTGCCGAAGTTGTCGTTAAAGTAAATGGAAAACCACAATCGCAATGGCAAACCTTAAATTTAAATGCGCATGATGAAATTGAATTAGGTTATGCCACTGAAGGTTGTCGTATTTATGTGGCGGTGGCCGGTGGCTTTAAAATTAAACAGCAATTTTCAAGTGTCAGCACGGTGGTGCGTGAAGGCATTGGCGGCTTAAACGGCAAGGGGTTACAAGCGAGCGATAAATTAGTATTAACGGCGTCGACCACGGCGAAAAAATGTTTTGTGCTCCCCTTGAGTGCTCGCCCAGTTTATAAAAACAATGTGACGCTGCGTTTGATTCCGGGTTATCAGCAAGCACATTTTTCTCGACACGAGCAACGCATGTTTTTTAATCATCAATACGAGGTGAGTGATTTGTGCGACCGCATGGGTTATCGCTTAACGGGCCCAAAAGTTACGTGCGATATTGACGGTATTTTATCTGAAGGCATTTGTTTAGGCGCGGTACAAATTCCCAAAGACGGTCAACCCATTGTATTAATGAATGATCGCCAAACCATCGGCGGCTACCCAAAAATGGGTTCGGTACTGTCACTAGATTTAGCCAAGCTTGCGCAATTAACCGCGGGTGGCAAAGTAACATTTGAACCGATCTCCATTGATCAAGCCCATAACGAATTAGCGCTTGCCCACTATAAATACAGTCAGCAAGTTTTAGTAGCAGTGGCACCTGAGGACACCCCATGAGTCAATTGACGACGGCAATGCAGTTAAGCCTTGATATTGAAAACATGCTGGTTGAACGTAACCTTCGTGGCATGAAAACCATACAAGGGGCATTGCCTCAAGGCTATGTATTACGTGCGGCGCAAATGATGTTGCCTATTCGTGGCACGGTTTTACTCGGCACGGGTTTCCCAGTGGTGGATACGTTTGAAACCGATGGGCCCGTGGGGGCCATCGCGTTGTACCAAGCATTTGAAGCATTGGGCGCGCACCCTATTATCGTTTGTGGTGCTCCGTTAAGTGGGCAATTAGCCAATACCTATCGTGTGCATGAAATTGCTGTGGGCCCAAGTTCCCATCGTGATGCAGAAGCGTTGCAGGCGCTTGAACAATTACAACCAGAATTGATTGTATCGATTGAGCGCCCAGGTTTAGCCGCTGATGGTAAATATTACAATATGCGTGGTGAAGACATCAGCGCGCGTGCGGCCTGCTTTGATACCTTTTTGATACACGCGCAGTGCCCAACCATCGCGATTGGCGACGGTGGTAATGAAATCGGTATGGGTAATATTCAAGACGCTCTGAAAAGCTTAGATATTCAAGCGGCCGCCACTGGCTGTAATGAATTGATCATTGCAGATGTGTCGAACTGGGCGGCGTTAGGGCTCATTGCCATGCTTGATTGGTTAAGCGGACAAAACCTGTTAATGAAGCTAGATGCCATGGCTGTACTACAATTTCTATCAGAACGTGGCAGCGTTGACGGTGTCACGCGTGAGAACACATTAACCGAAGATGGTTTGCCAGCCCAAGAGGGCATCGACTTGCTGAATCGTTTACACGGGTTAGTCAGTCAAAAGAAATTAGTAAATAAGTAAGTAACTATTATTGAGGTGCCCTATGAGCATTGTATTTTTAAACAACGATTTTATGCCCATGGAAGAGGCAAAAATTTCACCGATGGATCGTGGCTTTTTATTTGGTGATGGCATTTATGAAGTGATCCCAGCTTACAATGGTAAGCTTGTGGGTTTTGGCCCACACATTGATCGCATGAATCAAGGCTTAGAATTAATTGGCATTTAATTTAAGTGGGATCAAAATAAATGGCGCTATATTTGTGACGAATTACTCGCGAAAAACGACGGTGAAAACCTAGGTATTTATTTACACGTTAGCCGTGGCACAGATAGCCAACGCTTTCACGCTTACCCTGAAAATGTTGCGCCGACTGTTTTTGCGTATGCGTTTGATATTCCAGCGGCCAATGTACCGGATAAATCACAGGCAAAAGGCTATAAAGTTGCC
>JAWUXY010000004.1:0-12263 GCA_034111105.1 Bermanella sp. | reverse complement strand
CCCAACCAATGCAGTTGCTGCATTTGAGCTGCCACCTCCAAGGCCACCGCCAATGGGCAATATTTTATGCAAATTAATGTCAGCGCCTTTTTCACAGCCGGTTTTGTTTTGAATAATTTTAGCCGCCTTATAGATAAGGTTGTCTTCTAAAGGCACGCCTTCTATAGCAGGGGTAATGGTAATTTGGCCTGAATCATTGCTAGCAAATGTCAACTCATCACAGAGATCAATAAATTGAAAGATGGTTTGCAGTTCATGATAGCCATTAGGGCGCTGACCTGTGATGTGTAGAAACAGGTTGAGCTTGGCTGGGCTGGGCAAGATTAATGGGTTTGATATAGGCATGGCGGATTTATATTAAAGCCAGTCACAAGGTAGCTGCCTTTATATGATGATAACCGTTAAGTAATAAATAGAGGTGAGAGTGTATTTTAAAGTAATGCCTCTGGCGAGGCGAGAATCCAGAATGCTAAAAGATTATTTTAATGTAAGGTTTACACTGTTTAGCCATTATTGTGGGTTATGACCTGGTTGGGTTGATGCCGATAAGCTGCTTGCTTCAACTTTTCTAAAAATAAATCAGAGCCCTCATATATTTAGTAGCCTGTAATTACTATATTAAAAGCAAAGACGAAGAAATAACGCGATGGTAAGGTCGCTATATTTTCCTATCTTAGCGGCCTGGTATTTTAGACTTGATACACAATGAGGGTGAGAGTAAAGCCGACTCTAAGTGTAAGTCGCCAGTAGTTGGTTTTTTGACAAAATAATGGGAATTTAATTTTAGCTAGAATCAAATATTTAGCCCTTACTATTAATAGATCGTTTTTAATTAATTTGTAATTATGTGGTGCCAATTTGGTGAAGTGCCACGAGTGATGAAGAAAGTGAATACTTATAAACGATCAGCCTATTTTCTTGTTTATTGGTTATCGAATTTAATGTCAATTATGAATCTTTATGAGTGACTATAAGTAAGAATCGTGAATACTCATGCAAAATTAAAAAATAATTTTCAAATAGTTTTAATGATTGTCTTAGGCATTAAAAGCCAGTGCTTAATATTTATTAAACCCTAAATTGGACTATATAAAGATTGTAATTTAAGTTTTACCCTCCCCGAAACCAATACTATTGATTTCGAGGGTTTTATGAAAAATTTGTTATTAACCATTTTAATAACGAGTCTGGCGGCTTGTGGTGGAGGCGGGAGCGCAAGTGATGAACCCAAGCCTACGCCTACATCCGTACCTACACCTACACCTACACCTACACCTAAGAATATTGCACCCGTTATTAGTGATGTGATTATTACGGATGAAAACGAAGGCGATGTATTGGTGGGCGATACAATAATACTTAACTATCAATACTCTGATACTGAACATGATATTGAAGGCGACAGTCGTATTCGATGGCTGCGGGATGAGGTTGAGATCTCAGGCGCATCGTCATGTCGTTATACATTAACCCCTGAAGATGCAGGGCGAGCAATCAAAACTGAAGTAACGCCTGTTGCAAGCAGTGGTACGAATCAAGGGGAGCTTGTATTTTCAAATACAATTATCAGTCAACCGTTGATGAGTGCTGAATTATCCTTCGCTCACTCTGAGGCTAAAAAATTAATCATCGGTAGCGAATTTGCAAATGCAGCGACTAGAAAAGGAGCGGGTGTCGTAACTTATTCATCGTCTGATGATTCAATTATAACCGTTGATAGTAATGGGGCGCTAACGGTCAAAAAAGTAGGCAGTGTTAGTATTACTGCAATGGTTGAAGCCGATGGCAATTATAAATCAGAGTCTATCAATTACGATGTTGATGTTATGTATGCCGAAATTAATATAAAGGGATGGTCCGGAAAGCATGGTTCGAGCATTGATCTAGACGTTGGTTTGCCAGGTGTTACGATGCTCACTACAACTGACACACATTGTTCGCTTAACATTACGGATGAGTGTGCTGACTATACAATATTAGAGTTTGATGAGTTTTTTAGGGGCTTTTATTTATCAAATGCAACAATTGATAGTAGTGAGTATATACAATTTAATTATGGGGATTACCGAGCGTCGTTACAAGTTTCACCTTCTGAGTTTACGACGACGACAGGCATGCAAATTGTAACGTTCAAAGGTAGGCTGTGGGCTTTCGGTGGGCGTGAGTTCAATGGTGGAACAAATGAAGTTTGGTCTTCAGTTGATGGTCGAAGCTGGGAGCAAATGGAAACAGATATAAATCGTTTATTTTCGCCTCGTACCAGTCATCAAGTACGTGAATTTAACGGCAAACTTTGGATGACAGGTGGTGAGCATTATGCTCAAGAGCGACAAATATATTACAGTGATGTGTGGTCTTCCGATAATGGGATTCACTGGTCTTTAGAAACAGATAATGCAGCATTTGATGTTCGCAGTGATCATCAAATGACGGTTGCTAACGGTAAATTATGGTTGACAGGAAACAGTGCAAAGAGAAGCGACTTAAGTTATTGGTCTTCTGCTGATGGTGTTAATTGGGAAAATGAAGGTGATTTACCATTGGGTGGATATGGTTCTGGTATTGAGTTGGAAACGATTCACGATACACAGACACAGCTAGACCGACTAATATTAAATGTATTAGGCAGTGTATATATCAGTGATGATAAAGGTGAGTTCTCGCACAGGTCGTCATTGCTTATATCTGCAGGAAGTGGGTCGCGCATGGTTAACAGTAATAATAATTTATGGTTGATTGATGCATTCGGCCAGCGTGTTTATAAGCTTCACGAAAATAAAAATGAAAGCGGTTATAAGTATTATCACTTTGCTGCAGTAGAAATGGAGGTTCCTTTTCCGGCACATGATTCATCTCATCTTGTCGACTTTAAAAATCGTTTATGGTTAGTTGCTGGTCGAAACCATGATGGAAATCCACTGGGTACTCAATCTTTTAGCTCTACTAATGGTATGCAATGGAAAAAAGAAACGGATGATGCTGAATTTGCTGAGCGAACCAATACCATTGCAACAACATTAAACGGTGATTTAATACTTGCTGGTGGTCATATTTCTGGTCATTATAATTCAAATATTTTCAGGTCAAAAAATGGTATTCAATGGGATAAAATCGAATCGACCGGACAACCAATATCCACTGAAAATGCACTCTACAAAGCTGATATAGAAGAATTTAAGAATAAGCTTTGGTTGGTAAATAAAGACGGTTTACATGTCTCATCAAATGGTGAATTTTGGGCGGCTGTTGAAACAAATAATTTCCCTGTGTTTGGTACTATTCCAGAGTCAAAATTAGTTGTTCATAAAGAAAAACTTTGGTTGATAAGCGTTGATGGGCATGAGAGAAAGTATCGTAAACGTGTTTATTCTTCAGCTGATGGAGTAAATTGGGATGTGGTCACAACCCGTGCTAGTTTTACAGCCGTATCAAAGTTCAAAGTAGTTAGCTTTAAAGATCGTATCTGGGTCGTGCAAGGTGTGGATGATCTAGGTCGGCCAGTCAATAGGAGTTATTCTTCTTATGCTGGAGACGTTTGGGGAGGCAGTGTCGACTATACGCCGGTATTAAATAATGCTATTGGCAGTGATGTTGCTGTATTTAAGGGGCAGATGTGGTCCATTGGGGGCGCGAACAGATTGGGAGGGGCTAGTAACTCTGTATTTGTATCGCTAGATGGTGCTGATTGGGATCTTGCTAGGAACTCAAGTCTTTTTTCACCTAGGCATTCACACAGCCTTCTTGCAACTGAGGAACGCTTATATGTTATCTCAGGGGCAACCGGTTCTAGCCCCCATGGTAATGAAGTGTGGTCCACGGAAGACGGCTATACTTGGGTAAGAGCGTTTCAAAATAAAGTTGAATTCACATTGGCACCCATAAATAATCCTTAGCGCTTACCCAATGAAAAAAGGGGCAATCAGTGAAAAACTGATAGCCCCTTTTTACGTTCTATTATGTGAATGTTTTGTTGCTTTAGTGGGCAAAATCAGTCGTCATTATGCTCTCTTGTGCTTTTTCCTGAAAATACAATTTCTTATGTTTATTCTAACTAGTGACCATTGTTGCTCATGATGGGGCTTACTAATGTCGTTTTATGGCATGACGTTAAGTGTTGCTCATTGTTGTTTTATTTTTACAGCGTCCCTATTTGTTGTCTTTCGTGCTCTTTTTTGATGTGTAATCTATCGTCCTGTAACTAAATTTTCGCGCTTTTTATAAGGTTTTTTTCGTATTTATCGGTATCTGGCTTGGTTTTATGGTCTTTTTTGGTCATGGCATTGTTTGTTCGTCTAGGGTTGATATATAGAGCACTAAACATTAGACTTGCTGTTAATTGAACGTTCAATCAATGAATATGATGCCCAGAATAGGAATAGAGCCCGTCCGCAAATTACAGCTAATTGAAGCTACACTGAAGTCTATCGAGACGCACGGTTTTCAAGGCACGACGATTGTCACCATTAGTCGTTTAGCGGGTATGTCGTCTGGCATCATTAGTCATTATTTTGGTGGCAAGCAGGGTTTAATAGAAGCCGCCGTGCGTCACTTGCTTGATCAACTGAAGCAAGGGCTGCTCATTCGCTTAGAAGAGGCGGGCAGTGTAGGCCCGATGGAAAGGCTGATGATGGTGGTGGAAACTAACTTTTCTGGTTTTCAGCAGTCATCTCGTGCCAGTATCACATGGTTATCATTTTGGGGGCAGGCAACCCATGATAGTGCGTTAGCAAGATTGCAGGCGGTAAACAGTAAGCGCCTTGAGAGCAATTTACGTTATTCGTTTCGACAATTAATTGAAAATCCGAAAAAAGCGGCCGAAGCGGCTCGTATGACGGCGGCCATGATTGATGGCATGTGGTTACGCAGCACGCTAAGTCCATCACAACAGCAGAGCTTTTTAGAATCTGAGCGTCTGTGTAAAGAATTTATCCACCTTCAGGTCGAGCGCTTTGGGAGCTATACATGAATACGCTTAAGAATTTTATTGATGGGCAGCTACTCGCTAATACCAGTGGCGAAACGTTTGACGTAATCAACCCTGCCAGCGGTAAGGTGGCTTATAAGGTTGAGGTAGCGGATGAAAGCATTCGCCAAGCAGCATTGGTCAGCGCCCACAAAGGCTTTGCGCAATGGTCTGTTATGACAGGCATTGAACGTAGCCGAATTTTATTAAAGGCTGTCGCCCTTTTGCGTGAACGCAATGACGAGCTAGCGGCTCTTGAAGTGCAAGACACCGGTAAGCCATGGCAAGAAGCATCGGTTGTTGATGTGGTAACCGGTGCTGACTCGATTGAATTTTTTGCCGGTATCGCGCCTGCTATTGAAGGCAACCAGCAAGACTTAGGCGGCGACTTTTATTACACCCGTCGCGAGCCTTTGGGCATTTGTGCCGGTATTGGTGCTTGGAATTACCCATTACAAATTGCATGTTGGAAAGCGGCTCCTGCCCTTGCGTGTGGTAATGCCATGATTTTTAAGCCGTCAGAAGAAACACCGCAAGGTGCAGTGAAATTAGCCGAAATTTTTGTTGAAGCGGGTGTGCCTGCTGGTGTCTTTAATGTTGTACACGGTGCTGCAGATGTCGGCAGTTGGCTGACGCATCATAATGAAATTGCAAAAGTGTCATTTACTGGCGAAGTGGGCACGGGTAAAAAAGTCATGGCTGGCGCTGCGACCACTTTGAAAGAAGTGACAATGGAATTAGGCGGTAAATCTCCGCTGATTATTTTTGATGATGCCGATTTAGAAGACGCCGTTTCGGCGGCCATGCTGGGTAACTTTTATACTCAAGGGGAAATCTGCACCAACGGTACTCGTGTGTTTGTACAAGCGGGTATTAAAGACGCCTTTATTGCGCGCTTATTAGAGCGAACCAAAAACAATATCGTCGTGGGCGAGCCGATGAATCCAGATGTGAATTTTGGCGCGTTGATTTCAGCCAAGCATCAGCAGTTGGTCATGGGTTATATCGAAAAAGGCAAATCCGAAGGCGCCACGTTGGCTTGCGGTGGTAACCGTTTACAGCCTGCTGGCTGTGAGGGCGGTTATTTTGTTGAGCCTACTATATTTACCGATTGCACCGATGATATGAGTATTGTGCGTGAAGAAATTTTTGGCCCTGTAATGTCGGTGCTTACGTTTGAAAGTGAAGACGATGTGATTCGTCGTGCTAACGATACGGATCTTGGTTTAGCGGCTGGTGTGTTTACCAAAGATATTCGTCGAGCTCATCGTGTTATCCACAAGATGCAGGCGGGTATTTGCTGGATTAATGCTTATGGTAATTCGCCTGCAGAAATGCCAGTCGGTGGCTATAAATCATCGGGTCTTGGACGTGAAAATGGATCAGAGACACTGCGTCAATATACCCAGCTTAAATCGATTTATGTGGGTATGAATCCGATTGATAGCCCGTTCTAAGGAATACTTGATGACTGAATATGATTACATAATTGTGGGTGCCGGTTCGGCGGGTTGCGTATTGGCAAACCGCCTGACAGAAGATGCCGATAAAAGTGTGTTGCTGATTGAAACAGGCGGCAGTGACCGCAGTATTTTTATTCAGATGCCCACGGCATTGTCGATACCCATGAGTACCAAAAAATACGCATGGCAATTTCATTCAGACCCAGAGCCGTATCTTAATAATCGTGAAATGCATTGCCCACGGGGTAAAGTATTAGGTGGCTCTTCGTCAATTAATGGCATGGTGTATGTTCGTGGCCATGCGCGTGACTTTGATGAATGGGCGAGCCAAGGCGCCAAAAATTGGGATTATGCCAATTGCTTACAGTATTATAAAAAGGCAGAAAGCTGGGCATTCGGTGGAGATGAGTATCGTGGTGACAGTGGCCCGTTAGCCACCAATAACGGTAACAACATGCAGAACCCACTGTATAAAGCGTTCATTGATGCAGGTAAGCAAGCCGGTTACGATTTTACCGCCGATTATAATGGTCAGCAGCAGGAAGGTTTTGGGCCGATGCACATGACGGTTAAAAACGGCGTGCGCTGGTCAACGGCTAACGCGTATTTGCGCCCAGCTATGAAGCGCTCAAACCTTACGGTTATGACCCATGCGCTGGTACATAACGTTTTATTGGACCATAAAAATGAAAAGCGTGCGACGGGTGTTCGTGTTGAACACAAAGGTCGTAAGATTGATATTCATGCAAAGCGCGAAGTGATTCTATCCGCGGGTTCCATTGGCTCGCCACATATTTTACAGTTATCCGGTATTGGTGCGCCTGATGTGCTTAAAGAAGCCGGTATTGATGTTCAGCATGCGCTGCCGGGCGTGGGTGAAAACTTGCAGGATCATTTGGAGTTTTATTTCCAGTTTAAATGTAAGCAGCCAATAACACTTAATAGCAAGTTAGGGTTGTGGGATAAGTTTTTAATCGGCGCACGCTGGATTCTCACACGCAAAGGCTTGGGAGCGACAAATCACTTTGAGTCATGTGGTTTTATTCGTTCAAAAGCGGGCGTTGAATGGCCTGATCTGCAATACCATTTTTTACCGGCCGCTATGCGTTATGATGGCAAGGTCGCGTTTGATGGCGATGGGTTTCAGGTTCATATTGGGCACAATAAGCCACTCAGTCGCGGCCGAGTGCATGTGCGCAGTGCGAATCCCCATGATCATCCATCAATACAGTTTAACTATTTGCAGTCCGAAGTTGACCGTGAAGGTTTCCGTGATTGCGTGAAACTAACACGTGAAATTATTGATCAGCCGGCATTTGATGATTACCGTGATGGTGAAATTCAACCGGGTGACGCGGTGCAAACAGATGAGCAGATTGATGAGTTTGTCCGCAGCGCCGTTGAAAGTGCTTACCACCCGTCTTGTTCATGCCGTATGGGTGAAGATGATATGGCGGTGGTTGATAGCGAAACAAAGGTGCGTGGTATTGCTGGGCTTAGAGTGGTGGATTCGTCCATTTTCCCAACGATTCCTAACGGCAACTTAAATGCACCCACTATTATGGTGGCAGAACGAGCGGCCGATCTTATTCGTGGCCGCACAATGGAAGCACCATCTGATGCGAGCGTTGGCATGGATCCTAAATGGAACCAACATCAACGCCCAGGTGCACCAGCACGATAACCGAACGATTTTGACCGATAATAAGCCACGTTAAATTTACGTTAACAGGCTCTAATAACTAAACGGAGATAAAGTATGAAGGTATTTCGAAATATAGTAGCAATGGCGTTGACCGTCGTGGCATCTGTCAGCATGGCAGGCCAGTGTGACAAGGTACGTTTTTCTGATGTGGGTTGGACCGACATCACAGCAACAACCGCTTTAGGTTCAGTTGTGTTACAAGGCTTAGGATACGAAACCACTACTCAAATGTTATCTGTGCCTGTGACGTATAAATCGCTAGAAAACAGTGACATTGATATTTTCTTAGGTAACTGGATGCCGACGATGGAAGGGGATATTCGTCCGTATTTAAATCGTGGCACGGTTGAAACGCTAAAAACCAACCTAACGGGCGCAAAATATACGCTAGCGGTTCCTCAGTATGTTTATGACGCAGGTGTTAAAACGTTTGCAGACATCGCTAAGTTTGCAGATAAGTTTGATAGCAAAATTTACGGCATTGAACCAGGTAATGACGGCAACCGTTTGATTCAAGACATGATTGATAAAAATGCATTTGAACTAAAAGATTTTGAAGTCGTTGATTCAAGTGAAGCCGGTATGTTGTCACAAGTTAAACGTAAAGTTCGTCGTGACAAGTGGATTGTTTTTCTTGGTTGGGAGCCACACCCAATGAACAGCAACTTTGATATTGCTTACTTAGCTGGCGGCGATGATTTCTTTGGGCCGGATCTTGGTGGTGCAAGTGTTATGACTAACGTACGTAAAGGTTACGCTCAAGCATGCCCTAACGTTGGACGCTTCTTAAATAACTTAGAATTCACACTCACACTTGAAAACGAAGTGATGAAAGCCATTCTTGATGATAGAAAAAAACCAGAAGACGCAGCTAAAAGTTGGTTAAAAGCGAATCCTTCTGTATTAGATGCTTGGTTAAAAGGTGTGACAACCATCGATGGTAAGCCTGGTGCTGCTGCGGTGAAAGCATCTCTTTAATGTCAGTTAAATGATTGGCCGCTCAGATTGTTGAGCGGGCAATTTGAATATTTTACTTCTCTGAAATTCGATGAATTTCTAATTGTTAACAGGCACGTTTAATTATTTAAACAGGCCATAACTAGGAGCTGGGTGCAACAGTGTCCAGCTACCATTAAGCGATGGAAAATTATAAGTTACCTCTCGGTGAATACATCGAGGTTTTTTTTGACTGGCTAGTGGGTGTTGCCTCTGGCTTTTTTGATGCCATGTCTGTGTCTTTAGAATGGCTCATTACATCATCTACAGATGCACTGCTCTGGCTACATCCTGCGTTGTTTATTGTCTTTCTCGGTGGTTTTGCGCTTTGGCTGCATCGTTCATGGAGTTTGCTCGCGTTTGTTGTGGTTTCGATGCTGTTAATCTGGAATCTAGGTTACTGGCAAGAGATGATGCAGACATTATCATTGGTAATATATGCCACATTGCTGTGCGTGTTACTTGGTTTGCCATTGGGTATTTACGCAGCCCACCACCCTTGGATGTATACTATTTTGCGTCCAATATTAGATTTAATGCAGACGGTTCCACCGTTTGTTTATTTGATTCCTACACTGACACTCTTTGGTTTAGGCGTTGTACCTGGTTTAATTTCAACCATTATTTTTGCCATCGCGGCACCGGTTCGTCTCACCTACTTAGGTATTTCAGAAGTGCCTAAAGAAATGGTAGAGGCCGGGCAATCGTTTGGCGCGACTCATGGCCAACTATTATGGCGTATTGAGTTACCTGCTGCTGCATCAAGTATTGCAGCGGGTATTACTCAATGCATTATGTTGTCTCTTTCAATGGTGGTGATTGCAGCACTTGTCGGCGCCGACGGATTAGGCAAGCCAGTTGTACGAGCATTGAATACCGTAGATATCGCCTCAGGATTTGAAGCAGGACTTGCAATTGTATTGCTGGCCATTGTGTTAGATCGACTGTTTAAGCAACCAGAGGCCGTGAAGTAATATGATTGAAATTAAAAACCTGGATGTTGTATTCGGTAAAAAACCTGATGTTGCATTACCTTTGCTTGATGAAGGCAAAGACCGTGAACAAATTCGTAACGAAACCGGCCTAGTTGTCGGGGTTAAAAATGCGTCATTAAAAGTAGGTCGCGGTGAAATTTGTGTGCTTATGGGCCTTTCTGGTTCTGGTAAATCAAGTTTGTTGCGATGTGTAAATGGCCTTAACCCTGTTGCCCGCGGTGAAATTTTAATTGAGCGTGATGGGCAGATGATGGACTTTGTCAGTGCCGATGCCGCCACAAAACGTGAAATGTGCCAGCGTGATATTTCGATGGTGTTTCAAAAATTTGCTTTGATGCCGTGGCTTACAGTAGAAGAAAACGTTGCCATGCCACTTGAAATTCAAGGCATGAAAAAAGCTGAAATTAAGCGTCGCATTGATGAGCAACTTGAAATAGTTGGCTTAAGTGAATGGCGAAAATTAAAGCCTGCCGAATTATCAGGTGGTATGCAGCAGCGAGTTGGTTTAGCGCGCGCGTTAGCACTTGAAACGGATATCTTGTTAATGGATGAGCCTTTCTCTGCACTTGATCCACTCATTCGCAGTCAGCTGCAGGATGAACTATTGCAGTTGCAAGAAAAGCTAAAGAAAACCATTATTTTTGTAAGCCATGACTTAGATGAAGCCTTAAAGTTAGGTAATCATATTGCCATTATGAAAGATGGTGAAATCGTCCAGCATGGTAAACCAGAAGATATCGTGCTTAACCCAGCAAATGATTATGTACGAGATTTTGTTGCCCATACTAATCCATTAAATGTATTGTGCGCGGTCTCGATTATGAGAGAGCTGAGCACAGTATGGGAAGAGAGCAATGGGTACTGCTTAAGCCGAAAAAATGGCATTTGGCTCAGTAATGATCAAAAAAGCGTACGCTACAATAACGAAACATTAGCCGTGCATTTTTGGGGCGACGACGATAACGTCGATCAATATCGTTCTATGCCGGTTTGTGTGCCAGCAAATATGCCGATACGCGATGTAATGGAGATTCGTTACTGCACGGGTTACCCTGTCTTGATTCAAGAAGATAATGAAGTCAAAGGCGTTATTGGCGATCGTGAGTTGTACCACACCTTGCTAGGTAAAATGTTGTCAGATGACGACTGAGTGTTTTATTTTTATTTAAGAGCGTTATAAATAAAACATAATACCTACTTCACTTTTTAATATTTAAAAAGTGAAGTAGGTAATTTGATTGCATGTTTTCTCCCCTTTAATCCTCCCTCTTTCTTAATACTTACTTAAAATCGTGCTTAATGATAATCGTCGTGCGGTTTAACCTTAATTGGCTAGGAATCGGCGGGAAGGGCTCAGACTCTGTAATTGCATCTCGAACCTCTTGATTTAACGTTTCATGCCGACTTATTTTTTTATCCGTTAGTTTAGAGATTTCACCATCTTTTGTGATGGTCACTTCAATGTTTACTTTACCTTTTTGGTTTAGATTTTTAGCCCATACAGGGTACTCAATTTTGTCGTTTATCAGCGCCTTTACATCATCCATATACTTACTTAAAACAATTTTATAATTAGCTCGGCTTATCTTCTTGGTACTCTGCAATGACTTTGGTTTTGCCGGTTTTTTAATATAAGCCTGTTTTTCTGAGTTGGGGTCAAAACTGTATGTGACACGCATTGGCCAGTTGTCACCGGGTAACGCGTCAGGTGGTAAAATAAAGGGCGTGACCGCTAATATTGCGCGCTCAAGTTCAGAGACTAATAATTCAGATACATCTGCATTATCACCTTTTATCTTGCTTGCTTCTGCGTGTCTATTGACAGAAAAATTAAGGGTTACATTGCCTTTTTGCCCGAATTTTTTAGCCCATGCTGGATATTCAACGGCGTTGCGAATTTCACGTATTAATTCCCAGCGATATAAATTTAGATAGTATGCGTTTTCTGCGGCAATGATTTTTTTGTCTTTTGACTTTGATTTAGTGGTACTAGCAATTTTTTTCTTTTTAGTAATAACTTTTTTAGTGACTATTTTTTTAGGTGGATTATATGTCTTTGTTTTTTTCTGATTGATCTTTTGTGCGGCTATAATCGCCGCTTTTACTTTGTCTTCGGATTTTTCTTTATTTTCTTGTGCTTT
>JAWUXY010000003.1:0-30630 GCA_034111105.1 Bermanella sp. | reverse complement strand
CTAACGTCTAACGTCTAACGTCTAACGTCTAACGTCTAACGTCTAACGTCTAACGTCTAACGTCTAACGTCTAACGTCTAACGTCTAACGTCTAACGTCTAACGTCTAACGTCTCGGCTCAGCCAATTGGCTGGTTTAATTCAATCAAAACACCGTCACAACTTTTAGGGTGAATGAAAATCACCATACAATTGTGTGCACCTAAATAAGGGGCTTCACTTAAAAATTCATATCCTTTGGACTTTAAACGAGCAATGTCTTCTTCAATATTGTCTGAACGAAAACAAAGGTGGTGCATGCCGCCGCCTTTTTTCTCGATGTATTTTTGAATTGGACCTTCACCATTTAAAGGGTGTACTAATTCAATACTGGTGCTTTCTAACGGAAAAAACGCGGTGCTGGTTTTTGCGCTTACCACATCTTCTTTATGATCAAACGTTAAGCCGAAGTCATTCATAAAGCGTTCAATCGCTTTATCTAAGTCCGGTACAGCAATGGCGATATGGTCTAGTGCAATAATCATTGTGTCAGCTCAATATAGGGTACGATATCAGGTAATGTTTTGTTCATTTAAGATTTTAACTTCCCGCTGAGGGAAAGGGATCGAAATATGGTGATCTTTTAATGTTTCAAAGATAGTAAGTAATAAATCACCACCGACTCTATTCTTTCCGTCGTCAATGCCTTCCATCCAAAATTCGACAAACATATTGACACCGTTATCACCAAAGCTATCGATTTCACAATCGGGGCGTTCTTCAAACGGAATGTCTAGGCCACTAATGACTTGGGGGTGTTTGGATACTTCTTCTTTTATGAGTTCGACCATCGTACGTATGTCTGTAGAATAAGCCACGCTAAAATCAACGCGATAACGCTGTTTTGGGTCTTTATGAGTCCAGTTAATCAGTGAATTAGATATAAAGGTTTCATTGGGAACAAGAATATCTTTGCCATCATATGTTTCTAAAATTGCGTGACGCATTTTAAATTCTCTAACGAACCCTTTTCTACCATCATCAAGTTCGACAAAATCGCCAATCGTGAGGGATTTATCTAATAATATAATAATCCCAGATATAAAGTTCGAAGCGATGGATTGCAAACCTAATCCAAGTCCGACACCAAGTCCCCCACCAAATACCGCCAATGCGGTTAGGTTGATCCCCATGATGTTTAGTAGTAGTAGGGCAACAACAAAAAATAAAGCGACTTCAAATAATTTACTGAAAACTTCACGGGTGGACGCATCTAGTGATTGTTGATTGCGGATGATGTTTTTTCCAACGTTATTTGATCCATGACTTAACCAAAAAATCAGTGAACCAAAAAAGAGCATTCGCAATAACCCATAGAGTGACACGCTAATGTTACCGGCACTGATGGATATGGCTTCAAGTTCGGTAATTAAGGCAGGCAGTACACCTTGTAAATGTAACAAGAGCACAGGTAAGCCAAACCATAATAACAATTGTGACATAACATAGCTTGCTACAAACTCTTTTATAATCGAGTAGAAGAGCAGTAATATGGCAATGGACATGGATAGGTCGATTAACCAGATTGCATAATCGAGTTTGCCAAATAATTCACTGGCCAGTCTTAAAAAAATAATGGCAATTAAAGGAAACAGCAGGCTTGTAGCTCTAATGCCCTTACTGATTTGCGTATTTTTAGCCAAGGTAGAGCTGAGTTTTTTTACAACTCGTTTTTTAATGAGCGCAACATAAAGCCAATAAGCCACACAGTAACAGCTTACTAATGTGACAAGTTGCACATACGTTGCCTGATCAAACAAAGCGGACTCAACTATGAGCTTGCCTTGAGTGAAATAACCGAGTAGTAATTCAGGCATTAAACTTGGCTCCGCAGTCAGTTATTGAATTCAGTATTGATGTTATATGGTATGCCATGAGTTATTTCCTTGGTAGTCCATTAGATGGTAATCAAAAACACATCGGTTTGCTCACGACGACGAGCTTGTATTTCATCCGGTGTTTCAATGACCACTTTCTCGTCTGCTACAATCTTAAATAATGGCTGGCCTTTTTTAATGATGGTGCCATCTTCATTGATCAGCACTTTTTCGATTGTCCCTGCAAACGGCGCATTTACTTTGTTGAACATCTTCATAACTTCAACAATGTACAGAGGCTGGCCAGCTTCAAAGTGATCGCCTTCTTGAATAAACGCTGGCATTCCCGGTGCTTCACAACTGTAAAACATGCCACCAGAAGCGGCTAATATTTCATCGCCTTTTGCTGTTGGCGGTGGCACAAGTACCTTCATCATATTCTTTTGTAAGGTTTCATCAAACAATGCGTCTGGAATATAGATGCTGAGGTCTTCATTAACATCTAACGCGTAAAAGTTGGTTTCGTTGGCGATGTACGGCAGGAGGGTAAAGATCTCAACGCCAGCTTGGTATCCTAGGTGTGCTGCTTGTACATGATGCCAGATGTCATCGTGAAACCCTTCTGGTGCTGGGCCATTAATAATTTCACTTAATTCAATATAGTCTAGGTCTTCATAGCCGTGCTCGGCTAATTGGGTTTCTAGTGAATCATAGAAGCTTAAAGCATCTTGGAGTACGTCATTATCATGATCCCATATCATGGTTGCCGCTGGGTCTTGATCATTAAAATTCATGTTCAAGAAATGGTAGGTGTCGGCTAAAATGCGAATAGGGTTTTCAAGCCACATGACTTGATTGTCCGGTTGAATGGCAAAATTATGCTGTTGAATGCTCAGCCATCCAGAAAGCACATGAGGTTCAGCAAGTAGACGTTCAATCGGGCGTGTCAGTAATAATTTCTTGCGTACCAGGATTTTTTGGAAATTTGCCTTTTCGTCAGCGTCTTTTATTTCAGATATTTTTTTTGCACAAATTTGCTGGTATGCATAAGACACATCAAGGTCATTGCTTTGATCTTTTAATAAGCCAACCGCGGTCAAGTAAGGCACAATAAATTTAGTGGTTGGGCGGGCATTGATGTTGTTACCAATAAACCAATTTACTAGGCCATAGTGGAACGCTAGGTTGGTGGATAAATCTTTGCCTAGTAAAACCGTGCTGCGCAATAGTTCTGCCATGGCATCGTATGTGCCTAAACGGTTTTCACCTACGGTTAATAACAAGGCGATGTTTGAGTCATAGGCGCCTGCTAGGTGGTACTTCATGAATACGTCAGTATCAGGGTTGTGTAGGCTGATACCTTGGTCGTCGCGAATTTCACCTTTTTGTGCGTCACTCCAATATTCAATGACACCACCAGCATGGGGCGCTAACGCTTGGTTAGTGGCATTTAAGCGGGCTTCAACAGATGCATTATGACGTAATACACGAGTGGGTTTTGGTAAGCGTGAGCCGTGAGCGGCTAAAAGCACCATCGCTTCAACTAGGCTTTCGACAACAAAGTATTCGTTTGCGTTATCTGGATTGGTGAATTTTAAGCTGTAGCACAGTTCGGTGACGCGATGCTCTACTTGAATACGGGTGTTCATTTCCATAAAGAAATGTTTGTCGCGATCCACAATGCATTCAAAGGTTGAAACGCTGTCTAGGCCAACGGCCTTCCCAAAGCGTTCGGCTTCTTCTTCCATTTTTTGCAGAGTTTTAATATCTTGATTTAAAACGACTACTTCACTATCGCGGCCTTCTTTTACCGCTGAGGTGAGTGCGTTTTCTAGGTCTTCGGTAATGACGGAGACTTCTAATAGCTTTTGCTCGTGCATTTGCAAAGAGCAATCACGGCCACCTAAAGCCAAAGCCCAATCGCCATTACCAATGACTTGGATTTCTTGGTGGCGGGTGGTTTCAATGTTTAGTTCGATTAAAATATTTTTATTATCACCCTTACCCGTGGCTTTTACTTCGTTAAGAATCTCTAATACTAACGAAGGCGCAAGCTTAGCCACTTGATCAAGCTGTGCCGCTAAATCGCCTTCAAATGAAGCTGGGTTTGGTAAAATACGCTGACCTTTACCACCGCCGCCGCCAATGCACTTGAGGCGCACGCGATTCGCTGGGTACTGCTTACCAATTTCGATTACTTGCTGTGCAATAGTGGCTTGCAGCTCTTCAATCGAATATAAATCAACGCCCTTGTTATAGCCTGCGGTCAGTACGACGTCGGCCTTGTCTTCTAAGGTTTTACATGCGTCAAATTTAACTTGGTCTAATGTTAATTTTTCTTTTTTAACCAAGGCTAATAATGCTTTTTCATCTTTGCATTTTTTAAGTAAGGTGAGCGCTGTCGCGTTATCTAAACCAGGAGTGACACTTACGCCTACTTTTAATGCAGTACGTTTTGCTTCGTCTTTAAGGCCTGCATCGTGGACGGTTTTAGAGCAGGGGCCGATAAAGTTTAAACCGGCTTTTTCCATGGCGCTTACCATGGATTCATCTTCGGCCATAAAGCCATAACCAGTAAAAATACTGTTGTAGTGATTGTCTTTGGCTATTTTAATGATTTGTTGAATGCGGATATTACGTTCGTTTTTATCGACACCTGTGTAATCGGGGACACGGTGTACGCGACTTGGATCGGTCAATTGGCGCAGCTCTGGTGCTAAGGCGTTTTGATATACGATGCTGTCTTTTTCAGACAATAAAATACCGTAATGCTCAATACCCATTTCGGTAAAGACATCCATCGCTTCAATTCGAATGGGGCCTCGACAAATAATTAAAGGGCGCATGTTAGAGCAGTTAAAAGATTGCGCCCATTCGCTAAAAGAATTTCCCAGTTGACGATCTTTATGAATCAATGGGTTATTTAAATAATGTTCGTTTGACATATTATTTCGCGAGCTAGCTCGCGCCTACAAATTTATTTATATACAAGAGAACAAACCGCGTCTCTAAGTGTTCATCTATATTGTGGGAGGGCGCTTGCGCGCGCTTTAATGATTTAAAACTGAATCACGCGTAAGCGCCCTCTCACAAGTTAAGCTGGCTTAGTAAAACTCTCGCTGAACGGCGTTAAACGGCTCCGGTGTGTAATGCCTTAAATGAAACGCCATGTTTTCTCCCAACACTTTGCGTAAGTCACTTGGCATGACAATTTGTGAAATACTGCCAAGGCTTAATGCTTCGTTAGGGTTCATTAGTTCAGCTTCGTAACGCTTACCGAGTAGAGCTTCTTGTTCTTTGCCCCATTGCGCGTTTTGTTCGCCCGATTTGACGGCACTACGGATGGCACGTAATTCATTTTTATAAACAAATTCCACACCAGCAGGGCCCATTACGGCAGCACGGGTAGTGGGCAGTGCGATGACAAAGTCAGCACCCGTTGGGTAGTTGTTGTAAGAGGCATAGGCGCCGCCAAACGCATTACGAATAATTAATAAAAAGCGCGGTGTGCGTAAATCTATAATCGCATCCAGCATGGCGCGGCCTGCTTGCACAATCCCTAGTGATTCTTGTTCTTTTCCCGGTAGGAAGCCAGTGGTGTCTTCCATAAAAATAACAGGGATATTGTAAAGATTACAAAAACGAATGAAGCGTGCGTTTTTATAGGCTGCGGCAATATCAATTTGACCAGAGGCCACAGATGAATTGTTTGCCACAAAGCCAATCACATTACCGCCCATTCGGCCAAGTGCACAAATGGTGTTACGCGCGCGGTCTGGTTGTACTTCCATAAAGTCGCCATGATCACACAATTGCTGAATGATAATGCTGACATCCAATGGAGTATTAAAACCGCTTGGGCTGTTGAAGGCTTTTTTCAACAGAATATCGATGTCCCATGTTTTACGATCAATGGGGTCAGAGGTTTCTTGGTAAGGTGCAAACTCGCTGTTGTTATCGGGTAGGTAGTTTAATAAACGTTTTACTTTTTTAAGTGCCGCTACTTCGTCTTTTACGACAAAATCGGTGACGCCACTTTGGCTGTGTACACCTGGCCCACCTAACTCGTCAGGGGTGACGTCTTCACCTAATACGCTCTTAACAACACCGGTGCCGGTTAAACCAAAAAACGTATCGTTAGGTTGAATCATAAAGCTGCCTTGGCGCGGTAAATACGAACCGCCACCCGCGTTAAAACCAAACATACACATAATTGAAGGGACCACGCCCGAAATTTTACGCAGTGCCGTAAACGCTTCAGCATAACCATCAAGGCCACCAACACCGGCAGGCACATAAGCACCGGCGCTGTCGTTTAAACCCACTAATGGGATACGGCGTTTACCGGCTAGCTCAAATAAGCGAGCGAGCTTTTTACCGTTGGTGGCATCCATCGAGCCCGCACGAATGGTGAAGTCATGGCCGTATAGAGCAACATCGCGGCCGTTAATTTTGACCACAGCGGTGACAATGCCTGCACCGTCTAAGTTTTTACCCCAGTTTTGAAACAGAACTTGTGGGTCTTCGTCGGTTAAAACTGAAATACGCTCCCAAATGGTCATGCGGTTTTTACTGTGCTGTCGGGTGATGGCATCGACACCGGGAGCGGTTTTTGGACGGTTAATTAGGTCGTAGCCTTTCTTTAGGCTCTCTTCATATAGGCCCGGTTCATAGCTGGCTTGGCCTGGAATACTAAACTCCACTTCCTGAGCATTAGCGAACGGGTTAGTTAGTGTGGCTGTGGTGGGTTTTGTCATGTGGCGGTATCACCTAAAAATGGGCTGACAAACAGGTAAAACTCGATTGGAATAATCCATACTGTGTTCGAGCGGGGCCGGTTCGTCAATTATGGTTCTTATAAATTGGCATGGATCATATAAGGGAATGTCTAGTAAGTGAATAGCTCAATCTCCCTTCTAAATTAGCATAAATGTTCCTCTACTCACTTAATATAAGGGTTTAACTCTAGTATTAGAGTAAATGGCTCACAAAAAAGTTAAATATAAATAGACATTATCGCTCACTCTAGTCACCTATATACCCTAAAGAAATAGACATAAATCATCACAATTGATTGTGTACAGTGAAAAATGACAAAGATATAAGCTCATAAAATGATGAGTGAGGGTTGGAAGTGATGGGAACTAAAACATTTAAGACAAGGTTAACGTAAGAGTGTTTAGGATAAGACCGTCGTTAATTATGAGATGCATAAGTATAAGATTGGCCCGCTAACTGATCTAGTGAGTCTTTTAATTATGTTTGAATGTGACTGAGTTAGCTGTTACCTGCATTGGGCAGTAACTTGTTGGAAGGTTGTTCAATAGAGGCTTTTGCATGTTGGCCTGATTTTAATTTAGCATCAGATGATAGTTGCCATGTTAGTCCGGCAGCGAAGATAACGCCGCAAGCTATAATAAGTTGTAATTTAATCATGAACGCCTCAGCTACCAAATGGTGTGGTTTCAGCATACGGCGTGTATCGAGTAAAACTCAATATGGGAAAAGGCAAAATAATGGGTCTAATTAGACAATATTTTGAGTGAAGGCTTGGTGTGACTAAGTTACGTCAGCAGCCTTCTCATTTATCTATTTAATTTCGCCATCTTTGTCTGATTTTGATTCATCGCAGGGATCAGCGCTTTGCGCTGTGTTGTTATCGATGATGTCATGATAATCCATATCAACATCGGCCCATTCTCGTTTTAGTTCGCTTTCAGGTACGGCTTCGTCTGTTTCTTCAGCGCGAGGGTCAAGATTGTAAGCTTCTGGTGTGGTCATGCCAGCAACGGCTTGGAACTCTTCGTTGTTTTGTGCCATGGCGGGTAGTACATGGGATTTACGACGAGCAATCAAAATAACGCAAAAGAGTGTAAAGCTGCCGCCCATAAATACAAACAAATATTGATGACCAAAAATGCTCATAAAAGCAGACGCAATAGGGGCACCGATGGCTGAACTCATGCCATAGGTAATAAGCATGGCGCTGCCAATATCAACAAAGTCAGAGCTATCCGCATTGTCGTTGGCATGGGCTAAACAGATTGCGTACATGGTCATGCTGAAGGCGCCCCACATAAATGCCAGTGCAGTTGAGGTGGTGCCAGCATAGGCATCTTGAAACGATGCAATGAAGGTAATAAAGGAAATAATCGCTCCGGCCAATGCGATGAAAATTAAAATTAAGCGTCGGTCAAATTTGTCGGAAAATCGGCCCAGTGGAATTTGGAACAATGCACCACCAAATACCACGGCCGACATGAAATTCGCTAACTGAAATGTAGTGAAGCCGCTGTCATTTGCATAAATGGGGGCCAATGCCCAAAACGAACCAGTGATGAGGCCCGTGAAAATGGAGCCGATTATGCCAATGTGAGAGTGCCTCCAAACTTTGGCGAAATCGACGCTCACTTTTTTAATGGGGGTTGGTGCCAGTGATAGCGTCAAAGATACAGGAATCACTGAGAGCGATAGGAAAACCCCCGCCAAAGCAAACAGCAGTAATGTGTCTACATTGCCTAAATTTAATAGTTGTTGGGCAAGGGTAATCATGACTAAGTTCATCATGGCGTAAAATGAGAGGATCGCCCCACGATTTTTTGAAGCGGCTCGTTCGTTTAGCCAGCTTTCAATGATCATATAAATACCTGCGACCATGGCTCCGATCATAAAGCGAAGGAGCATCCATCCAATAAAGCTTTGACTCCAAGCAAAAAGTAAAATAAATACGGTATAACCTGAAGCAAGCACGGCAAAAGTACGAATATGACCGACTCGTTTTAATACAAAAGGCGTCATTAGGCAGCCAGCAACAAACCCGACAAAATAACTTGAGCCAGTTAAACCCACTTGAAAATCAGAAAACCCTAATTGATTTGCATAAATCGGTAATAACGTTAGCAGTAAACCGTGACCCAGCAGGACAAAGGCGTCAGAAATTAGCAGTGCTGCAAGTGGGGTAAGAGAACGAATCATGAAGTACCAGACAGTCTTAAGAAATGAATCACGTGGGCTTAGTATAAGGCAGACACGCCAGAGATCCAGAAAATTGAGCAATTGAATGACGGATTTTTATACACAATAGTGGCGTTATATAAAAATGAGTGAGATCAACGTAAACTTTACCTCAATTTTCAGAGGTCTAGTCAATAATATGATTGAGGGCAGTCAGGGTTTTACATTCGGCAGAGAGGTCGCCTGCCTGTGAGTATATAAAAAACCTTCAGTCAGTTGCTAATTTTTTGTATTAGGGTGCTTACCGATTTATTGATGATATTAATTTCATCATCCCAAGGTGTCGCACTGGCCATTATCATTCACGAGGTGTTAAGTTTGAGTATAAAAGTGTTTATCCACGAATTTTGGCTGTTTGGGTTAAAGCAAGCATATGCCAGTATATTTGGTGGTTTTTTATTAGCTGTAATGATTATTACGAGCGTTTGGTATCCTTTAGAAAGTATCCATCGTTATGACTTTATCTTTTTATCGGCGATTGCGTTTCAAGTATTTTTGTTGGTTTTTAAACTTGAAACAATAAGAGAGTCATTTGTGATTATCGTGTTTCATATCGTGGCAACGATAATGGAGCTCTTTAAAACATCAGATTCCATTGGTTCATGGCTTTACCCAGAAGAATATTTCTTTGGTATTGGCAATGTGCCGCTCTTTACTGGTTTTATGTATAGCGCAGTGGGCAGTTATATTGCGCGTACTTGGCGAATATTTGAGTTTGAATATTCATATTATCCACCAAAGATAGCCAGTATTATTTTGGTCAGTTTAATATATATAAACTTTTTTACGCATCATTATATTTGGGACTTTAGATGGATTCTGTTGGGTTTCACTGTGTTATTGTTCTACCGAACCACTGTTTATTATAAAATTATACAGACACACCGTAAGATGCCTATTTTACTTGGCTGGTTTCTTGTTGCCTTGTTTATTTGGTTTGCTGAAAATATTGCAACGTATACCAATATTTGGATTTACCCTAATCAAGCGACTCAGTGGCATATGGTTCCAATAGAAAAGCTGAGTTCATGGTTTTTGCTTATGCTGTTAAGTTTCGTATTGGTGTCATTAATAAATAATGTTGTGCCTCCTAACGCTAATAAAAATGTGAATTGATATTATGTTAAATGGTTGTCATGACATGGTGATAAAAAGGATGCGTTTATGAATTTTAATTTCTTGATCATAGCGGGCTCGCTTAATTTCTTAGCAGCGGCTTTGCATGTTGGTGTGGTTATTGGCGGCCCAAGTTGGTATCGATTTTTTGGTGCAGGGGAGTCAATGGCTACAATGGCAGAAAGTGGCTCAATGAAACCAACCGTTATAACGCTTGGTATTACGGTTGTGTTAGCGGTTTGGGGGTGTTATGCATGGTCGAGTGCAGGGTTATTACCGCGAATGCCTTTCGTCTCGTTTGTGTTGCCTGCGGTTACGGCTATTTATTTATGCCGAGGCATAGGAGGCCTAATTGCTCCATTTATAATAAATCACCCTCAAGTAAAACAAAATAGCACAACTTTTTGGATTTGGAGCTCTATTATTTGTTTGGTGATTGGTTTTGTTCATTTAATGGGGCTTATTGTTTGATGGGCTGCGTCATAAAATTTATGTTTGTTCGTTATATTTAAATTTTAGCGTAACCTTTAAACATCGATGCAATAAATTGGGTTGGATATAATTAATGGCTAGCCCAATAAATAGAAGTATTTTGATCTGAATGATTATAATTAATATAGTTCATAACGGATCCCCTCAAGCTGACAAACCATATTTTGATCAGCTTGAGGTCAATTAAGTGACGATCAATATTGATTATTCATCCGCTGTATAACTTTCATATAGCTCTGTAAATAATGTAGTTGCGGCACCATGGCCTAAAGAATTAGACGCATCATCTAACTCACCTTCAATTAATACGGGTCTAGGATTTTGGCCTGTATATTTAAGAGCACTTTCTATGTTTTCAACTGGGCTATGAAAACCAATTGCTACCAACATCGCAGTTGTTGCAGCTAACCGGGCGCCTTTACTATCACCAACTGACTCATCATGAAATGATACTACTTGAGTGAATCCTGACGCTTGTGCTGCCTCAGTGGCTTCATGCGCACCTGTATACGGGTGCGCATCTCCTAGTAATGCATCCCAAACCATAAGAACTTCTGATGGTGACCCCGACATATGGCCAGCTAAGGGTTCCGTCGTATTGGTGACTTTTTCGGTAGAAATACTGGCTTCTTGCCAGCTGACCACAGGGATAGCATCGTCTTCACTCACTCCTAGGGTTTCATCTGCTAAAGCCCCTAAACCATGTAAGCCTTGTCTGCCAACTAAATCACCAGATGTTCTTACACGCTCATTACTTTTATTTGGACCAACAACCTTTGAATCGCCGAGTGCCTTCATTTTATCTACATTTTCAGTGGATAAACCTGAGATATTATTTTGTAAAATACTCCTTAATTCATCTGCACTGCTTTCTGATCTACCTTCTACGCCAGTGGTTGCACCTGTATCTGCAAGCAAGGCGCCAATATCACCCATCAATGCAACAAGTGATATACGATCGGTTGCGGTATCCGTACCCGCTACAAGTCTATCTAATGTATTACCTAAATCTTGAATGGTTTTTCCACTCATCAACCCTTGGTTTCCTAATATTCTTGTACCTAATGTTTGTTGTAACGTTGTATCTAAGCCCGCATATAATGTTTGAAGTACTACGGCCGCTGACGATAGCTCATGTTTAAGAGTATCAGACGGGTTGTAAAACATGCCTCGAGCTGCGGTTGTTGCCTCAAGTGTTAATGCTCTAGTCTCTGTGTTTATCCCTGACTTTGAAGACGGTGAGACAAAGCTTAATGACCGATGTTCAGGTGTCGAGCCGTTTGCTAAATTGGGTTGTGGATTTGAAGCTCTTAAATTAGCTTGGTTATTTCCCCCTTGAATGGGTGGTTGAATTTGAGCAGTAGAGCCACCTGTAACAGAGCCTGGACCTGGCATATTGAATTCCTCATAATATTTGTTTTTTTAGTACTATTATTGTCTACACGCGCAAAAAAGATTGCATGGTAGGCGCTTTATTTTGATCAGTATCACAAGCTGAGTCTGTCAGGGACTCCAGTTCATTTAACGTATCAACATAATTGATGATAATATTTTCAAAAAGTGTTTTATCTAATCGTGAAATTTCTTCTCGATAATTCAATACAAGGCAATTATTGGCTTTATCAATTGCGAGCGTGGCGCCTTTCGTATTTTCGAGAAATAAATTATGTTCAAGAGCTCGTTGTAATAAAACATTTGATGATGAATGGAGCTGGCATAGGACACCATATAGGTATACAAATGGATCATTCTCATAAGATGAAATACGAACTTCAGTACCACAGTCATGTTGAATAAAATAATGGCCATTTTCATTAAAATGTATGCCATTTGTGGTTTGTAATATATTCTCAAGCCATAGTTTTACAGTTTGTTTTTTGTTCGACAAGTTAAGGTCCTTATGATGGATATTTACCATGTAAAATACTGATAAAAGTAAATTTCATATTGATAGAAGAGACTGATTTTCATAAGTGATTATTGGGTCTGGTCTTTAAAATATGATTAGTTACTTTATTTTGTAATTAGATCGCATTAACCATAGGTGACACGGATACAAATAAAGTTTCATAAATAAATATAATTAATGTGTAATCTAGTTTTGAGTGTATTTATGGCCTAAGACAAGTGATATTGTCGATTTGAAGCTGCTTTAAGGTGAGGCTGACTTCGGTTTAACTATATTTTATTATTGTATAAGTGCTTTAGTGGTTGGCGGTTGTGTATCGATAAATATATAAAAGTTGCGATTGTTAATATCATTAACGACATATAGCAGGCTTTTATTACGAGTAAGTTGGGGTGGTAAAATGGAACGCGTTCTTATAAGTGCTTGCCTATTGGGCAATAAAGTCCGTTATGACGGCAATGCATTATCCGTTTCTATCAATATTTTTGATGAGTGGATCGCGGAAGGCCGAGTAGTATCAGTGTGCCCTGAAGTTGATGCTGGTATGAGTATACCCAGAGCATCAGCAGAAATATTAAAAGGGGATGGTCATGCGGTTTGGAAAAGTACCGCTTCAGTTGTAGAGAGTACAGGCACAGATGTAACTGAATATTTTAAAAAAGGAGCTGAAATAGCCTTAGCATTATGTCAAAAACATAACATCAAAGTGGCAGTGTTGACTGATAATAGTCCATCTTGTGGCAGTACAGCCATATATGATGGTAGCTTCACAAACAAAAAACTGGATGGAGTTGGAGTGACCGCTGCATTGCTGAAAAAACATGGTATTTTGGTTTTCAATCAGCACAATGTTGTCAGTGCGAATGCTGCGTTACACGGACAATTACTTTAATGCTTATGTGTTAGTTGTTGAGAGAATATGAATATAAAACAGTTTTCAGAAGCCGTAGATATATCTGCACACACTATCCGTTATTACGAAAAAATCGGGTTGTTAAAAAATATACGCCGGAATTCGAGTGGTCATCGAAGCTTTACACATAAAGACATTGAATGGATTCACTTTGTTAAGCGGCTTAAAGACACAGCAATGCCGCTTGAAATCATTCATGAATATGCTGACTTTAGAGCTCAGGGTGATACGACTAATGAACACCGAATGAAAATACTAGAAAGCCACGCAAAGTGTTTAAAAGATAAAATAGAACAGGAGTCAGGCCACCTTAAACGTTTAGAAGAGAAAATTGAATACTATAGACGTGTTTTGCAGGAAAATAGTTGCTTGACTTAGAGTGAACTCTAAGTAGTAAGGTTGCTGTGCGAAATAAAATTATCGACACAGGCGTCTTTATGAACAACCAACGCTTTGAATTAGGTATGAATAAACTGAATGAAATTGACGGCGAAGCTGGTCAAAAAGTCATTGAAAGTTTAGAGACGATTTCACCTGATTTAGCAAAAATGATCATCGAATTTGGGTTTGGGGAAATATATCAACGTCCAGGACTTGATTTAAAAAGCAGGGAGTTAGCAACGGTAGCGGCCTTAACGGCATTAGGCAGCTGTCAGCCACAACTCAATGTGCATATTAATGGGGCTTTGAACGTTGGTTGCCAACCGCAAGAAATCACTGAAACCATCATACAGATCGCTCTTTATGCCGGTTTCCCTGCTTGTATAAATGCTATGTTTGTTGCAAAAGAGGTGTTTATTGCACGCGGTGTGATTAACGGCGAATAAACAAGCATTGCTAAGCGAGTGTGAATCTAGAGTGTATGACACAAAAGAGTATTTTCATTTATTTCCTTCTTTTTAGTTATGGTATTTGGCCTCTTATTAGCGGCCAAATATGCTAATCTTCTAGTTTATAGTGTGACGTAATCCAACCTTATATAGACACTCTTTGGGCCAGAATACATGACCAATACGATTGATTACCAAAAAATTTTTCTTGAAATAGCATCTGAGTTTGATGATGCCGATGATTTTGGTGCCGTGGCGGCGTACATCCCTGAGCTAGGTAAAGTGGATCCTTCAAAATTGGGTATTCACCTTACAACCGTTGGTCAGCAAGAATATACATTTGGTGATGCGGATGAGAAATTTTCAATTCAAAGTATCGCAAAAGTATTATCGCTGACATTAGCTTTAAAAATTATGGGTAAAGACCTATGGGAGCGCGTAGGCGTTGAACCATCAGGCTCTGCTTTTAATTCCTTAGTACAGCTTGAGTATGAAAAAGGGATTCCGCGTAATCCGTTCATTAATGCAGGCGCTATTGTTATTTGTGATATTTTGGTAACGTGTTTAAAAAACCCAAAGCGAGAACTGCTTGAATTTATTCGTACTACATCGGGTATCAATAGCATCGATTACTCAATAAAAATAGCGGATTCAGAGAAAAAAACAGGTTATCGGAACTATGCCCTTGGTAACTTTATGAAAAGTTTTGGTAATATTCATAACGATGTAGACGTGGTTTTGGATTTATATTTTCATTTGTGTTCTATCGAAATGACGTGTAAAGAACTGACACAAACGTTTCTTTTTCTTGCATCAGGTGGTGTAAACCCTATAACGAATGACGTTATTATTAGTCAAGAGCGGTCGAAAAGAATAAATTCAGTCATGCAGATGTGCGGTTTTTATGACGAAGCAGGTGAGTTTGCATTTAAAACCGGCTTACCGGGAAAAAGTGGCGTAGGTGGTGGTATTGTTGCCATTCATCCAGGGCAATTTTGTATTGCAGTTTGGAGCCCTAAGCTTAATGCCAACGGTAATTCTTATAAGGGCATGAGGGTACTTGAAGCGGTTACTACTAAAACGCAATCGTCTATTTTTTAATGCTGACTAAATAAAAGCACTTAACAAAAGTGCTAAAGATAAAAGGCATAATACTTAAGGAGAGCCTTTTGTGAATATCCAGCGATATCATCATATGCCCACCGAACAAATGATGGCCTTGCTTTTAACAGCAGACCCAGATAAATCGGAAGTATTGTCATACTTACGTCACTCAATTATCTTAGTGTGTAGTGATGACCAATTGTGCATTGGCATTGCAGTACTGAGTACATTGAAAAATACATTTGAGCTTAAAAATATTGTCGTTGCTGATCACCATCAAGGAAAGGGTATTGCTAAGCAAATAATTGCGGATGTAAAACGAATTGCAAAAGAACTTGGGGCTAAGCGTATAGAGGTTGGGACGGGTAATTCAAGTCTGTCGCAATTAGCGCTTTATCAAAAATGCGGCTTTAGAGTGGATCATATTGAACCTGATTTTTTTAAGCCATACCCAGAACCTATTTATGAAAATGGAATACGTTGCCTTGATAAGGTCTGGTTATCGGCCGAGCTTTAATAACATTCGATTAACAATGATGATGTTTAAATGTGAGTAAACAATACATCTGTTTAATAACGAGTCAATAATAAAGGACGATTATGCGAATTTTAACGAACATATGTTCAGATGACTTACAAAAAAGCAAAGCATTTTATGTTGAACTGCTTGGATTCACCGTTAAATATGATAGTGATTGGTATGTACAGTTATGTTCACCTGAAGACTCCGAAATTGAATATGGCATTATTCAACGTGATCATGAACTTGTGCCTAAAGAATACCAAACTTCACCAACGGGTATGTATGTTACGTTTGTTGTTGATAATGTTGATACCATTTATGAAAAAGCACTCAAAATGGGATTAACCATCATACAAGCCCCTAAAAATGAATTTTATGGTCAGCGCCGTTTTTTAGCCAAAGACCCTAATGGTTGCCTCGTAGACATCTGTTCCCCGTGGGAGGCTTAAGTCATTTCTATGGGTGACATTGTCTTAATACAACATAAAAATTGGACTGCGCTTTTACGTCTTGTTAATTGTAAAACAATAGCTATTTTATTATTTCTAGCGTGTTTATTACTAACGGCTAGTACCACGGGTGATGAATTATCACAGGTGATTCGTGGTACAAGCAGTGATGATGAATTATATGGAACATCATTAGGCGATGAGATTTATGGCGGAAAAGGGGACGATACTATATACGGCGGTGCTGGTGCTGATATCTTATATGGCGGTTTAGGTGCGGATCAATTTATGATTGATGCTGCTGATTTAAACACAGTGGATACCATAAAGGATTTTAATCCCGATGAAGGCGATAGCATTGTTTTGAATTTTCGTAGCGCTTCTATTAAAGACATGCGGATTCCTAAAGAATTAGGCCCCGAGAGCGTCAAATTGGATAAAAACGGAAAGCTAAAAATACTCATGAGTAGCCAACAATGGCTAACGCTTATTCATCTGCAAGATGCCAACCTGTATTTTGAAGTTGAGAATGAGTCAAATTTCATTCGCTTTGTGTTAAAAAAAGATTTTTAAGCTACCAGCCTTCAATGCTTATATGAACCATCATAACCTTTTATTTTGAAGATTCCATTCTCTCAATTTCTTCACGAATTGCTTCAGCCTCACTTGTAATCAACGAGTAGGCTTTAATATCACCGTTTCTTTGTGCATTCATGGCTTGTTCTAGCTTTGTCATATAGGCTTTTTTTAGCTTTTTGACAGGGTCTTGCTTGAATAATGAAAACATTTGATGGCCTTTAATGATGAGTTTTATGCTTTTACGTCGCTATTTACGTTTTAGATTCACGACTGTTAGTCTTAATTGGCATATTAGCGATACTTACGGATGCTCTAAATGAACCAAATCTGCTAGATAGCCGTAATAACGGCAGACATGAAATCATCATAGTCCATGGTTTAAGAGATGTTTATGAATAAAGCCGTTTATTGGTTCACACAGGATCTGCGCTTAAGCGATAACAAATTACTCAATGCGCTATTGGGCTCAAGCAAACACATGGCATTTGTTTATGTGATCGACCCAACTTGGTTTGAGCCGCGTAACTATCAGCATAAGTCCATTGGTCTACAGCGTTGGTTATTTTTATGTCAATCTCTAAGGGATCTTAATCAACAGCTTATCAATAAGGGTCATCACTTATGGCTACTTGAAGGTGACCCCAGTGAACAAATACAGAATGTCATTCAACGCAATAATATTGACTGCCTAGGTGTCGCAAACCAAGTGGGCTGGTATGAGCAACAAGCGGTACGTAAAATTCGTCATGGCTGTCCTAGCCTTGATGTGCAATCACAATGGCACACTACGCTGTTTAATGAAGATTCGATGATGGATGATATGCCCATGTCATCGTTTTCTCGGTTTAGGCAGTATGTTGAAAAACACGATATACCCGTTGTTGAAACAATAAAATGTGGACCAATATCATGGCCAGCAATAATAACAGATAGTTTAGTTGATCAGATCCCGCTGAATTTTGAACAAAGACTTAATCAATATACACAACGGTTTAAATTCAATAACAATAAAGAGGTGCAGGCTAATACCTTTTTCGGTGGTGAACATAACGCGATTAGGCATTTGCATGATTACTTTAGTACCGATGCGGCTATGCGCTATAAACAGACTCGTAATGCATTAGACGGCTGGGCATCATCTACAAAATTGAGTCCTTACTTAGCTTTGGGGAACCTCTGCCCACGGAAAATTTGGCAGTATTTAAAGCGCTACGAAGCACAAAACGGTAAAAACGAATCAACCTATTGGATTGGGTTTGAATTATTGTGGCGCGAGTATTTTCAATGGTTATTGCTGCAAAAAAGTCGTCAGTTTTTTATGTTTCAAGGGCATGCTAACGAAAAACCATTAACCAGTTATTACAGCGAACGATTTACTAAATGGTGCCAAGGTAGTACGCCTTATCCGTTGGTGAATGCTTGTATGCGTCAATTAAATGCAACGGGGTATATATCAAATCGTGGCAGACAAATTGTAGCCAGTTGTTTGGTTAATGAACTATCCGTTGATTGGCGTTTTGGCGCGGCCTATTTTCAGCAACAACTCATTGATTATGACGTGGCATCAAACTGGGGGAATTGGCAATACATTGCGGGCGTGGGTGTTGACCCAAGAGGTGGTCGCCATTTTAATTTAAATACACAAACTCAAATGTATGACCCTAATGGTGACTTTGTAAAAAAATGGGGCGGACAAAATACCGTGCCGATTGATTCTGTAGACGCAGCCGATTGGCCTATATTATGAAAAACAAAGCTAACTTGCCCTCAAAAATTTGTGTGGTCTGTGAACGCCCTTTTAATTGGCGTAAAAAATGGGCTCGTGACTGGCAACAAGTAAAATATTGCTCAAAACGATGTGCAGGGCAAAGGGCTATTATTCGACCACATCAACATCACAGCGACCCTATCAATCTATGAAATCATCCTATCAAACGCTTCGATTAATCTTGGGTGACCAACTTAATGCTCAGCATTCTTGGTTTCAATCAAAAGAGGGAGATGTACTTTATGTCATAGCCGAGTTACATCAAGAAGCCCGCTATGTACCGCACCATATACAAAAAATCAGTGCGTTTTTTTGTGCAATGGGTCAGTTTGCAAACGCACTGCGTCAGGCGGGTCATAATGTTGAGTATTTAGATTTGGATCAAACTCAGCCATACGCCTCTTTACCAGACTTAATTGAGTCTATGGTCATTCAATATGGGATTAGACAATTTGAATACCAATTACCGGATGAATACCGGTTACGAGAGCAATTGGCATCCTTCTGCTCACAGCAGTCAATAGAATGCACAGTTTATGAAACCGAACACTTTTATTTAAACGAACAAACATGCCAAGTGGACTTTACCCGCGGCAAACGCCATAGAATGGAAGCGTTTTATCGTAAGATGCGTAAGCGCTTTAATATTTTGATGGATGGCGACCAGCCTGTAGGAGGGCAATGGAACTTTGATGCTGACAACCGTAATAAACTAAAACCCAATGATTTTGCAAGTGTGCCTAAGCCTCTGATGTTTGCAAATGATGTCAGTGATATTGTTGCTCGTATTAAGCGCCACGGCATTAAAACCATCGGTGTTGAAACATCTGATTTGTTATGGCCAGTGAATCGTCAGCAATCTATCGAATTACTCGCATTTTTTTGCAAAGAATGTTTGCCACGTTTTGGTCAGTTTCAAGATGCAATGACCGGGTTGCTGGATCAAAACCAAGACAAAGAGGGCGAACAAAAACAGTGGAGCTTATTCCATTCTCGATTGTCATTTGCATTAAACAGTAAAATGATTACCCCTATGTACGTCATACAATATGCAATTTCTCATTATGAGAAAAATAAACAAATCATTACGCTTGCTCAAATCGAAGGCTTTGTACGTCAAATACTCGGTTGGCGTGAATTTGTGCGTGGTGTGTATTGGGCCAATATGCCTGAATACGCGTCGCTTAATGCGTTATCAGCTGAACGCAACTTACCAATCTGGTTTTGGAATGGTAAAACTCATATGAACTGCCTTAAACATGCAATTACGCAATCATTAGAATTTGCTTATGCGCATCATATTCAGCGTTTAATGATCACGGGTAACTTTTGTTTGTTAGCGGGCATTGAACCAAATCAAGTCGATGAGTGGTATTTAGGCATTTATATTGATGCGATCGAATGGGTTGAAATGCCGAATACTCGAGGCATGAGCCAGTTTGCAGACGGCGGTATTGTGGGCTCTAAAGCCTATGCTGCAAGTGGTAATTATGTAAAAAAAATGAGCGATTATTGTGGCGATTGCCGATATAACGTTACGCAAGTCACCGGTGCATCAGCCTGCCCATTAAATTCAATGTACTGGCGATTCATGCAGGCCCATCAAGATGATTTTGCTTCAAACCCAAGAAACAAAATGGTGTATGCCAATTGGTTGAAAAAAGACGCTTCACAGCGTGATGCTATTTTAGATCATGCCAATACATGTCTTAGCAATCTCGAAAACCTCTGATAAAAGCAACTCTGCTTTAAGACCTAATTATTCGATGATCACAGGTAGACGGCTAATAATGCGGCTACTTTAGGGCATAAGAGCGATCAACTTTATTCGATTAATCATTTTAAGCGGCGGGATTTTTTCTAATTGTACCTGTATTATGAATTCTTTATATGCGGTGTTATTTGACTGCTTTATTATGCGGAATTTTTAGGATTTAAATGAACTCTCACTCTAAAACAACAATATTGCTTTGTGCTTTCAGTTTATCTTTGTGCAAAACGGTCTTTGCTGATCAAAGTACATCTCCACTTACAGTGCTTCCCAGTGTGACAGATTACACGAATGGTGATGGCTGGTCTGGCGGGGTTGGTTTTAAATTAGAAACGGCTGCGGTCTATCGTGGTGCTAAGCATTATCAGATGTCTTTGAAACCAGAAGGCGCTGTACAGTGGCGAAAAGGGGATCATGTTCTTTTCTGGGAAGGGTTTGATATTAACTATACCGAGCTTGGTTTACGTAGCCTTATTCAAACGAAGTGGCTGATGGAGGTAGGTGCACGTCATGAAATCGTGATTCCCTCTAGCCGAAGTGAACAGGCAGATATTATTAATCTGCCGCATCGAGGCTCGCATATATTGGGCTTTGTTGATACTAAACATGGGATAGATGATCGCTGGGAAAACTGGGTGTCGGCTCGATTGTTAATGGGATCAAATCTATACGGTTGGCAAGCTAAAGTATCAGTTGGGCACGCTTTCTCTGGTCATACGGATAACACAGGCACCGATATTGTGATGTTCTCGACGTTCGCAGACAAAAATAATATCAATAATTATTTTGGCGTCTCAACGTCAGACGGCGTTGCCTCTGGATTAACCCCTATTGATTTAGACGGTGGCTACCGTTCGTCTGGGCTCACAATCACGTATCGTGACAATATGAGCGCGCGTATACAAGTAACCGCAAAGGCGGGTATCGAATATTATAGTGATGAGATTAGTAAGAGTGATCTTGTGGGTAGTGATACAGAAACCCATGCTGAATTATCCGTTATTTGGGTTTTTCAGTAAGTGCATTACGCTATTTGAATTGAAGTGTTTAAATTAATAATTCCCCCTCTACTGACACTCGTTGTCAGTGGTGTTTTATATACTGTTTCTACTGAATAACTCAGTACACAACAGGGAACAAAACAATGGCAATTTTAGAATTAGTAACGTTTAAGTTGGCACAGGGTATTACCGAGCAAGATTTTTTAGTTGAAAATGAGCACTTAAACACGTGGGTGAAAACACAACCGGGTTTTGAGTATCGCGCACTAGCAAAAGCAGAAGATGGCAGTTGGACCGATACCGTGTTCTGGCAAGATATGGCATCGGCCAAGGCGGCTCAAGAAAATTTTGGTCAAATAAAAAGTTTAGAAGGCATGCTGAAGATGCTCGACATGGAAAGCGTTAAAGTGGACCATCAGCAAATACATACGATGCAAGCACCCGCTTAGTCAGCGCTGAATGTTACGGAGGCGTAAATTATGCGTAAGTCAGAACGCCTATTTCAATTGGTTAACTTACTGCGTGGCCGCCGTACCGCTATCACCGCTGAACAACTAAGTGATGTAATGGAGGTCTCGGTAAGAACCATTTACCGAGACATTCAAGCATTGACCTCATCGGGTGTACCAGTCGATGGGGAAGCCGGTATTGGTTATATGCTAAAGCCGGGTTACCAGCTACCGCCATTGATGTTCAACTTCGATGAAGTACAGGCCTTATTGTTAGGTGCGCGTATGGTAGAAGCCTGGACAGACCCCGAACTGGCAGCCGGTGCTCAGCGAGCGGTGCAAAAGATTCGAGCGGTATTGCCTGAACCGTTATTGATGGAAGCCGATCGTCAAACGTATCGTGTGCCAGCATTAACACCGCAACAGCAATTAGGTGATACCCATCGCGCCATCCGCCGTGCATGTGAGCAACAACAGATTATTGACCTGCAATACGAAGATGTAAAAGGCGTTCAAAGTCAGCGCCGAGTTTGGCCGTTAGGTATGTTCTTTTGGGGCGAACGTTGGACGTTAGTCGCATGGTGTGAAACACGCAGTGATTATCGTAACTTTCGATTTGACCGCGCGATCCATATTGAACCAACAGGTGAATTTTTCCCAGCCGATACTGAGCGCAGCTTGCAGCATTATATTGCGACCATGAAAGCCAGCCACTCTTAAAAACGCTATTGGTTTTTTCTGCTTAGTCTGTGGATTATATACAGCACATCTTATTCATTATATTTGCCTGCTTATCATTGAGGAGTATGTTTAATCGAGATAAAGGATTAGACCTATGCAGTCTAATTCTTATTTTTTTATCCCATTAAATGAAAGTCGGTTGTTTTAGTTTACATATAGTGAAAAATCAGCCGATAAGGTCTAGAACATGTGGTGTATTGACGGATATTAACTATTGTTAGGTAAAGCCGCAGATGGAATTGTTACTGGGATGATGAAAAGGAATAATCGTGGAATTCATAGACAAACTACTTGATGGTAGTTTCATGCCTCATGGTCACTGCCTTCTTTGGCGTCCAGACCTTCTATTTTTACATGTGGGCGGTGATATCTTAACCGTAATTGCTTATGCATTGATCCCCCTAGCTTTGATTCATTTGGTGCTTAAACGAACAGACCTTGCATTCAATTGGATTTTTATTATGTTTGCCACGTTTATTTTTCTGTGTGGTATCACCCATTTCATATCGTTAATTAATATATGGCATGGTTATTACTTTATTGAAGGTATTGCGAAGTTCTCAACTGGGCTTATATCGGTAGCAACCGCTATCATGTGTTGGAAATTGATACCTAAAGCACTATCGATTCCCAATAATGATCAATTTAGAACCAAACATGATCAATTACTTATCGCCCAGCAAGAGCTCATTAAATCCAATCAACTGTTAGAAGAGCGCGTGTTTCAGCGCACCAAAGACTTAGAACGTATTGCGCAAACAGATGCATTAACGGCCGTACTTAATCGAGGTGGTTTGGTTGATCGTTTAACGGCTGAGATAGATCGTACGACTCGGTATGAACACGGTTTAAGTCTTTTGATGATCGATCTTGATCACTTTAAGGCGGTTAATGATAATCACGGGCACCCAGCAGGTGATTCCGTATTGTCAGAAGTAGCGGCTATTTTAACGAAAGTGTGCCGCAGTAGTGATGGCATTGGTCGCTATGGTGGCGAAGAATTTTTAATTGTGTTGCCTGAGACAGCCCTTGTTGAGGCACGAGACTTGGCAGAACGGATTCGCTTAGCGATTATGCAGCATTCGTTTTGTGATTCATTAGTGCTGAATTTATCTTTAACTTGTAGCATCGGCGTGGCTGAATTCGAAGCGGAGCAAACCCTTCAAGATTTACTTCAAGTGGTTGACGAAGTGCTTTACAGCGCTAAAAATTTAGGCCGTAACTGTGTGGTGGTTGCCAATGCTTAAACATAATCTGGGTATGTTATTACAATAGCCCTGTTTGTTTTCATTAAAGCCTGCCTTATTTAAATATCCTTTTTAGCCAATTATATGAAATCAGGTTAGATATTTTTTTCAATATCTAACCTCTCTAATAAAAATCGGTTTATTCAATTATTTGGCGGTTATATCATCCTCAACAAATACGCGAATTCTGTGATTATCTGGGTCCACGATAACAAATGTTATACCAAAAATAAGACGAGTAGGCGTTTGTATAAACGGAATACCTTGGCTGTGCCAATTATGATAAAGAGCCATTAATGTTTCTTGATTGTTCACGGCTATGGAAAGTTCTGCGCCACCACCTTTAATGTCAGAATAGGGCAGTGCGTTGTCTCGTTGCTTGAGCTCAAGCATCGTACTATGTTCTAAATTAAAAGATACAAAGCTAGGAGAGCGTTCAGACGCTTTACAGGTGAGTACTGTTTCGTAAAATCTTTGGCTTATTTGAATGTCTTCAACGTAAAGAATAATAGAGTCGATTGTTAGCATAAGTAATCATTATTTATAAAGAATGAATACTTATCTTAATGTGTTGGACTGTCAGCATATGTCAGTAGTCTTAATTTAAATACCCGTTATTCGTTAATATGTTTGATATTGAGCAATTTTGATCAAGTATCTCGGCCTGATGCATTTTATTATGGTGGCACCAAGGGGAGTAATAAATATGAAAAATCGTCAAGACCGCTTCGTTGAGGTTGCCAAGTATATAGAATCTCACTTAGATGATGATTTGGATGTAGAGGCGCTTTGCCAGCTTGCTGCCATCTCTAAATATCATTTTCATAGACAGTGCTCGGCATTTTTTGGTGTGCCTGTGATTACATTTGTAAAAATGCTTAGGCTTAAAAGAGCGGCTTATCAATTGGCCTATAGAGATAGTAAAAAAATTATAGATATTGCATTAGGTAATGGTTATGACAGCCATGAGGCATTTTCTCGTTCATTTAAAAACGTCTTTCAACAAACACCCACGCAGTTTAGGTGTTTGCCAGACTGGACCGCTTGGAATATTCAATACGAACCCATACTCGAACTAAGAGCTAAAATAATGGATGTGAAAGCGAATTTTAAAGTCGAAATTATTGATTTTCCTAAGATATTAATTGCAACAATGGAGCACATAGGTGTGCCAAGATTATTAGGTCAAACGATTAAAAAATTTATCACTTGGCGTAAAGATAATGGATTATCACCCAATAAAAGCCGCACCTTTAATCTTGTGTACGATGACCCTAGCATAATCGCTGAACAAGATTATCGGTTTGATTTAGCATGTGAAGTAAAGCAAGCCGTTGATGAAAAATCAGGTGACATAATCAACAAAGTGATTCCGGCTGGTCAGTGTGCACGTATTCGATATACAGGCAGTGATGATGCCATTGGCCTAGCGGTTGATTATTTATATTCAAACTGGCTGGCTGATTCCGATTATGATGTAAGAGACTTCCCTGTTTACTTTGAACGTATTCGCTTTTTTCCTGAGGTCAGTGAGCATGACATGGTGACGGATATCTATTTACCTATTGTTTTAGAAAGCGTCGATAAAATTGGCTTGCCATAAAAAACACCGTTTGATGTAGCACCTGGCCCGATATCAATGACATGGCATACTCGGCATCAACGTGCCCCCAAATATTGTGGTTAAGAGAAAAAGTGCTCAGTGTGCGGTAAAACGGGTCATATTCTCGATTGCTCGCTAAACCTTTTTTGTTTTGAGTTAGGTTGTTACTCATCGGATGCGAATAAAAACTGAAGATAGTGACGCTAAAGCAGAGGGTGATATGACAGTTGTTAAGAGGGCGCGTATTTTTAATACATGATAAAAATACGCGCTTTTTCGCAGGTTATTTTGATGAAATATCGATTTACACCACTTTTAAGGCTAACTCAGGCGCACCGAGAACATGATTGTCAGCGACATAATATTCGTCACTGCTGGCACTGTTCCACCAGTTTTTCCAGGGCTCATTAATTGGCTGGCTATTGATAAGTGCATTCTCTTTTAGCACTGGCACAATGGCACCCATCGACATGCTTAGGGCATTTGGCGTGCGTCGTTTTAACATATTCGGCGTTAATGCTTTCGGGTCGTCTAACCCCATACTGCCGACTAATTCATAAAAGTTATGCAGTGTATTGTGTTGAAAGTTAGCGACTCGTTGGCTTTTCTTTTTAACATCCAGTGCGCGCCCGCGGGCACTGTCTTGTGTGGCGATTCCTGTTGGGCAGTGATTAGTATTGCAACTGCGTGATTGAATGCAGCCAAGTGCCATCATCATAGTGCGCGCGGCGTTAACTGTGTCGGCACCGGCGGCCAGTTTACTTAATAAGTCAAAACTGGATGCGGTTTTACCAGACGCTATCAATTTTATTTTATCACGCAGTCCACAGCCAATTAATGCACTGTTAATTAAGTATACGGCCTCGAGGCAGGTCATCCCTAGGCGGTTACTAAATTCAACTGGGGCGGCACCTGTGCCACCTTCGGCACCGTCAATGGTGATAAAGTCCGGCAGAATATTGGTCTCTAACATGGCCTTACAAATACTTAAAAATTCTGCAGGGTTGCCTACACATAGTTTAAACCCAATGGGTTTGCCTTCACTTAATGTGCGCAGCTGTGTAATAAAATTCAGGAGTGCTTTAGGTGAGCTGGCCATAGGGTGATTAGCGGGTGAGATACAATCTTTATCTTGTGGTACACCTCGAATTGCGGCGATCTCATCATTGATTTTAGATTTTGGTAATACGCCACCGTGGCCGGGTTTAGCACCTTGGCTTAATTTAATTTCGATCATTTTTACATTAGAGAGTGTAGCGGTTTGCTTGAATTTAAGAGCATCAAACTCCCCCTCGTGTGTACGGCAACCAAATAAGCCAGAACCAATTTGCCAAACTAAATCACCACCGTGTTTTAAGTGGTAAGGGCTCACGCCACCTTCGCCGGTATTGTGATAAAACCCACCAATTTTGGCCCCAAGGTTTAACGCTGCGATGGCATTAGGACTGAGTGAGCCATAGCTCATGGCGCTTATGTTTAGATACGCGGCGTCATAAGGTTGTGTACAATCATCGCCACCAAAGGTAACGCGTTTGTTTTCGTCTTTTACGGTTTTAACATGCAAGCTTTGCCACAGACTTAGGTAGTTGTCTTCTAATAAATTGCGCTGTGTACCAAAGGCAATGGTATCGCGTTCGTTTTTCGCGCGCTGATATACCAATGAGCGTTGCTCGCGATTAAAGGGTAACTCTTCTGTGTTACTGGCAATAAAATACTGTTGAATTTCAGCACGAAATGATTCTAAAAAATAACGGATATAAGCCACAACCGGATACAAGCGGTTAAGTGTGTGTTTGCTTAAAAACACATCATGCACACCAACAACAGTGTACAGAGCCGTAAGTGCAAACAAGGTATATGAGGCAGTACTCGGGTCTAACCAGACCCAACAAGCGGTTAACGCATTACCCAGTGTGGCTATGAGCAATAATGTTTTTTGCATGATGGTCATAAACAAACTCTTTCTTTTAGTGACTTTACTTACTGCGCATTAATTTTTGTTGTCGATATTCTTTAGGAGTGTACCCGCTCCATTGTTTAAAGGCACGGGTAAAGGCGCGTGGCTCACTGAAATTTAATTGTTTTGAAATTTTAGCAATGCTAATCGCGCGGTTACCTAATAATTTATTGGCCAGCTCTTGGCGTAAGTTATCTTTAATCTGTTGGTAGTTACTGCCTTCGGCATTTAGTTTGCGCCTTAAGGTTTGTTCGCTCATCGACAACGACTTAGCCAATGCGTGGGAGGTTGGTAGATCTAATACGTCGTCTTCTTTAAATGGGCGTGGATCTAATTGCTGTTTAATGAGTGCGGTTAAGCTTGTGTCTTCACCGGGGATCGTCAACATATCAATGGGCGCGCGGCGTAAAAATACCTGTAAGTCACCTTGTGACTTTATCAGTGGTTCTTGCAGGTATTTTTTATGAAAAACCAAACGATTGTATTTACTTTTTAAGTGGGTCGAGCAGCGGAAGAGCAACTCAAATTCGTCACGATCCAGCGGCGTGTAATTAATATACGCGCCCAATAACTTAATAGGCTTGCCTATGTACCAACTGGCAAAGCGATGCCAGATAACATGCCAGTATTCTGCATAAAAATGCTCAAAATCCAGTTCGGGGCGACGAAATTCACTGGTGAAGTAAACGTGATCGTCTTCGATATCCAATGACATGTGTACTTCGTCGGTGATTTGATTATAAAAGCGAATGGCTTTTTGCAGTAACTCTTCAAGCGTTTGGCTGTGGCTGACCCATTCGGCCATTAGCTCAAACGTGCCCACTTTAATTGGCTTCTCGGTAAAGCCCATGAACTCATCATTTAGCTCTAAGGCAATACCGGCGTAAAGTTTGGCGACTAGGTCGACCCCAAAACGGGCCTTTGGGTCTTTAAGGGGCTTTTCAGGAATGCGGTATTTTTTTAACAGGGCGCGGGTGTCGATGCCTTTGGCTTTGGCACCGCCGATTGCTGTGAGAATGTAGTGGGTGCCAATACTTGCCATATGTGCCTTTGCTCAGGTGTGTTGTGTGCGGGACTTAAGTTTTTTATTGTCGGTTGCGACACTCAACGTATTTGGAGTATATCGGCAACCTCCCACACGAACGAGTGTCTACCCAAAGCATTCGCGGTGCTCATGGGGCACGCAACCCTCGCGCCCGATAGCAACGTTAACACGACATGGCCAACCGCTATTAGCCCTTAAAGCCTTTGCCTACAATATACACTTCGCGTGAGCGAGGGCGTGAGGCCGCTGGTTTACGAATCAATACTTTATCAAACGAGGTGCGCACATCTTTAAGGTACTCTTCATAACCAACCCCTTGGAAGACTTTCGCACAAAAACCGCCGCCGGGTTTTAATACATTACGCGCCATATCTAGGGCGAGCTCTACTAAGTACATAGACGAATATTGGTCGGTGGCATTTACGCCACTAATGTTGGGTGCCATGTCTGAAATCACCACGTCTACCACATCATCACCTAGGGTTTTAAGAATCTCTGCAAATACCGTTTCTTCGGTGAAATCCCCTTGAATAAAGGTGACACCAGCTAGGGCGTCCATTGGCAAAATGTCGGATGCAATAGTACGGCCTTTATCGCCCACCCAAGGTGCTACGATTTGTGACCAACCACCGGGTGCAGAGCCTAGGTCCATGACCACGTTGCCTGGGCGAATGAGCTTGTCTTTTTCGTTGATCTCGATGAGCTTATAACTGGCGCGCGAGCGGTAGCCGTCAATTTGTGCCCGTTTTACATAAGGGTCGTTGACGTGTTCATCCAGCCATTTTTTACTGGTTTTTGATCGGGCCATGTAATTGTCTACCGTACTGCTGATTCGTCTAATTGCTGCGCATTGTACGCTTGATGTAAGGGTAGGGCAAAATGAGGTGATGGTGCGTATGTTTTGTATATGCTGGCACTTGTTTTATCGGACGCAGCGTTGCATGCCCCATGAGCTATGCGATTGTTTTGGGTACACTCTCGTATATTTAGGAGGGTGCTCAGTGTGCCCCGCGAACGAAGAGAGTGTATTGGGCATGCACGCGACCCGCTTTTAGCTCGTTACCCTTAAGCCATACAAACAGCCTTTATCACCTGACAATAAACCCGCCAATCGCTACAATAGAGCCTATTATTCGATACACCACATTAAAACCTTTGCCGGAGACACCGGCCAGGAACACGCCTTATGATTCGCATGACAGAATTAGCCTTGCCTCTTGATCACCCACAAGAGGCCATCGAAGCCGTTTTACTCAAACGCCTTGGTATTCCAAAAGCAGATTTAATCGACTTTATTGTATTTAAACGCAGCTACGACGCCCGTAAAAAGAACACCGAGATCAAGTTCGTTTACATCTTAGATGCCAATATCAAAAACGAAGCGGCTGTCTTAGCTAAATTTACAGAAGATGCCCACGTTAAACCGTCACCTGATACTAATTATTACCCTGTGCCGTCAGCCCCAGCGGATTTAACTGAGCGCCCAGTGGTCATTGGTTTTGGCCCCTGTGGTTTATATGCAGCACTTACGTTGGCGCAAGCCGGTTACAAGCCCATCGTATTAGAGCGCGGTAAAGAAGTGCGCGCGCGTACCAAAGACACCTGGGCGTTGTGGCGTAAGCACGAGCTAAATACTGAGTCTAACGTGCAATATGGTGAAGGCGGTGCGGGGTTATTCTCTGACGGAAAACTGTACAGCCAGATTAAAGACCCTAAATTTTATGGCCGCAAAGTCATGCATGAATTTGTGCGAGCAGGCGCGCCAGAAGAAATCATGTTTGTGAGCAAACCGCACATTGGTACCTTCCGTTTAACCGGCGTGGTCTCGAAAATGCGTGAAGAGATCAAAGCCCTTGGCGGTGAAGTGCGTTTTGAAAGTAAAGTATCGGACATTCAAATTGAAGACGGCCGCATTACCCAAGTGGGTTTAGAAAGTGGAGAGGTGATCAACAGCCGCTACGTGGTATTAGCCCTTGGCCACAGTGCCCGTGATACGTTTCGTTTGTTGCATAAAAAAGGCGTGTTCATCGAAGCCAAACCGTTTGCCATTGGTTTTAGGGTAGAGCACCCGCAATCATTAATTGATAACGCGCGGTTAGGTAAATACGCGGGGCACCCAGAACTGGGTGCGGCGGATTATAAAGTGATTCATCATGCTAAAAATGGCCGCGCGGTTTACAGCGTTTGCATGTGCCCAGGTGGCACCGTGGTAGCGGCCACATCAGAAGAAGGCCGCGTCGTGACCAACGGCATGAGCCAATACA
>JAWUXY010000002.1:0-23008 GCA_034111105.1 Bermanella sp. | reverse complement strand
GGTTATGAGCCCGACGAGCTACCAGACTGCTCCATCCCGCGTCTGAGTGGGGCGGACTATATAGAGCTGTTGCATAAGAGTCAAACATTAGACGTAAATGTTTTTAATTAAGTGTTTTGGCGTATATTTACTGATCAGTGGGCGGTTAGTGTTGTGGATCAGTTGCACTCTGCCGTCTTACCAAAAGTTAAGGGTAGAAGTTAAGGGCAGAAGTTAGGGTCAACTATAAGTTATCTATTTAGGTTTTGGCTGCGACTTATCATGGGTACCCGCGTTCGCGAGTCAGGCGGAATGTATGTGAGTAAGGCGAACCATAAACCTTCGCGCATAAAAAAAGCCAAAATCGTTAGATTTTAGCTTTAAATACTGTATCAGAGTAACCAAATAAATGGTTGCGGGAGCCGGATTTGAACCGACGACCTTCGGGTTATGAGCCCGACGAGCTACCAAACTGCTCCACCCCGCGCCAATAATTGTGCACATTATAGAGACATCCACTTTTATCATCAAGGGAAGTCTCACTTTATACTAAGCAGGACTTTTAAACCTGCTTAAATGTAAAAAAAACGAGCAATGCTCGTTTTTTTAAATTGGTGCGGATGGAGGGACTTGAACCCTCACGTGCTTGCGCACACAGCGACCTCAACGCTGCCTGTCTACCAATTCCAGCACATCCGCAAAATCGATTTAGTCGATGGTTGGGATTTCAGAACCTTCGGTAGACTCATTAATCACAGGCTCTTCACCATCAAACGTTTGCACTTCTTGCATTACCTGAGGCAAGCCTTCATCTGCCAAGCCTGTTGCTTTTTCTTTAGCAAAATAAGCAAGCGAGAAACTTGTAGCAAAAAACAGAGCAGCCAACAAAGATGTACTGCTTGTTAAAAAGTTACCAGAGCCTTCGCTACCGAATACCGTTTGAGAGGCTCCACCACCAAAGCTTGCGCCTGCGTCTGCGCCTTTACCCTGCTGTAGCAATACCAAGGCAATAATAGCCACGGCAATAATAATGTGAGCAATTACAATCAAGCTTTCCATAGTATCTCTCTAACCTGCTGCGTTACAGATTTTAACAAAATCATTTGAATTTAAAGAGGCGCCACCAACTAGGGCGCCATCCACATCTGGCTGAGCAAAAATAGCATCAGCATTATCTGGTTTCACACTACCGCCATACACAATTTGCAATGCTTGAGCGATATCGGCGTCGTATTGAGCTAAGTGCTGTCGAATTGCTTTATGCACTTCTTGAGCCTGCTCTGGCGTCGCCGTCTTTCCTGTGCCTATGGCCCAAACAGGCTCATACGCTACAACTGCATCTTTAAAACCCGCAATACCTGCTTTAGCCAATACAGCTTCAATTTGTTCTACTATTACCGCCATAGTGCTGCCACTTTCGCGCTGAGCGAGTGACTCACCCACACACAATACCGGTACAATTGAGCTACTTAACAGTGCTGCAAACTTATCAGCCACTATTCCATCACTCTCATGAAATAACTCTCTGCGCTCACTATGACCAACCAGTGCATACTGACAAGCAAAGTCTTCGAGCATAGAAACGGATATTTCACCCGTGTAAGCACCACTTTTGTGCTCGCTCACATCTTGCGCACCCCAGTTAATACCTGAGGCCGCTAATAAACTTTTACACTGAAACAAGTAAGGTGCTGTTGAAAACACAGCAACATCGATCGCTTCATTACTTTTTAACGCGGATACCAATTGCGTCAATCTGGTCTGATTTTCGGCTAAAGAGCCGTGCATCTTCCAGTTTCCTGCGACTAATTTACGGCGCATATTCATTCCCCTACTTCAGGAAGGTGGCGATACTACCTAAGATAGCGATATCAAGCAAGTCAAGGGACTTAGCAAGTCGCCTACTTTATTGTGATTCGCGTTAAAAAACAGGACGTTAAATGGCCAAGGTGCTTCACACCATGGCTATTTCAACATCATGTTGCATTTGCGACTATATCGACCAAGCGATCAACAAGCTTTTCAACCAATTCGGCATCTTCACCCTCAATCATAACTCGAACCACTGGCTCGGTTCCGGATGGACGCAATAATACACGACCACGACCTGCAAGCTCAGTTTCAGCCTGATTTACCGCCTCTTGAACACTTGCATGCTCAACGACTGACTTATCAATAACGCGCACGTTTTTCATTATTTGCGGAAACTTAGCCATGCCTTTTTTATAGTCATGGAGCTTTTGACCACTGCCAGCCAAAGCTTTCAAAACCTGCAAGGACGCTGCAATACCATCACCTGTCGTTGTCGCATTAAGGCACAAAATATGACCTGAGTTTTCACCGCCTAACGCCCAATTATGCTCTTGCAACAACTGCATCACATAACGATCGCCCACATTAGCGCGAACAAAAGGAATATTCATATCTTTAAGCGCGAGCTCCATTCCCATGTTACTCATCAGGGTACCAACAACACCGCCTTGCAGTTGATCGGTGTTTTGCTGATGCCTAGCAATCATAAAGATAAGCTCATCGCCATCCACTAGCTCGCCTTTGTGGTCAACCATCACCACACGATCACCATCACCATCAAAGGCAATACCGAAGTCCGCCTCTAGTTCAAGCACTTTTTGTTGCAGTGCTTTTGGTGAAGTGGAACCCACTTGCTCATTGATATTCAAGCCATCAGGCTTGTTACCAATGGTAAATACTTCAGCCCCAAGTTCAGAAAAGACAGATGGTGCGATTTGATAAGTGGCACCATGAGCGCAGTCCAACACAATTCGCATGCCTTTTAGGCTCAAACCAAACACGGTACTTTTGCAAAATTCAATGTAACGGCCAGCCGCATCTTCGATACGCTTTGCTTTGCCTAAGCGATCAGAAGCCACTATTTCCATCGGCTGATCGAGCAATTCTTCTATGGCTTGCTCTGTTTCATCATCCAGCTTGCTGCCTTGAGCCGAGAAAAATTTAATGCCGTTATCATAGTAAGGATTGTGCGAGGCACTGATCACAATACCCGCATCTGCGTGAAAAGTGCGCGTCAAATAAGCAATACCTGGTGTCGGCATTGGGCCAAGTAAACCAATATCCACACCTGCTGCTGATAAACCCGCCTCAAGGGCAGATTCAAACATGTAACCTGATATGCGCGTGTCCTTACCAATTAAGATATGGCGCTTACCCTGACTCGCAAAAACTTTACCCGCTGCAAAACCTAATCGCATGACGAACTCTGGGGTGATTGGCGCATCACCCACTCGACCACGAATACCATCTGTACCAAAATATTTGCGAGACATCTTATTATTCCTACTGTGTCCGTTTAACTTAAAACATAACCATTGTTCTATTTTACAACTGTGACTGCATCGCTTGCACGACTTTTAACGCTTCAACGGTTTCTTTAACATCATGAACTCGAATGATTTTAGCGCCTTTCATCGCTGCAATCACGGCACCAGTCACACTTCCTATCACTCTGTCACCAACTACAGCATTATTTAACACACCTGCTATCATGGATTTTCGCGACAACCCGATCAACATCGGCACACCTAAAGCATCAAAATGCTCAAGCTTCGCTAGCAATGCATAATTATCTTCTAGGGTTTTGCCAAAACCAAAACCTGGGTCCACTAAAATTTGATGACTCGCAATCCCTGCCTCATGACACGCCCGAATTCGCTCAACCAAAAAACCTGACACCTCTTCAATCACATGCTGATACCTTGGGCTATCTTGCATGGATTTTGGCTCACCCTGCATGTGCATCAAGCAAACAGGCAAGTTAGTCTGCTTAGCCGCCTGTAAAGCGCCTTTTCGCTGCAACGCTCGCACATCATTAATCATATGGGCACCAGCCTGCTGTGCAGCAATAAAAACGTCAGGACTGCTCGAGTCAATACTGATGACCACATCTAACTGCGCGTGTATTTTTTCTATTACCGGCATCACACGATCAAGCTCTTCTTGCAAAGAAACCGATTTTGCCCCAGGGCGAGTAGATTCACCGCCAACATCGATAATCGTAGCACCTTGGCTCACCATATCACTGGCATGCCTCAATGCCTTTTCGATGGAGTTAAACTGACCACCATCGCTGAAGGAATCAGGCGTGGCATTCAGTATGCCCATTACCTGAGGGGCTGATAGATCCAAGGATCGATCACCACAAATAAACGTCATTTCTGGGTCCTAAAATAGAAAAAGGCAACACAACTGGGTTGTGTCACCTTTAAAGATTTAACGCGAAGAATTAATTACCGTTGGCAGGGTCTGCTGATGGCTTCAAATCTGACTGATCATCTGCAACATCTACTTTTACATCTTCAGCCGTTGGTGCTGCACCACCTTGATCATCATCGGACCAAGATTGAGGCGGGCGAGGCTTTTGGCCATTCATGATGTCATCAATTTGTTTGCTATCAATGGTTTCATATTCCATTAATGCGTCTTTCATCATTTCTAGCTTGTCACGGTGATCAACCAAAATTTTCTCAGCACGGTCGTAACAGTCTTTTAGTAATCCTGTGACTTCTGCATCAATGGTGCGAGCGGTTTCGTCTGAAAGATGCGCCATCTGGCCACCACCGCCACCACCTAGATAACTACCTTGTTCTTCATCTGTGTACAGCTGAGCACCTAACTTATCAGACAGGCCCCACTTGGTCACATAATTACGAGCGTATTGCGTAGCACGCTCAATATCATTTGATGCACCTGTGGTAACACCGTCTTTACCTAGCGTCATTTCTTCCGCAATTCGACCACCATACAGTGAGCAAATACTGCTTTCGATGCCACGCTTACTAATTGAATAGCGATCTTCTTCCGGTAGAAACATCGTCACACCTAGCGCACGACCACGAGGAATAATCGACACTTTATACACAGGGTCATGCTCTGGCACCACTCGACCAACGATTGCATGGCCTGCCTCATGGTATGCAGTATTTTCTTTTTCTTTATCGCTCATGACCATGGACTTACGCTCAGCCCCCATCATGATCTTATCTTTTGCTTTCTCGAATTCTTCCATCGAAACAGTAGAGCGACCACCACGTGCCGCAAATAATGCGGCTTCGTTTACAAGGTTGGCCAAGTCCGCGCCCGAGAAACCCGGTGTACCACGAGCAATAACACGGGCATCGATGTTTTCAGATACTGGCACTTTACGCATATGCACTTTCAAAATTTGTTCACGACCACGAATATCCGGCAGACCCACAACCACTTGACGGTCAAAACGACCTGGACGCAGCAATGCAGGGTCAAGAACGTCTGGGCGGTTAGTCGCGGCTATTACGATAATGCCGTCATTACCTTCAAAGCCATCCATTTCAACCAATAGCTGATTAAGTGTTTGTTCGCGTTCGTCATTACCACCGCCGATACCCACACCACGGCTACGACCTACCGCATCGATTTCATCAATAAAGATAATACACGGCGCTTGTTTTTTAGCTTGGTCAAACATGTCACGAACACGAGACGCACCTACACCTACAAACATCTCAACAAAGTCAGAACCTGAGATCGAGAAGAACGGCACTTTCGCTTCACCGGCAATGGCTTTTGCTAGTAAGGTTTTACCGGTACCAGGCTGACCAACCATCAAAACGCCACGGGGAATCATACCGCCTAAGCGCTGATACTTAGCTGGGTCACGTAAAAATTCTACTAATTCTTGAACGTCTTCTTTTGCTTCATCACAGCCGGCAACATCTGCAAACGTGGTTTTAATCTGATCTTCGCCTAGTAGCTTGGCTTTTGATTTACCAAACGCCATAGGGCCTCGACCACCGCCACCGCCACCTTGCATTTGGCGCATGAAAAACATAAATACCGCGATAATCACTAGAATTGGGAACGACGCGACAAGTAATTGCGTCCAGATACTTTGTTGCTCTGCTTTTTTGCCAAGGACTTCTACTTTGTGCTCAAGAAGATCATCCATCATTTTAGGATCATGGCCGGGACGAATCGTCTCGAAAAGTTGTCCGTTATTAAACTCGCCATCAATGGATGCACCAGCAATGGTGACTTTTTTCACTTGACCGTTTTGCACAAGCTCAATGAATTGAGAATACGCAATCTCTTGATTTGAAACCGGAGAATCAAGCTTTTGGAAGACTGTCAGCAAGACAGCGGCAATAATGAGCCATAAAATTAAATTCTTTGCCATTTTAGTAAAGGTCCAACCCCTAATTTATTTGATTCTCAGTACCCTTAACAGTACTACATATTCACACTAATAGTCACTTTCAGTTACTGAGTTTGGCAAGCAATTGCCCATGACTCCAGTAAAAGTGTTTCTTTTTACGAAGGAAACCCAATTTCGGTTCGCCCAAACGAATACTTTTGCTAGCCAGCGAATAGATCTAAACGCTCGATGGCTTACACTAGATCCCTTTATTGGGGGCCATATTGCTAAATACAAGGCAATTACATTCAATTAACAGAAATACTAAGAGCAGTACTCATCAGCCCAAGTTCCACGTTTTAACACAAACTAAGCGATTAAACCCCCATATTTAATAGTGATTCGCTCGGTTAATACGATTTGTCATTACGAGGGTCATTTGTGCTGTTATAATACTAAAATTAGACGACACCGTCGTATTTACCCTTTATTTCAGAGATTTTAATATTAATGGCCCTTTCTCAAGACCGCAAAAAAGCCCTAAGAACCATCGGACACAAGCTTAACCCTATCGTCACAGTGGCTGGCAACGGCTTGAGCGAGAATGTTTTAATTGAAATCGACCGTGCTCTAGAAGATCATGAGTTAATCAAGATTAAATACTCTGTTGGCGATCGTGACCTTAAAAATGAGCTAATTAAGCTGACTGAGAAAACAACTCGCTCAACTTTGATTCAAAGCATCGGTAATGTGGGCTTGTTTTATCGTGCAGCCAAACAACCGGATCCGAAAAAATCGAATCTAGCGCAGCGCTATTAATTTGAAGATAAAATACTAGATACAATAAAAAGGCCGTTCAATCAGCGGCCTTTTTTTATGCATGCTAGTTACTAGCCTGCTTATTCACCTTTGTTTGCTGCAATTCATTCTCTTTATGAATTAACGAAGCCATTTTAAATTTGAATCCATTGCGCTCACCCCTAACATCATGGATTTTCTGCCTCATATTTTTACGGTCAAGCTGAGACTGTAGAAAATCCTTACGTTCACCCTGCCATTGGCAACTCTCCCAACCTTCTAACGGCATTTTGAATGCCTGCTGCATACCATCAGAGCTCTCAAACTCACCACCAATAGATGCCATAAGCGGAGCTTGCTCATCTGCGGACAACACTACCCAAAACTTGCGTGTCATTCCTGGTGGAATTTCAAGGTTTCGGCCAACCAAATAATTACCAAACACAGGGGCGGCTGTTTCTATTTGATTGACGTTTTTGGCAATATCTTCACCTATCTCACCAACAGCATTACCTGCGTATAGTGCCGCACCTGCAATTTGTGCAGCATCATTATCGACCGCCATTAATCCAAGACCAATACCTGCAACCGCTAACGCAGTTAGGCCATCATTATGGCGCTGCTGCTTTTGCCTATGGGCCTCACCCTCGCGCCACAAAGCCAATCGCTCCCCCTTTATGACACTAAATAAATCATTGGATTGATAGGGGAAACTTAGCTCTAAGCCTGATAGCTTCTGCCACTTAGAGGTAGGGTTTTCAATAGAGAAATCAAGGTAGGCAAAGTAATCACTACAATGATAAGGACTAAATCTTGCGCTTATTTTTAAAGGTGAACTTGAGCTGCTTTGATCAGGGGACGAGACACTTGCAAAATCTCCCAGCTTGTTGCTTGCACAACCTGTCAAATAGGTTATCGCCAATATTAATAAAAACTTTCGCATAATGAATTCCTTTTCAAAAAACTAAATTGAAACACTGTGATTACAAGAGTGGAATAAAGTTACATAAAAAAAGCCGCATAAGCGGCCCAGACTGCTGATAAACCCCAGTGTTTTCACTGGGGTTTATTCATTTCAGGGCAAGTTAAGCGCCTCCTTGCTCAATTTATTCTCACCTCATATATCTCAATTTAATATTCCACCCACACTTATCGAGCTTTAGTTTGGCCTGATAAGGCTTTTCTGACAGGCATTTTTAATGCAAAGCGCTTTACGCTGCCATTAATGCGATCTTTTTCATATTTTGCGCAGCGGCCGTCATTAAGCACTGCATTTGCACTTTGTGTTTGCCTCGAAATTGCGCGTAGCGATAGCCGTGTAATTGTTTGGCATCTGCAAAACTTCTTTCCACCGTTTCCTTTCGCCTTGCGTAAAGTAGTTTGCCTTTGTCTGTTAAGCGGTGTTCGTTGATTCTATCCTTGCTGCCTTCCCAAACATGCCGCGTGATCACTTTTGTGTGATTTTGACTGTTGGTACAGCGCGTTAAGTCTGGGCAGTGTTGGCATGCGTTTGCGTCGCTATGATATTGGCGATAGCCTTCTCGAGTGGTGGTGCGATAAAAAACATTCTGTCCTTGTGGGCAGGTGTAGAGATCTTGTGTTTCATCGTAAACGTATTGGTTTTTGTAGAAATACCCTTTTTTATGCGTGGGTCGTCTGTAGCCCATGACACCATAAAGGTTTCTATCTTCGATGCCTTTGCATAACGCTGCGGTAAAATACCCAGCATCCAAACCCACATGCTGAAGATTAAATCCAAAACGTTGCACCTGTCTGTCGAGTCTTGCTAGATACGGGACACTGTCGTGAACATTACCCGCTGTGACGTGTACGTCGGTAATGATGTTGCAGCGTGCATCAACTGTGCGATGGTCTAAATAGAAAAACCCCTTTGGCTTGTTATCACGCACCATGTAGCCACTGTCTTTGTCTGTGGTGCTTTGTTTGATGTCTCTCGATTTATTGGGCGTCTCTGACCGCGACGCCAAGGGCTTTTTTCCGTGATCTAGCCTGTCTTGCTCAACCGCTTTATCCAGCTCATCCATATACGCTTGGCGTTCAGCTTGTGCTTGCACTTTAATGTGCTTGTTTTTATTGGCGTTGGCTTTCAAATGAGTAGAGTCGGTATAAAGGGTGGTTCCGCCCACCAGCTTCTTCTTCATGGCTTGCAGCACGATTTCATCAAAAATCTGCTGATAGACATCGGATTCTTTAAACCGTCGAATACGGTTTTGGCTTAAGGTGGAGGCATCGGGAATCTTGTCGGTTAACCCAAGACCTAAAAACCACCGATAGGCCACGTTAACCTGAACCTCGCGGATTAATTGGCGCTCGCTGCGCACGCCAAATAAATAGCCGATGAATAATAATTTGAACATCAAAGTGGGATCTAACGCCGGTCGGCCGTTATTGGGGCTATAAAAGTCTTTGACTAAATCGTGAATAAAACTGAAATCCACTTTCTGCTCAATCTTGCGCAGAAGATGGTCATTAGGCACAAGCTCGTCAATGGAAACGAACTCAAGTTGCGACTGTGTTTGGGGGCGGTCATTTAGCATGGCCCTATTATAAAAAATCCTCACCTAAAAAGGCGAGGACTTTGTCAGCAGTCTGGGCATCGATTGATGCCCCTTTTTTGTAATTTACAACCGTCAGAATCACCTTAATACGGATAAATACTCTCCGCATACGTCGCCAACTCTTGCAGCAACTCGTGCTGTTCTACCGGCGCTGTTTTCGCAGCATCATTAATCGCCGTAGCAAACATCTCATAATTTAAAACGTTGCCATGACTTGGACCCAGTAATTTTTGAGTGCGGTACTCTTCCCACTTTTCACGCTCTTCACTATTTAGTGTTTCTAAGTAATTACGTGCTCGAAAGCGGAAGAGCATTTCTTCTAAGCGCCGATCTTGAAACGCAAATGGCATATCATCAAGTGCTTCAGGATGCGCCTCACGAATTTGCGCCATAGCGGCTTTATCAGAAGGGCTAAAAAAACCGCCTGTATACAACATGGCATCAGGATCTGTTTGCGCTTCAAATTCACGATGCATAACCGCTTGTAACTTTTGCGTAATGTTATGCCCACGCGCTTGATAGTCTTTAATAATGGCTAAATGTTCACGCATTTTATTGCCATCAAGCTGCCATTTTTCAGCAATCTCAGGCGTGACCATTTTGCCTGGTAAGACCACTGGGCATTTATTAATGTGAATACTTTTAAGCGCGATTCGCTCGACACCTTGAGCGGTAAGTTGCTCTTTGCTGGTGAATAATCGCTGTTGAATTTGTTCGACACTTAATTCAAATAAATTTGTTGGGTCTTGCAGTAGATCAAAACACATCACCGCGTTTTTATTTTTTGCATCCACGGCCAACGGCACCATCATTGCCGCACAACCTCGATCAACACCCAACATACCGGAAATATGCAACACTGGGCGCTGATGCACCGCATCTAATAACGGTGCAACCGCGTCTTTACGGCGTAAATTAAATAAGTGCTGATACAACTTAGGTTGTTTTTCTTTTACTAACTTAGCCAAACCAATAGTGGCGTAAACATCGCTCAAGGCGTCATGGGCGTTCTCATGCACGATGCCATTAGCAGCACTTAGGTTTTCCAATTTAAAACTGACCTTGCCGTCTTCACCTTTAGGCCAGTTAATGCCTTCAGGCCGCAGTGCATAGGCACAACGCATCATATCAAGAATGTCCCAACGACTGTTGCCGTTTTGCCATTCACGCTGATATGGATCTAAGAAATTGCGATAAAGAGTATGCCGTGTCACTTCATCATCAAAACGAATACTGTTGTAACCCGCCGCACAGGTGCCAGGTACACTGAATACATCGTTGATACGGGCAATAAAGTCGGTTTCACGCATGCCTTTTTGTTGGCACGTTTGCGGGCTAATACCCGTAATCAAACATGCTATAGGATGAGGGAGATAATCGTCTGCTTGGCGACAGTAAACGTTTTCAGGCTCGCCAATAATATTGAGGTCTAGATCGGTGCGAATACCGGCAAATTGCGATGGGCGGTCCCATACAGGGCTTACACCAAAGGTTTCAAAATCGTACCAGAAAATGGATTCACTCATAAAAATGCCGACTGTCACTTAATCAAAATAATCAGACGGCATTCTAACACGCATAATGACACGCAAGCCAAAACCCTAAGAACTAGGGCTGCTCGTCTACCGTTTGGGTCATCAGGGGTTGGCCATATTTACCATCATAGAATTTAATTCCCGTCTCTTGCGGGTGGTGCTTCTCTTGTTGTAACTCAGACATAAAGAAGTTATTTGCATCACGTGCTGATTGCACAGGCACCTCTTCCATGGGTAAGTGCCCCACGCCTTCGTACACAACATACTCGCTATAGGCCAAATCACGATGAAACAAACGCATTACATCAAGTGGTATCCATTCATCTTTTTCGCCCCACATAAGCAAAGTGGGCACTAACACATCTTTGACTTTTGCACCCAACGTGTCGTCATCACTCATGGCGCGCAGCTTTCGGAAATGGGAAATATAAGATTCACGGTTACCACGACGCTGGCTCATATCAAAGTAGCGCTCTCTCACCTCATCGGTGAGCACGTCTTCGTGCTCGTACGCACTTTCGGCGGTCCAGTTGAGCATGAATCGAGGCATTACATGGGGCGTAATCCAATGAACTCCGGGGAAAGAAGCAAGCCCCAACCAAAATGGCATATCTTGCGGATAACCGCTGGCACTGACGAGAACCACTTTATACAGTTTTTCTGGGTAGACACCTGCGTAGTTCCAAGCGTAATAACCACCCAATGAATTACCCGCTAAAAAAAATCGATTAATGCCTAATTTTTGTACAAAGCCGTCCAACATATCCACCATATATCCAGCGGTTTCTTTGTTGGGGGCGGTATCCGGGCCCGTTAAACCAAAGCCGGGAAGGTCCATGCGGATAACACGATACTGCCCTTTAAGCTGATCAACCCAAGCGTCCCAAGTATGCAAAGAGGAGCCAACACCGTGCAGTAAGATCAATGGCGGGCCACTGCCTTCATCGCGATAATGGATCGTGAGCCCGTTGACATCCACGTAGCGGCTGGATTCGTTTGTGTATTTTTCAGCCAATACATCGTAAGGCAGGGTTTGCGTGCCCATGGCTGTACAGCCATATAGGCCGAAATACATGAGTATAAAGCTGAGAATTCGTAGCATGAAAATAGGCTTCATTTTATTGTTGTTTTTATTTATATATGGATTGTCGTATAAGCGACTAAAAATTACCAGAGCCCAAGGAAAACTGGCACCTGTGTACAAAGCTTGCCTCATTTGAATCTGTCAGTAGAATGAGCCCCCTTTATTTTGTATTTAGCCAGTCATATTGGCACTTGTTAGGCGGACACCATGGCAACGTTTTTAAAAAATCTATTTGCACCTAAATGGCAACATCAAGATTCAGCGGTGCGTCTACAGGCACTTGATCAACTCAATGATGCCCAAATCATTGAGGGACTGGCAAAACAAGACCCCGCCGATTCGGTACGCCTTAAAGCCATTGGCTTAATCCATAACCTCGATTTTTTAGCCACCCTATTCAACGAGAAAGCAGAACCCATCAAACAAGCAGCAATTGCTCAATATTTAAAAACAGCACTTAACACAGACCAATCTGAGGCTCAAATTACAGCCTTAACCAGCATTACAGACCCACAACAGCTAATGACTATTGCCACATTTGCCAATGATCAAACATTAGCTCAAGCGGCCATCAATCAAATTAAAGATGAAAACACGCTATTTGAATTCATCAAACAGTCAGTCAGTGCTAAGAGCCGCCTACTAGCCGCTCAATACATCGAGTCAAAAACAACCTTAAAAGCGATTGAACAACAATTTTTAAATAAAGATAAAACTCTGGTTCGCCATGTTAAAGAAAAGCTAGCCAATCTTGCCAAGCAAGAAGACGTCAAAGCAAAGGCAGACGCACAAATAGAACAATTACTGCACACGGCTCAGCAACTCACTCAACAAGCCTTTAGCCCAACCTATGCTGGCCAAATTGCACTGCTTAAACAATCTTGGAAAAACAGTGAGACCAGTACCAATCAACAAGAAACATTCGAGCGCGCTATTACACAATGCGAGCAAGTACTCGCCGATCACCAGCAGCAACAAGCTGACATGGAGCAAGCACAAGCCGCAAACAAACAAGCACAAGTATTACAACTTAATGCCATTAATGAATTAAAAGAGTTGCATAGTTTGTGTAAGTCATCGGCGCCGTCATTAGATGATTTAACTCAAACATTAAATAATGTGAACGAATCTTGGCTAACAGCCAGCAATTTAAACAGTAAAATTGACAAGCAAGTGAAAGCTGAATTCGAAGCATTCATAAAGCCCATCACCAATTTACAAACCAGTTTAGCGTTCTTAAACAATACAAGTATTGACTTAGAACCTGTCACCATCGCACTGCGCAACCAATCATTAAGTGAATTAAAGCGACAACAAAAAAACATTTCATCTGCGATTAAATCCATTAGCTGGCCTGACGATTTCCCGAAGAGCAGCACACTTAATAGTGTTTTAACCCTTAAAAGTGAGATCGAATCAGCACTTGAAGCGTTACAGAAAGATGAAAAACAAGTCATTAGCAATATCAACAAAGCCATTCAAAATTTTGAACACGCTATTGATAACGGCCAATTAAAAGAAGCAAAACAATTACAAAACAGTATCCGCAAGCACCTAGAGCAAGCAGACAATCAAAAAACAAAAGCATTACAAGCGCAATTCCAATCACTATCGTTAACGCTTAATGAACTAAAAGACTGGCAGGGTTTTGCTACGCTACCTAAATTTGAAAAACTGTGTGATGACATGAATGCATTAATTGATGCCGACATCAATCCAAAAGACAAAGCCAGTGCTATTCGCGAATTACAAGATCAATGGAAAACATTAGGCAGTTTGCCTGATCAAAAACAACAACAGGCGCTTTGGCAAACATTTAAGCAGGCATCTGATTTAGCGTATGTACCTTGCCAAGCTTACTTTGCAGAAATGAGCAAAGTACGCACCTACAATCTTGAACAGCGCACCATTATTTGCGAACAATTAGAGCAATTTTTTAATATTAACGACTGGGACAATGCAAACTGGAAATCCGTGCAGCAAATTTTAGACAAAGCACATGATGAATTTAAAACGTTCTCGCCAGTTGATCACACCGATAAAAAAGCCATCATGCAACGTTTTCACGAGGCCACTCAGCAACTGCATGGCAAATTGGTTGAACACTTCAAACAAAATGCCGCCGCTAAACAAGCGTTAATCGATGACGTTACGGCTTTGCATGAGCACGAAGACATTGTCCAAGCCATTGAAACTTGTAAGGCTCTACAAACCCAATGGAAAGACAAAGGCAATGCCGGTCGCGCTGAACGACAGCTGTGGAATCACTTCCGCGAGCAATGTGATGCTTTGTTCGAAAAAAGAAAGTCAGCCGGCCAAGCTCGTAAACAGTTTTTTGATGACAACATTGCCAAAGCCAATGAACTGCTTGAGTCCGCCAAACAAGCGGTTAGCAGCATCACCAATGAAACGAAGCAACAACTCAATGACATTAATGAAGCATTCCATGGGATTGAGCTACCAACGAAAGTCAAACAGGCCATTACTAAAAATTTATCCGAGCTACAAGAGCAGCTAAATCAAGCGATTAAGAAGCAAAAACGCCATGATCAGCACAGCCTATGGCTCAACGCGCAACAACTGGCACAAAGCCTGGGTCAGGCAGAGCAACAAGGTGAAGTGGACAGCGCGGCGCTATCAGGGGATTTAGAATCGACTGAATTACCTGCTCAGGTTAAGGCTATTTTGCAAACACGCTTAAATAACGACAAGCCAAATAGCTCAGACACTCTTGAGAAGCTGTGCTTAGAGCTAGAAATTTTACTAGAAGTAGAAAGCCCAGCAAGCGAACAAGCCGCGCGTATGGCCTTGCAAGTCGAACGTTTACAAAAAAATATGGGGCAGAGCCTACCAAGCTTAGACGCTCAATTAGAAAATTTACAGTGCCGCTGGTTTGCCGTCAAAGCACAGAATGCAGATTACACAACATTGCATCAGCGCTTCTTCGGTACCCTAAATAGTCAAATTGAACGCGCCTAATAATTGGCTATGTAACGCTTTGTAATTGAATTTATTAGGGTTTTTCGATAATAAGGTTTGACACGTACGACCCAACTCCGTAATATGCGCAACCTCGCTGAGGCAATAGCCAAGGCGAGATAAGCAATCCGTCATTCAAGTCATGTTTGAATAACCAGAAACGGATATAGTCGCGGGATGGAGCAGTCTGGTAGCTCGTCGGGCTCATAACCCGAAGGTCGTCGGTTCAAATCCGGCTCCCGCAACCATTTTTACATTGAAACTTGTTATTTTTTTGCAAGCTAAAATATAAAAAGGCATGACTATAAGCTTAGCGTTTAATTGACGCGGGATGGAGCAGTCTGGTAGCTCGTCGGGCTCATAACCCGAAGGTCGTCGGTTCAAATCCGGCTCCCGCAACCAAATTCTGAAAAACCGACTTATTTTTAATAAGTCGGTTTTTTTTGCTTTACACTACAGCAAACACAATACTCTCACTCCCCCCCCTATTTAGCCTCGCAATCCTAAATAATCAAAAGCAAGATGATTGACCCTTAAACACCCAGCTAACTTACAGCAGATAGCTTTTCACCCTAAAACACCACAAACAAAACAACAATATGCATGCAAAAACCCTAACCTCTAACTACCAAGTCAAATAACCAAACACCAATCGTAAAACCCCTGTACTAAACAAGCCGACTTAATGACCTACCTGTTGCTCATTCACGACACTTACTCATGATGGATGACTAAAACAGCAAACAATTGACCTCTTAATACCTAAAATCCTTATAAGCAACAATTTATAAGTATAAATCATTAATTTGACTCATTTTTGAGCCTAACCAACAACCGCAAAACAAGAAAACCCCAACCTCGGCCATATGAAATTCACCTCACCTAGCGCCACTTAAAAAGATCAAAAACAACTCATATTTTAAAAACTAAAATGACTTTGGTTTCCACCAAAAACCGACTCCAACATAAAGGTGCACATCTACCTCAAAGCCAACACCCATGCGCAAATGAATATCATTTACCTACAAAATATAACGGTATAAGTAAAAACAAAAGAACGCATAAAATGATCAAATAATTCAAATTTTCACCTTAAAAGCGTCAAGCAAATGACACTCATGTATTTTCATCAAATTTTCACAAAAAAAGCTAAAAAAACTTCTGGCCTGAGCATTTTTAACACTTTCCAATGATTGTCCCATTTTAACCTTTCCAATTAATGATTTACTGTTATTAAAACAAACGAAGACACTAATAATAGTCATAACCAGCCAATGAACCCAGATTCATCAAACACTTGTTTTTTCTTTTAAAAATAACGACTTATATGGCCCGTTTTTTTCATATAGTGATGCAGGTCACATTCTTGACTTGGTTAGTCGGGACAAATAACATCCCGTTACATAATTAAAACCTGTCATTACAAAAGGTAATAATTTGAACCGAGCCGTACAAATGTACCTCTATATTAAAGGCCTAAAATCTGCTCGTTTTATCTTGTGGGCGGCCATTTTAGTAGGAAGCAGTATGCATACGACAAACTCAATTGCTGGTACGACCGTCGCTCTTCGCGAAAGTTTTGCTGGCAATTTGTCGTTTGAGCTTACTGGAGGTTCATTTCGCACCGCATCAAATAGTCAAAATGCATGCGCACTTAGCAATTCGTCATCAAATCCCCTTTCTACCCTGCCTTTTGCAGCAGATATTAAACGTGCATACCTATACTGGGCTGGTTCTTCTTCAAATAGCACTTTCGTTGACAGTACCGTCACCTTTAATGGTCAAACAATCACGGCAAACAGAACATATACCGACAGCAGTGGTACCAGTTACTACTACGGTGCATCCGCTGATGTAACAAACCTCGTTAAAAATACTCGTAACAGCGTTTATAGCATGAGCAATTTGGACATATTTGCCAACACGTCCCGCTGTAACACTCAGACCGTTTTAGGTGGCTGGTCACTGCTTGTAATATATGAAGATGAAAGCGAAGATTTCAGCGTAATTAATATCTATGAAGGGTTTCAGTACTTTCAAGAGAGCGCCGCAGTCTCATCTTTAACACTCGTACCGAGTAATTTTAAATTGCCTGCAAACCCTAAAGGTCAACATGCCCACATTACTTGGGAAGGTGACGACACAATAGGTAATGACGGTGAAGGGTTAACCTTTCAAGGCTTCGACTTATTTGATTCATCTGGGGGGAACAGCCTAGGTAATCAGTTTGATTCATACTCAAACATTGAAGGCGGCCGAACCACATATGGTGTGGATATCGACTCGTATAATATATCGGCTTACCTAACAGAAGGCGCAACGTCTGTTAGCACCACTTATACAGCACGCCAAGATGGGGTATTACTCAGCGCAGAAGTCATAAAAGTTTCGAACATTCCCGTAGCCGATCTAGGTGTCACTACCTCTAACCCTACCGGCTGGCTACAAGGCTCAACTGTGACCAAAAAATTCACAGTATCTAATAACGGCCCTAACGATGTTCCAACTCAAAGCGTGCGATTCACCACCACACTGCCTTCCCAGCTATCCTTTAATGGCAATCAGGGTGATATAGATTGGCAATGCTCGCAAGCCGGTCAACAGTTAAGCTGTATTTATCAGCCTAAATTACGCAGTGGCTGGAGTGATTACCTCGACCTTAAACTGGATGTAGCCGGCACATCTGGGCAAACCGCCAATTGGTCCGTTGCTGTTGATCATGATACGGCACCCTACGACATCTTTGATAACCATGCCGAAAATGACAACTACGCGTTAAGCGTGCCCATTAACTCGACACCGGCTGTGGATTTATCCGCATCCAGTAAAACTCCAAACAATTTAAGCGGTGATATATTATTAGCAGGCGATACACTGCAATACATAATCACAATTGATGATGCAAGTAACCTTGCCACCAGTGGTATTCAGTTACGTGATGACTTGCCTGCAAATATCACTAGTTACCCTGACGGCAAAAACTTTAAAGTCATCTCTAAACCAAACAGTGCGGTTGTGAATTCATCTAACACTGGTGGTGTGAATGGCACCGGATTTTTAGATATTCAAAACATTTCTATACCTGCCAATGGCACTGCCGAAATTATTTTTGAAGTCACGGTTAATCAAACAGCTCCTCGTGGTGCATCATTACAAAACCAAGCAACCATTTCTTACAACAGTAACGACTGGGTGGTTGATACTGGTGACATAACCGTTGTTGAACCAGACCTTTCACCATCAACAATTGTCATTAGTGATTCCGATGGCGGCTTATTAGAAGCTGGCAATACGATTGATGTCATCATCACCCTAGAAGAAAAAGAGGCACTCGATATCACCAACCTGCAAGTCACCGCAGACATTCCTGCATTTATTAGCCAGTTCCAAGTAGCTACAACACCTAATAATACAACCGACAATAGCCTGAGCGTGGGTGGCAATAATGGAACTGGTTACCTTGATATTTCTAACATTGCATTTGCATCAGGTGAAACACCGACAATCACATTACGCTTAACCATCGACCCAGGCACACCAGCAGGCACAATAATCAATATGTCGAGCTTGCTTAATCTAGGCTCCAAGAATTGGACAATTACCTCCGACTCATTAGAGGTCGTAGATGGAACGCCTGCTTCTACTGGTAATAAACAACTTTATCTTGATACATCCACTGGTTTATCAAGAGCACGCCCAGCCGTTGGAACCACTGACATATCAGCAGAAGGCCAGCGCTCATGGAGTCTTGGTCCTCAATTACAAAGTGATCTCACATTTAATTTAACCGACATCACTGTTGAAACAAAAATAAGTGGCAATCGTAATCGCTACACGCTTGCTACCATTACATTCACGCTTAGAGACACTGACGGTGTTTTATTGGCGAATAAAACATTAACTAACGTCTCAATTCTTCGTGGTCGTATAGATGATGTAACCACCGTTCTTGAAAAAAATAATAGCCTGAGTGATAACTACACAGTCGCAGCCGGTAAGGGCTTAGTTCTTACCATCAGAAATGACGGTTATAATAATCAATCCAATAACAACCGACGCATCACACTGTATACGCTAGCCAGCACAGATAATTCAAGAAAAGCAGATGGTTACAGCGCCCTCATCATCAATGCATCGACCGTTATCAATATAGACAATATTGCTGTTTGGTCAGCGCCATTTAGTGATACGAATGGTGATTACTCTGACGACAGTGGCGCCACATTAATTACCAAAAGTCAGCCAGATACCACTCTATCTATTCGCGCCGATGTCTCTGACCCATTTGGGGCCTTTGATATCAACCAAACCGATATCAGATTACAAAAATCCGATGGCAGCTTTTATAACTTTTCTGGCAATGATTTGATGGTTGCTATAGATGACCCCAGCGATGATCTCGCATCAGCAAGTAAACGATTTGAAAAGACGTTTACACTCGCCGAAACAGACGAATTATTAGGCGGCTGGACAATTAGCATCACATCCGCTGAAGGCGTCGAAGGCGATGTTGAGCATACCAACATTAAGGGCTTCACTGTCATACCCTTTTTACCAAGCATTGCATTAAATAAAACCATTCAAGTCATCAATGACCCAATAAGCGGGCCACTAAGCGCAGGCAATAAGCCTAAAGCCATTCCTGGGGCTGAGTTGAAATACACGATCCATGCAGTGAACACCGGACGCGGTGAAAGTGACGATAACTCCATCACCTTACAAGATGAAATAACAACCAATTCCGAGCTTTATATTGGCGACATAACCTGTTTAAATCGCGGCCCAGGCACAGGTGCCGGCCCAATATGCTTCGAAGACGGTGCCAATCCAAATGAAAGCCAGCTGGTATTTAATTTTCTCGGTTTAAGCGCTGCAAACGATGGCATTTATTTTTCACAGGACGGCAGTGATTTCAATTACGAGCCTGTCGATAGTGGTGACGGCTATGACCCAACGGTTCGTTATATTCGCATAAAGCCTTCTGGCACCTATAAAAAAGCCAAGAAAGACGGCTCAGAAACACCCGAATTTAATTTTAATTACCAAGTACGATTGCAGTAAGCAGTATGAATAATAAACAAACCATATGGATCTTAAAAACAGGAAAGCCCACATGATCAAGCTCAAAAAAATTGGGGGAGTATTAGGCGGTTTATTACTGGCCATTACTCATGCAAACGCAGCAGGTACCAGTGCAGGCGCGCCTATCTCAAACCAAGCAACGGTTTCTTATGACGCAGGTGCCGGTACGGTTACGGCTAATTCCGGTACGGTTACCTTTAAAGTACAAGAATTAGTAAAAGGCACAGTGGCTAAACTCGACGCGGGCAACATCAGTATCAGCTCGCCTCAAAACGACGCTGCAATGAAGTTCAAACTTAAAAATGATGGTAACGGCGATGAAGGTTTCAAAATCGTCGTCACCCAAGATTCAGGTGATGATTTCGACGTCACATTAAGCAGCTTTTATGTTGATGATGGCGACGGCATTTTAGATATAGCTGTCGACACCCTTTATAACAACGCGAATCCCCCTTCAATTGCACCTGATGGTGAGCTCACTATTTGGGTAACATCTAATATTCCAGCTTCTTTGGCCGATGCGGCTCTTGCTAATTTAAATGTGTCTGCGGTTTCTTCAACGTTTGCTAATGATGGACAAAACAACCCAAATGCGGGTGACGTTGTTATCGGCGGTGGTGACAGCAGCACTGATGCGGTAAACGCAGTGGCTATCGCCTCTGTTACTTCCACGTTTGTGGTCAGCGACATTGATGTGGCCATCGTAAAAGCCATTTCTGCAACCCGTGACTTATTAGGCGGTGGCGGTAGTAAAGCCGTTCCGGGCGCTGAAGTTGACTACACACTGACGGTTACGGTAACAGGTACTGGCGCAGCTAATAACATTGTTGTAAGTGATCCTTTACCAACACAATTAAAACTTAAAAACGGTATTACCGGCACAGTAACGGTTGGCGGTGTCGCTGAAACAGCCAGTAATGCCGATGCCGATGGCACCTCTTATGACGCCAATACCAATACCATCACGGTTGATCTAGGCAATATCAATGCAGGTGATCCTGCTATTGCGATTCAATTCACTACCGTCATTCAGTAGGTAAAAGAAAATGAAAAAGATTTTAGCCACATTATGTTTGCTTCCAACATTTGCATTTGCACAAGTTGAATTAGCAACGTCAATGTTCGAGGTTGTTGAGAAGCAACAAGATAACGGCACCAGCAAAATGGAATGGGTTACACCCGATAACATCATACCCGGTGATAAAGTGGGCTATCGCATTTCATTTAAAAATACAGGTGACAAGCCCGCTGCTGACATTGTATTAAATAACCCGGTTCCAGAAAACACGGTTTATGTCGATAACAGCGCGCGTGGCGCAAACACCAAGGTTGTATTTTCTGTGGATGGTGGCAAAAAATTCGCCAACCCAGAGCAACTGTTTGTTGAAGTGAGCGGCAAGAAAGTACCCGCTACAGCAAAAGATTACACCCACGTTCGCTGGACATTAAGCAGTGCTTTACCTGCAGGTAAGGAAGGCAGTGTGCAGTACGTGGTGCAAGTGAAATAACAAAACTAGGGGTTGGTTACGCCGTTGTATCGCATAACCGACAAAATACACGAATTATACACCAAAACTCACTTTAAAAACAAAAGTAAAAAGGAATTCAAAGGAGAAACCTATGAAACTAAATAAAACCCTAACCGCACTGGCTGTTACTGCAAGCTTTGGCCTAAGTGGCCAAGCGTTTGCTGCTGGCACCGTTGCAGGAACCGACATTAACAACACCGTAACCCTTGGTTATAGTGTAAACAGTACTACACAGACTCCTGTTGAGTCAGTATCAGGCTTTAAAGTTGACCAAAAAGTTGACATGACGTTAACATCAAACACGGGTTCTGCTGACACAGCCCCTGGCGAAACAATTGTATTGTCTTATACCTTGACCAACACAGGTAACAAGGCACAGGCTTTCGTTTTAGCATTAAGCGATAATAATAATGCGGACTTTGCACCACAATCTGTAACGTTCCACAGTGCTGCTTCAGCAACTGCTGGCAACCAACTTGCAAACAACAAAGTAGCCACTCTTGCAGTTGATACACCTACTACTGTTTTCGCAAAAGTAACCATGACTAATAATGTAAACGTTGGTAACGGTGACACAGTTGAAATGCTAGCAAAAGCAACAGCGCTGGCCCCTACAGACACTGATGGCACAAACTTGTTGACTCAAAATATCGCTGATGACAAAAACGCAAATCTAACTACTGAATACGTGATTTTTGCTGAAGACGCATCAACAAATAACCTTAAATACACAGGTGCAATCACAGTTAAAACGGATCGTATTATCAAAACAGCAGAGTTTACTGACCCTAACGATCCGTTAGCTGTTCCTAAATTAGCCATCAAAATTATTAGTGATGTAGTTTGTGATAGCAACTTAACAGATGCTAATACAAATGATTATTCACAAGGTGGTACACAAGTTGGTAATTGTCCGGACGTTGCAGCTGCTAACAAAGCGAACTACCGTCCAAAAGCAATCCCAACATCTATGGCTGAGTTTGCTTACTCTGCTAAAAACACTGGTTCTGCAACTGCAAACGCTGTTGTATTCAGTGAACAGCTTCCTACTGAATACTCAATAGACTCATTAGCAAATGCAACCCTAAGTGTTGATGGTGTAGCTCAAACGCTGACTACTGTTACTATTGTGCCAACAGCTGATAATGAAGTTCGTTACGATGATACGACTGGTACTATCACCATTTTTGTTGGTGATGTTGTTCAAGCAGAAGAAATTGCAATCACTTTCACTGCGATCGTGGAATAAGCCTTAGTGTTAATAAGTCTTAACAAAAACGCACAGCCTAGCTGTG
>JAWUXY010000001.1:0-9560 GCA_034111105.1 Bermanella sp. | reverse complement strand
AAACCAGGCAATTGGCTGAGCCGAGACGTTAGACGTGAGACGTTAGACTTTAGACGTTAGACGGTAGACGTTAGACGTTAGACGTTAGACTTTAGACGTTAGAGTTAAATGAAATGTATATGATTGCGTCAAGTGTTTGATGAAGATAAACGACCATCTCTCATCAAACATCTTACTGAGCGAAGCGAATACTATGACAGATAAAAAGTACACCTACGATGAATGGGCCGCACTTGCGACTAAGCAAATGAAAGGCATGACACCCGAGGAAATGGAATGGCACACACCGGAAGGCGTGCCAATTAAAGTACTGTACACACAAGACGACGTAAAAGACCTTGAGTACAACAACACCTTTCCCGGCATGGCGCCTTATGTGCGCGGCCCAATGGCCACTATGTACGCTGGCCGTCCATGGACTATTCGCCAATACGCTGGGTTTTCTACGGCTGAAGAGTCCAACGCGTTTTATCGTAAAAACTTAAAAGCAGGCGCCCAAGGTGTGTCGGTTGCTTTTGATTTAGCCACACACCGTGGTTATGATTCTGATCACGAACGCGTTACCGGTGATGTGGGTAAAGCCGGTGTCGCCATTGATTCTGTCGAAGACATGAAAATTTTATTTAATGAAATTCCATTAGATAAAGTGTCGGTGTCCATGACGATGAATGGTGCGGTGTTACCAATTCTTGCTAACTATATTGTGGCCGCAGAAGAACAAGGTGTTTCACAAGATAAATTATCCGGCACCATTCAAAACGATATCTTAAAAGAATTCATGGTGCGTAATACCTATATTTATCCGCCCGCCCCATCGATGAAAATCATCGGCGATATTATTGGTTACACCTCTGAGCACATGCCGAAATTCAATAGCATTTCAATTTCGGGGTATCACATTCAAGAAGCCGGAGCCGATGCCGCGCTTGAGCTTGCTTACACATTAAGTGACGGCCGTGAATACGTGCGCACCGCGATTAATGCGGGCTTAAATGTCGATACCTTTGCCCCGCGTTTATCGTTTTTCTGGGGCATCTCCATGAACTTTTACATGGAAATCGCCAAGCTGCGTGCCGGCCGATTATTATGGAACCGCATCATGGCGGAATTTAATCCCACCAACCCTAAATCGTCCATGTTGCGTACTCACTCGCAAACATCTGGCTGGTCACTGACCGAGCAAGACCCATACAATAATGTAGTGCGCACCACCATCGAAGCCATGGCCGCCGTATTTGGCGGCACACAATCACTGCACACCAACGCATTAGATGAGGCCGTTGCATTACCAACTGAATTCAGCGCTCGCGTTGCCCGTAATACACAAATTATTATTCAAGAAGAAACTGGCATCCCACAAGTGGCGGATCCTTGGGGTGGCTCTTACATGATGGAATCATTAACTCAGCAACTTGCCGATCGCGCTTGGGAGTTAATTGAAGAAATCGAAGAAAAAGGCGGCATGGCCAAAGCCATTGAAGAAGGTTTACCTAAACTGCGCATCGAAGAAAGCGCCGCACGTAAGCAAGCGCGAATTGACCGCGGTGAAGATGTGATTGTTGGTGTTAACAAACATCAGTTAGAAAATGAAGACGACCTTGATATTTTAGAAGTAGATAACGTCGCGGTACGCGAATCACAAATCAAACGCCTTAAATCCATTCGTGCCAGCCGTGATACCACGGCCGTTAAGCAGGCTTTGGCTAACATTACCGCAGCCGCAAAAAGCGGCAAAGGCAATCTGCTAGACTTAAGCGTAAAAGCCGCACGCTTACGTGCCACTGTTGGAGAAATTTCAGACGCGATGGAAGAAGAATTTGGTCGTTATCAAGCACAGTCTCGTACCATCAGTGGTGTATACGGTGCAGGTTATGAAAATGATGCAGACTGGCAACAAATCAAAACAGACATAGAGGCCTTTGTTGAAAAACACGGGCGCCGCCCACGTATGCTGGTATGTAAAATGGGGCAAGACGGTCACGATCGCGGTGCAAAAGTGGTGGCTACAGCCTTTGCAGATGTCGGCTTTGATATTGATTTATCACCCATGTTTTCAACCCCAAGCGAGGTGGCTAAACAAGCCATTGAAAATGACGTGCATGTCATTGGTGTGTCATCACTTGCAGCTGGCCACAAAACATTAGTACCGGATTTAATTGCCGAACTTAAAGCGCAAGGTGCCGAAGACATTGTGGTGATCGCGGGCGGTGTTATACCTAAACAAGATTACGACTTTTTATACGCAGCGGGCGTAAAAGGTATTTTTGGCCCAGGTACAAAAATTCCGGTGAGTGCTCGTAAAGTACTTGATGCGATTAACGGCTAAACCCGAGTATGTAGGGTGGGCGCTGCCCACCAACAAATAGTCGTGTCAGACAATGCCTGACCTACAAAAGAAAGCGATAAATAAATTCAATTCCACATTGTGGGAAACATGATAAACATAGACGACATAAAATCCGGCAACCGCCGCGCCCTCGCAAAAGCCATTACCTTGGTTGAAAGCAAGCGTGACGATCACCGTGAAGAAGCACAAGTACTGCTGAATCAATTATTGCCAGACACAGGCAACAGCATTCGTATCGGTATTACTGGTATTCCGGGCGTAGGTAAATCCACGTTTATCGAAGCGTTTGGCTTACACCTTCTGAGCTTAGGCAAAAAGGTCGCAGTATTGGCTGTCGATCCTAGCTCACCATTAAGAGGTGGCAGCATTTTGGGGGATAAAACCCGCATGGAATTATTAAGCCGCGAGCAAGACGCTTACATACGCCCTAGCCCATCTGAAGGGGCCTTAGGCGGCGTTGCACAAAAAACCCGTGAAACCATGTTACTTTGCGAAGCCGCAGGCTTTGATGTGATTTTGGTAGAGACCGTAGGGGTTGGCCAAAGCGAATACGAAGTCGCCGCCATGGTGGACTTTTTCTTAGTGCTCATGCTGCCCAATGCGGGTGACGAACTCCAAGGCATCAAGCGCGGCATTATGGAATTAGCGGATGCGCTCGTCATTAACAAAGCCGACGGTGAAAGCGTCAACCTTGCTAAACAAACCCAAAGTCATTATAAAAACGCTCTTCATTTATTAAGCCAAGAAAGTTTTTGGCAGCCGCAGGTAAAAGCGTGCTCTGCCAGAGAGAATCAAGGGATAAATGATGTTTGGGAAATGATTGCTGAGTTTGAAACTCAAGCCAAAGACAATGGTCACTTTGAACACCATCGCGCAAAGCAAAGCCGTGATTGGTTAAAAAAACTGATTCAAGAAATGCTAGAACTAAAGCTCAAACAAAATGACGCCGTAAAAAGTCAGCTGCCGCAATTGCAACAAGATGTTTTAGATCAGAAGATCACCCCGTATAATGCCGCGCAACATATTATTAAGTTGTTATAGCATGTCGGTCGATGATCAAAACGTCAGCACACAGTTATCCCAGTTTTTCGAGACACACTTGCCCATTACTCAATTCATGAAAATGGACGTTGAAAGTTACGACGGTGAAACATTAATTTTACGAGCGCCTTTAGCCCCTAATATCAATGATAAACAAACCGCATTTGGTGGCAGCTTATATAATGCGGCGGTTATGGCATGCTGGGGCATGGCCCATTTAAAAACGTTAGAAGCAGGTATTCAGTGTAATCAGGTCGTAACCAAGGGTTGCATCGAATACAAAGCACCAGTACAAGGCGATATTCGCGCCATTTGTAAAGCACCTAGCCAAGCGACTCTTGAGCAATTTATTGATCACTTTAAACACAAAGGCCGCTCACGCATCACACTCAATGCAGTGATTGAATGCTCTGGTAAAACGGCCGTTGAATTTGAAGGCACTTACGCCATTCTATCTGAATAGCGTTGCCAATATTGATAATCGAGCTTAAAAAACGCGCGTACCTATGAACCACTGCTTAATGTGTTCAGCAGCCATTTCTGGGTTTTCTTGCATGAAGCAGTGACCACCCTCGACACGTTCAGACGTATACGAGCGCAACTGGGTTAGTTTTTCAACTGAGCGGGCAATAAACGGAAATGATTCCTCTGCCACTAAAATTTTGCATGGCTGCTTAACTTTACGCAGGTTAAACCAAAGCTTTTTCGGGTAACTACTAAAAATCTTAGCTTCAAGTGCCGGTGGGCATTTAAGGGTTACGCCCTCTTCACAATCTTTTAGTGCATGATCAACATACGCTTGTAATGCATCTGCGCGCCAACCTTTAAACGCACCACGCTCATGAAAATAATCAAACGCTTCTTGTCTTGAACCCCAAGTGGTAATGCGGTTACGAGCTTGTTTCGCCAATGGTGTGTTATCTAACAAGCCAAATAAATTACTGGCCGACATCACGTTCAACATACCTTTAGAAAAAATCACTGGGTCCAATAACATGATTTTTTTGAAGCGTCGATCATCGCTACCTGACATTAAACCCGTAATCACACCACCATAACTGTGGCCTAGACCAAAAATGGGCGTAGTGGCTTGAATTTGATGAGACAGGTTATTTAATACACTGGACATAAATTTTGCGGTGTCGTTCCACACATTAAATTCATTACCATGACCACTATCACCATGGCCTGGTAAGTCAGGAATGATGAGATCAAAGTCTTGCGCCAGAATGTCCAGCATGGGCTTGTACGTTAAACCACTAAAGCCATTACCATGCAGAAAAACGATCACAGGCTTGCCACTAAAGCGCGTACGCCAGCCACAAAGTGAGAAATCGGTTTTGATATGAAAAGACCAAGGTTCAAGCGTTACGGACATAAATATCTCTTAGGGTGGCAACAACTATAGATAAGCCGCGCAATATACGCATTTATGAGGCATTTGGATATATCCTATTCACACACTTTTATCGCTGATGTTAACGCGCATAGATAAGAGCCGTTGCGAAGGCTTAATATGGGTATTAATATGATTCACTTATTTTTGAGGATTCATCATGAAACAGCTGTTGTTTGCCCTATTACTGCTCACAAGCTCACTTGTTTTTAGCCAAACTCAAAATACCGTATTAATCGTAGGTGATAGTTTAAGCGCGGGTTATGGTATTAAAATAGAACAGAGCTGGCCAACCTTGCTTCAGGCTAAACTAAACAATCACAATATTAACGTCACTGTTCACAATGCGAGCATTAGTGGGCAAACCAGCAGCGAAGGCCTAAGCCAAATTGATCAGTTATTACGCTTAACACAACCTAAGTTAGTGATACTAAGCTTAGGTGCTAATGATGGCTTACGCGGTTTATCTGTTGCGCAGATGCAGTCAAATTTACAAAGCATCATTGATAAAACGTTACGTGCTAATGCAAAAGTATTGCTTGTAGGGATTCGAGTACCCAGTAATTATGGTCGTCGTTACAGCGAGATGTTCAGTAAGAGTTTTGAATCGTTAGCCCATAACAATATGATTGGTTATGTGCCGTTCATGCTTGCCCCACTCGAAGATATCATCACAGACACCAATCGCAATGAATACATTCAACCAGACGGCTTACACCCAACCGTCAAATCACAACCTTTAATACTTGAGTATTTATGGCCAAGTATTGAGCCGTTACTGTAAAAATAATATGTTAACCATACTCTCTAAACCGTGTAGTTAACATTATGTACTTGCTCGGTATAAACATTCGGTTTGGTGTAACTATTTTGTATGGTTGGCGTATTCTGGTTATTCGCTAAATATTCTTTACGCTGCATGAACTCAGAGACCTCTTCACGCCGACCATTATGTGTACTTAATATCCCTTGCTGTAAATCCGTTAATTTAAAATACGTTTGCTCAAGTGCACCATTTGTGAATCGATTAATTAAAATATCATCGTGTTTCCAATTGTATTCATATTCTTGTTTTTGACCTTGGCTTTCATATTTTAATAACAAACGCCTAAACTGCGTTTGGCTACTATCGTCTTGCGTGGCTCCTTGCAATGTTCGACTTACCTGACTGATACTCATTGATAAATTATACTCACCATTTGCATTAACTCGCCCCTGTGTATCACGCTTAGATGAAAAATCGGCCTTAAAATCGGCTAAACCATTCATTTTTTGTGCTTCATCATGGCCTTGTTGCATCACTGTGCCCGGCATATTATTAGCCGACACAGACTGATCACTTAACCCTCGAATCGTTTGTCCAATAAGTGCTTTTGACGCATGTGCGGATGCACCTAGCGACTGTAATAACTGATGGCCTTTTTGCGATTCATTAAACAATGAATGAATCGCAGAAACAAAGAAGTCGGTTACCCGTGTTTGAGTCGAACTATCACCTGTATGAGCATTGCCTAAAACCCCCATTCCTGCACTCACTTGATCAACGACCCATTGGTAATCCATTTGACCATAAGCCGTGGTAACATCACGAGGTTGTTTACTTAACGCAAAATTATGCTGTTCTTGTTCGCCGGTTAAATGGTTATAGCGAGACCACTCGCCCTCTACTTCTTTACGACCATATTCAGTATGTTGCTTCTCAAATTCTAAGCGTTGCTTTAGGTTACCCTTGTCTTGCTGAATAGTAAGAGCCACATCATTAACGCCTTTCATATTAGCAAAATCAAATAGCCCGTCACGACCTGCTTCGCCTAAAAATATGGCATCAACTGATTGACTTAACTCCGTTAAAAATTGCTCAAGCTTTTCTTCATCATCAACGTTCAGCACACCACTTGTTTGTAAGCGAACATCTTTAAGGCCACCACCAACACTTTTTTCTATATTTAGAGTGATGTCTTGACCAGAACTCAGTGTTAGCGATAAATGTAAACCAGAACCAACAAAGTCATCACTGGTAACACTTTGTCTCACACCCGCAAACCCTAAATGAGTAGATAATGATGCTGCCGGATTCGCTTGCAACATAGGACCGTCAACCTGCGGTTTCATAACTGAATTAGGAGCGACGGCCACCTGACGAATCAGCTGACTAAGTGAAGATGAATTAGTAACCATAGGTCATACGCCTAATCACAAACCTCATAGCGACATCATCCTGCTATTAATCTGTATTTAGACAATATCGGCCTGAACCCGCCAGACTTAAAGAAGCAAACATATTTAATAAACCGTGGTTTATATCATTAACAGCTAAGCAAACATGAAATTCCCATAGTATTTATTATCCAACTCATCTATTCATGAGAAACAGGTATAAAAAGTATTGATCAATAAAACAACCTAAGTATTTTCTACTGATGCTATCCAATTTTTCACACGATATTTATTCTACAAACAGTCATTTTATTCATAATGTAATCATTGCGGCAATGATTAACCGCTTGAGGCAACCGCCAAACCAAGACGGAAAATAATGGCCATTTTGTGTACACAATTTAGCCTTTATTTTTGTTCAATCCAAAATAAACATTAACACACAGCCATTCGATCAAATATCAATCAAAGAATACGTTTTAATAATACTTTAAATAAGCTCATATATAGCCACTTACCTTTTCGATCTATCGCCAATATAAACACACTAAAGATGGATAAACATATAATTTTATAAAAAATTATTTAGTATTAAAGTCGTAGAATTTTCAAAAATTAATGTGTAAAGAAATCAATTTATATTCTATTTTAGAACATCAATTTTCTTAAAATATATTTTTATTTCTGGCCCTGTTATTGCCATAGAAAAGTCCACCTGCAGCTCAGCAGGTCTGACTCACATAACACAGGATATTGAATGATGGATAGATTGATCAGCCGAAATACATTCTCGCCTTTCACAGCAAGCTTAATGTTAATAGGCGCATTAAGTTTGAATACTGTACAAGCAGAGGAACACTATACATATTTGGTTTCCGTTCAAGACTCGAACGATCAACATTTATGTAATGGTAGTTATATAGGCAACAACCAAATTTTATTTTCACCTGACTGCCAATCGCAAAGCATCATATTTCCTCCGCCTTTCTTAAATACAGCGCCAGTCACAGATCAGTCCGTTATCGTAAACGGTTCCGTTATGTCAGAAAACACCAAACTAGAACCCGGGGTTTATAATACAAGTGGAATGTCAGCCCGTTCAAACTTATCAGCAAATGGCACATTAATTATTAATAATACAGAGGTATCAACAGCCGAGTATGCCTCAGACTTCAACCCTAGCGATGATCTATTTCCAATCCCGATTCCTATTCCAGGTTTCCCGGTTAAGATTGTATTCACGCTACCAGATGGCACACAATCAGAAGCTGAATCCATTGTCACAACTCAGTCACATCCATATACAGGGCATCAATTAATTGCAACAGTGAACGAGGTTCCAGATGGTATCGAAGCACTCACACTCGCCAACAGTGACCTTATTAATAAATTAGAAAACGCGGGAGATGTTAAAGTTGATGTAGCCGGTCGTTACTACGACAACGGCTCAAACGATATAACCGTTAAAACATTTATAGTGTCCCCTGTTGAATCGTGCACCGGTATGAAAAACACGCCGCTGTCTCGCCAACTGTGCTTAACAAACGTGCCAAATTCACCGGTACCAATATGTTCCATCGATGCAAGCAATCGCTCGACAGGCGCGCCTATCGTATACGGCACAACTAAAGAAAAGTTTTTATTAGGCTATAAAAAGAAAAACTTAAATTATCTTGTATCGTGCACTCACTGGGCCGCGTCAAGCCAGTACATTGACTGGCTTGCACTGAGCAATGCAAAACAGCAAGGTCTCAGCATTGCAACAGCCTATGATCTTGGCGAACGCCCATTAATTGAGCCACATAACTTAACCATAACACTTGAAAATAAATCGGATACTCAAAAATTTGATATTACGAATACTCAATTTAAAACCGGCAACCATTTTAAGGTCAGCCATAATTCATGTGACACGTTAATGCCTGGCGACTCATGTGATATCTCGGTTTATGGTCGCTCTGCCAAACCCATTACTTATGAAGACATTCTAAATATGGATATAAACGGCAAAAAAGCAGGAACATACGTCATAGGAAAGTCCATTTCAAGTCGTCTTATTCGTGACGATCACACCTCACTGTGGACAATGAGAGGCTGGACCAAGTCCGATAATAATTTGTTCGGCAGCGTATCGTTTAATGGCTTGAGTACAGATGCCCCAACCCTTGAGCGTACAAAGTATTTAGCCAACCCTAAGAATGTCACCATTACTTATCGCGCCAGTGGCAGCAGCCAATGGGCCATGTTTTTAGATATGTCACGACAAGGCTTGTTTGGTGATGGCCCAGCTATAGTGCCTGCAAATGCATTAAATGGGACAAACGGTCAGTGGACCACGAAAACCTTTAATATTACCGAGCCAGGTACATATAAAGCGTCTATTATGCGTATCTTGCCTTTCTTTGCACAAGCAGATGAATTCTTTGAAGCTGAAATTTCAAATATTTGTTTTAACGACTGCGCTGACTAGTCGCTTACTGTAGTGGTACAGTGATTTTGGCCACCTAAATAGAGGTGATATCATCACCTCATAAGTATCTTAGGTGACATATGAGTAAGCAAGGTAGAAAGCATTTTACACCCGAATTTCGTTTAGAAGTTGCACAACTAATCGTTGAT